>NZ_DFRO01000042.1:0-164803 GCF_002381195.1 Acinetobacter sp. UBA3461 | reverse complement strand
TCATCAAAAAACCATTCAATATAAATAATTAAATTTTTACAATCAATAACTTAATAAATTATTTTTCACTATTTTAATACTTGTATCATAATTAATGACTTTTATTTCTTTTTCTATACAAATTTATTCAACCTTAAATTTTACGATAATTTTACTGGATATAAATTCATTTCAAATAATAATTCAATTAACTTTATATTAAAATAATTAAATTATTTTTCATTTTAAATATAAAAAATTTAATTGCTCCTGATTTTTTAAGACCTGTTAATACTTAAGAATAATTTTCAATTAATCATATAAACCATTATCTTTCTATAACTTATTTTATCTTAATTTTATTTATTAACTTAGTATAATCCACCCTTAGATCTAATTATCCACATTTCCAACTTATCAAAGAAAATTAATAATCAATAAATAATTAATTATTTTTAAACCCAATAATTTACATTTCTAAAAATAAAAATATGAAAACACCATTCAATTTGAGGGATTTTTTCCTTCAAATCAAATAATCTGAGAAATTAGTTTTACGCTTTATAATGATCTTGTTTGCTTGAGTCCAAGGTATGAAAGAGTACAAAATACTGTTTTGTACGAAGTGTAAGGAGACAAAGTACTGCTTTGAATGAAGTATAAGAAGTGAAAGCACACTGTTTTCATCTATTTGAGGCATGAAGTTCAACTCAAATAAATCAGTTTTGTTTTTTACAAGACATCAAAAAAGCCCCTGTTAAAAACAAGGGCTTTTCGACTTAGAAATTAGAACTTAGTTCTTTTCTTTGTCTACGATTTTGTTTGCTTGAATCCAAGGCATCATCGCACGAAGTTTGTTACCCGTTACTTCGATACCGTGAGCAGCATTTTGACGACGACGTGCAGTCATAGATGGGTAGTTCAACGCGCCTTCTTGGATGAACATCTTCGCGTATTCGCCTGATTGAATACGTTTAAGCGCATTGCGCATTGCTTCACGAGACTGTTCGTTAATAACTTCAGTACCAGTTACATATTCGCCGTATTCAGCGTTGTTAGATACTGAGTAGTTCATGTCTGCGATACCGCCTTCGAACATTAAGTCAACGATCAATTTAAGTTCGTGTAGACATTCGAAGTATGCCATTTCAGGCGCATAACCAGCTTCAACCAAAGTTTCGAAGCCCATTTTAACCAATTCAACAGCACCACCACAAAGAACTGCTTGCTCACCAAATAAGTCAGTTTCAGTTTCTTCACGGAAAGAAGTTTCGATGATACCTGTACGGCCGCCACCAACACCTGATGCATAAGAAAGCGCAACGTTACGAGCGTTACCAGAAGCATCTTGATGAATAGCGATTAGGTCAGGAACACCTGAACCACGTTGATATTCAGAACGCACAGTGTGACCAGGCGCTTTAGGCGCAACCATGATTACGTCAAGATCAGCACGTGGAACAACCTGGTTGTAAAGAACAGAGAAACCGTGAGCAAATGCAAGAGTCGCGCCTTCTTTGATGTTTGGCTCGATTACGTCACGATAAAGTTGTGCTTGGAACTCGTCTGGAGTCAAGATCATCACTACGTCAGCTTGAGCAACAGCAGCAGGAACTTCAGCAACTTTAAGACCAGCGTTTTCAGCTTTTTTCCAAGAAGTAGAACCAGCGCGAAGACCTACAGTTACGTCTACACCAGAATCTTTAAGGTTAAGCGCGTGCGCGTGACCTTGTGAACCATAACCAATGATCGCTACTTTCTTAGATTGGATGATAGATAAGTCGCAGTCTTTATCGTAAAAAATTTGCATTGCTGTCTCCGCTTAATGCTTGTTTGTCTGTTTAACCAGGCAGTGAATCTTGTATTTACACTGCCTGATACCCCCTTCTTTTTAGGATGAGGAAATACTTTAAAATTAGATTGTCAGTACTTTTTCGCCGCGTGCGATACCCGAAACACCTGAACGAACCACTTCTAAAATGGTATGTTCTGCAAGTGCATCAATAAACGCATCCACCTTTTCAGTTGTACCTGCAATTTGAATGGTATAAGTCGTTGGTGTTACATCAACAATCTGACCACGGAAAATATCGGCAGTACGTTTGATTTCATCACGCGATGAACCGAGTGCTTTGACTTTAATGAGCATCAGTTCACGTTCAATATGCGCACCTTCTGACAGATCCACTACTTTTACCACTTCAACTAATTTATTCAGCTGTTTAGTAATTTGTTCGATCTTGTGATCATCGCCATAAGTGGTCAATGTCAAACGAGAAAGTGTTGGATCTTCAGTTGGCGCAACGTTCAATGTTTCGATATTGTAGCCACGTTGTGAGAATAAACCCACTAAACGGGAAAGCGCGCCTGCTTCGTTTTCAACAAGTACAGAGATGATATGTCTCATGCTGTGCGCTCCCCTTTTGCCAACCACATATCCTGCATTGACTGACCTGCAATAAGCATCGGATAAACGTGCTCAGAGCGATCAACCATTACGTTAATAAATACGCACTTATCATTGATGGCCATCGCCTCTTCAAGCTTAGACTCAAGCTCATCTGCATGATCAATCTGAATACCAACATGACCATACGCTTCCATCAATTTTGCAAAGTCTGGCAATGACTCTACATAAGAGCTAGAGTGACGACCTTCATAGTTCATATCCTGCCACTGTTTTACCATACCCAATGCACGGTTGTTCAGGCACAGAATTTTCACATTCAAGCCGTATTGCTTACAGGTTGAAAGCTCCTGGATACACATCTGGATCGATGCTTCACCAGTGATACACACCACTTGCTGATCCGGGAATGCAAGCTTAGCCGCCATTGCATATGGCAGACCTACACCCATCGTCCCTAAACCACCTGAATTGATCCATTGACGTGGACGCTTGTAGCGGTAGTGCAATGCACCGAACATCTGGTGCTGACCCACGTCAGAGGTGATGATCGCTTCGCCATTGGTCACTTTGTCGAGCGCACGAACTACTTGTTGAGGCTTCATCGAACCATCAGTCGGTAGATCAAACTTCAAGCAGTTCACTTGACGCCATTCATCAATTTGCTTCCACCATGCCGCGATCGCTTCAGGATTTGGCTTGGACACATTCATCTGTTTCAGCTGGTTCAGCATTTCGTTTAATACAGGTTCTACTGCACCCACGATTGGAATGTGCGCCATGATGGTTTTAGAAATTGTCGCTGGGTCAATATCAATGTGAATGACTTTGGCATTTGGACAGAATTTCGCAGGATTATTGGTTACACGGTCATCGAAACGCGCACCGATACACAGAATCACGTCTGCATTGTGCATGCTCATGTTGGCTTCATAAGTACCGTGCATACCGAGCATGCCCAGGAACTGTGGATCATCGCCCGGGAATGCACCAAGACCCATCAAGGTATTGGTTACTGGGAAGCCCAACAGATGTGCAAGTTCAGTCAATTGTGCTGAAGCATTGCCTTGAACCACACCACCGCCAGAATAAATCACCGGGCGTTTAGCATGAATCAGTTCGTCAATCGCTTTACGGATTTGACCTGAATGACCACGGTATGGTGGCTGATACGAACGCATTTTCACTTTTTCAGGATATTCGTAAGCAAATTTCTCTGCTGGATTGGTCGCATCTTTCGGAATATCAACAACGACTGGACCTGGACGACCAGAAGCAGCGATATAGAATGCTTTTTTGATAATTGCCGGAATTTCACTGGCATGACGAACCTGGAAGCTGTGCTTCACAATCGGACGGGAAATACCGACCATGTCCGTTTCCTGGAACGCATCCTCACCAATTAAGTGACTTGCAACCTGACCAGACAGGATCACCATTGGAATGGAATCCATATAAGCTGTTGCTATTGGGGTTACAGTATTGGTTGCGCCCGGACCTGATGTCACAAGCACGACACCAGTTTTACCTGTTACGCGCGAGTATGCATCTGCCATATGGCCGGCAGCTTGTTCGTGACGTACGAGGTAATGATTAATTTTGTCTTGTTGAAATAGCGCGTCGTAGATATGTAGAACTGCGCCGCCTGGATATCCAAAAACATGTTCAACGCCTTCATCCGCTAATGCGCGAACGAGCATTTCACCACCAGATAAAAGTTCCAACGTGATTCACCCTAATATTATTCACTGCACAAATGGGAGGCATTTGCAGTGTTCATTCATTAACTGTCTGCACTGTTATAGCACATAAATTTCATAGTTTTCATAGCAATAGGAAAAAAATCTGGTCTCTTTACTGTTCGAGCAATACAAGACCTAAAACATGTTGGGATAAACATATTTTGCTTAGCTTTGTTCAATTTCTCGGCTAGAGAAATCGCCCACTGCATGAAATGACACTTATTCGAAGGGTGATCGATCTAAGGCATATAAAACTATTGCAGCATTCTTGTGTTTTCAGTCTGTAAAGTCAAGTTCAAAAAACACTCTGTTTCATCTAGCTTATAGGTTTTTTGCTGTTTTTCTAAACTTTTATTAAAGATATAGCTTTACACACCTTCTTTATTCAACAAAAATATTTAATAAAATCATTATGATAAATATTTATTTCTATAAAATTTTAGTATGCCTTATATAAAAAAAATGAATGAATTTTTCTATTTTTTGACTTTAATGTTTATAAATAAATTTACTTATTGGTCTGTTTATATTTTCTTCAATTAGCTTTCTCTGCATTTATTACGAAAAGTCGATAAAAATACTCCTTTAATTATTTAAACTGACTACAATATGCACAACCTGAATGCTGAAACTGCAAAGGATTGATGACCATGAGACGTTCACTGTTTGCCATGTTAACAAACACCCTTCTACTCTGTTTTATGAGTGGAAATACCATGGCAAATCAATACTATAAATGGGTCGATGCCAAGGGAGTAACGCATTACACCAAAACACCACCGCCAAAAAATGCAAAAAAAGCAGGTAAAGTAGAAACTTATGGCTGGAAAAATTCAGCCCCAACCCCTCCTAGAAATACTGAACCTGCTGAACAAACTGAGCACGCATCTCAAGAACAGCTGCAACAATCGCCTCAAGCTCCAGCGAATCAAGACCAGCAGCAACGCGAAGCGAACGAAGCCTTGCAACAATCTAAAAAGCGTGCAGTCGCTTTATAAGGCATCCCTCTAATAGGACAGTCGTTTTTTCTTCGGGAAATGTGAGTGCAAAATTCACTATAAGTGCATTTTGCGCTATGCTGTGCCTCATAATTTTTTAACCGTTCTCTTGTATTACGTATATGACTACTCACATTGACTCAGAATACCAAGCCAGTGCGATTGAGCCTCAAGTCCAACAGGACTGGGAATCGCAGAAAGCCTTTAAAGTTGCCGACACTGTAGAAGGTCCACGTCGTTATATCCTCTCGATGTTCCCTTACCCAAGTGGCAAACTGCATATGGGTCATGTGCGTAACTATACGATTGGTGACGTGATCAGCCGTTTCCACCGTTTAAAAGGTGAAACTGTGCTTCAACCAATGGGGTGGGACGCTTTTGGCCTACCTGCTGAAAACGCAGCAATTGCGCATCAGGTTGCACCTGCAAAATGGACCTTTGAAAACATTGATTACATGCGTAATCAGTTGAAAAAGTTAGGTCTTGCAGTGGACTGGGATCGCGAATTCGCAACCTGCACACCTGAATACTACCGCTGGGAACAATGGTTATTCGTTCAGCTTTATAAAAAAGGTCTGATCTACCGTAAGCTTTCAACCGTGAACTGGGATCCAGTGGATCAAACGGTTCTTGCAAACGAACAGGTTGAAAATGGTCGTGGCTGGCGTTCAGGTGCATTGGTAGAAAAACGTGATATTCCAATGTACTACTTCCGCATTACTGACTATGCGCAAGAATTATTAGACGATTTAGACACACTCAAAGACGGTTGGCCACAACAAGTGTTGACCATGCAACGTAACTGGATTGGTCGCTCACAAGGTATGGAAATCACCTTCCCTTCAGCAAATCCTAACGTGTATGCAGATGGTTTAACCGTATTCACCACACGTGCCGACACTTTAATGGGTGTGACTTATGTTGCAGTTGCAGCAGAACACCCAATGGCGTTAAAAGCAGCTGAAAACAATCCTGAGCTTCAAGCATTCATTGAAAAATGCCGTATGGGTTCTGTGGCAGAAGCGGATCTAGCGACTGCCGAGAAGAAAGGCATGGCAACAGGTTTGTCAGTTAAGCACCCTGTAACTGGTGAAGAAGTTCCAGTTTGGATCGCCAACTACGTTCTTATGTCTTACGGTTCAGGTGCGGTGATGGCGGTGCCTTCACACGATGAACGTGACTTCGAATTTGCCAATAAATATGGCTTGACCATCAAGCAAGTGATTGATGCAAAAGGCGCAGATGATGCAGACTTTGATGCGACTCAATGGCAAGAATGGTACGGTTCGAAAGAAGGTAAACTGGTCAATTCAGGTGAATTTGACGGTTTAGACTTCCAAGGCGCATTTGATGCATTCTTAGCGAAACTTGAGCCACAAGGCCTTGCAAACGTTAAAGTTCAATTCCGTTTACGTGACTGGGGTGTTTCTCGTCAGCGTTATTGGGGTTGTCCAATTCCAATGATTAACTGTGACACTTGTGGTCAAGTGCCAGTGCCAGAAGATCAACTTCCTGTTGTACTTCCAACTGATGTGGTGCCAGACGGTTCAGGCAACCCATTGAACAAAATGCCTGAGTTCTACGAAACCAAATGTCCTTGCTGTGGTGGCGACGCGCGTCGTGAAACAGATACCTTGGATACTTTCGTAGAATCATCTTGGTACTATGCACGTTATGCATCTCCAGACTTTACCGATGGCATGGTGAAACCTGACGCGGGTCAAACCTGGCTTCCTGTCAATCAATACATCGGTGGTGTTGAACACGCGATTCTACATTTGCTTTATGCACGTTTCTTCCACAAATTGATGCGTGATGAAGGTGTGGTACAAGGTAACGAACCGTTCACTAACTTGTTAACCCAAGGTATGGTGCTTGCTGATACGTATTACCGCGAAGCGGAATCAGGTAAGAAAACATGGTTCAACCCTGCGGACATCGAGCTTGAAAAAGACGAAAAAGGTCGTATCACTTCTGCGAAATACAAAGAAGATGGTCAAGACGTTGTCGTTGGCGGTCAAGAGAAGATGTCGAAATCGAAAAACAACGGGATCGACCCGCAAGCGATTATTGACCAATACGGCGCAGACACTGCACGTGTATTCATGATGTTCGCTGCACCACCTGACCAATCGTTAGAATGGTCTGATGCAGGTGTTGAAGGTGCAAACCGCTTCTTGAAACGTGTATGGCGTCTGGCAACCGGCTTCCTTGAACAAGGTAATGCTGCTGCAACTATCGACAAAGCATCGCTTTCAACTGCTGCGCAAGACTTACGCCGTAAAACGCATGAAACCATCCAAAAAGTGGGTGATGACATCGAACGTCGTCATGCATTTAACACTGCGATTGCAGCAATGATGGAACTTCTGAACGCAAACAACAAGTTTGAAGCGAAAGATGACAATGACGTGGCGGTTGCACGTGAATCGATCATTACGCTTTTAACGTTGCTTGCACCATTTGCACCACACTTAAGCCAGACTCTATTGGCGCAGTTTGGTATTGAGTTAACTTCTGCTCAGTTCCCAAGCGTTGATGAGTCTGCATTAACCCGTAATACCCAAACCATCGTGGTTCAAGTGAACGGTAAACTTCGTGGCAAATTAGAAGTATCTGTCGATGCGTCTAAAGATGACATCTTGGCGCAAGCGAAAGCATTGCCAGAAGTTCAACAATTCTTGACGGGTCCAACCAAGAAAGAAATTTTGGTGCCGAATAAGTTAGTGAATTTGGTGGTTTAAATCCTGAGGAATTGTTTAAGCACTGCTTTAAACAATTCCGCAAGGGGGGATGTGGGCAATTAAATCTATTAACCTCATCCTCTTGCGGAGTATATTCCTCATCCCGAAAAAGAAAGTTTAAAAAGCTCCTCATCCTAACCTTCTCCCAGAGGGAGAAGGGACTTTAAGGAATAATCCCTCCTCACATAAAAGGTAGAGATTAAAAAACAATTCCCAAACAAAGCCCGTTGCCAGTCAACGGGCTTTGACTTTACAATCCCCTACAGAATTTCAATATTTTCCCATTTTGGAAAAACAGAGGACAGCGCATGCATTTGGGCAAACGTTTAGCAGTAATTGTTTTAACTTGTGGCCTGAGTGCAGGCCTAGTCGGCTGTGGCTTCCATCTTAAAGGTAATAATCCAAGCTCAGTACCTGTGGCTTATTCAGTAATGAGTCTGGCTTTACCTGCCAATACCGAGGAACTTCAGGAAAAACTAGCAATTTATCTGGGTGCGGCCGGCGTACAATTGTCAAATTCACCAAATGCCTATGTATTGCGTGTACTGGATTATACTCCGCGTCGTTTGGAATTAAACGGTAAACTGGTAGAAACATTATTACGTCTCAATGTGACCTTCCGTATTGAAGATGCACAAGGTAATCCTGTGACTGAACCGCGTACAATCGTCGCGACCCGCACCTATCAATATGATATCGAGACAGTAAATACTGATGACCAGGAACAGGTTTTCCTGAAACAGGTTCTCATTGATGATGTAGCACAACAGATTGCGCGTCAGATATCATCAAATCGCCTACCATTGGCAAAACCTGAAACTACTACTCAACCGACACAATAAGACTGAACCATGAAACTTGATTACCTTCAGGCATTAAAACGTGTCTCCGATGCTCGCGGTGCCTGGGTGTTACATGGTCAGGAACCTCTGCTTGAGCAGAACCTGATGGATGCTTTTCGTGCTAGCTGGCAACAGCGGGAAGTTGAACGTCAGCGCTATGATGTCAGTTCGGTCAGTGACTGGAAAAATGTCTTTAATGCATTAAATAGTTTGTCTCTGTTTTCGACTCAATTAGCGGTTGAAGTACATGGCAACATCAAGCCGGACGCTAGTGGCATCAAGCTATTAAAAAGCTATTTGCAGCAGGACAGTGACAATTTATTGCTGATCATCATGCCTAAACAGGATAGTAGCAGCCTGAAATCCAGCTTTTTCCAGGTCATGGATGCCAATGGCGTCAATGTCTCTCTTACAGCCAATTATCCGCGCGACCGTCAGCAAATTTTGTCAGTTGAGGCAGAAAAGCTCGGCATTAAGCTTGCCAATGATGCCTGGGCTTGGCTGGAACAACACCATGAGCATAACCTGCTGGCAGCCAAAAATAGTCTGATGCGTGTCAGTGATACCTTTGCTGAGATCGATGTAATCCAAGTGGATCATCTGTATGCCTGCCTGCAAGATCAGTCGCGTTATAGTACCTATGACCTGAGTGATGCCCTGCTAAATGGTAATCTGGCACAATCGATTAAAATTTTTCAGTATTTGATTGCTTCTGGTGAGCCATTGAGCTTAATTCTTTGGAGTATCAGCAAGGAAATGCGTTTGTTAATGCAGCTGTTTGAACAGCCACAAAATGCGCTACAGATCGGTATCTGGAAAACCAAAGTTAGCCTATATCAACAGGCTTTACGTCGACTTAGCCCACAAACCTTTTTAGCTTGGCCGGCCCTGTTATTAAGAATTGATGCTTCTATCAAAGGGTTGGGGCATGAAAACCCTGAACATTTGGTGCAGCAAGCCATTGCCAGCATGTGTGGCAAAACTTTATTTCATTAATAGCTTAATCATCAGATAAATAAAATAATAATCATTCTTATTTGTTAAAAAAATTCACGATTTATCCTTAATTCGCTTTTATAATCACTCACATATCTCTGACTTAAATCTGTTCACTATGCCAAAAATAAAACCGTCCAAACTGATCATGGCAGTAGTCATTGCCATTGCACTTATAGCCACCGGGTGGTATTTCCTCAAACCTGAAGAACAGCCAACACAATACATTACTGCTGAGGTGACTCAGGGAGATATTGAAAACTCGGTACTGGCAACAGGTGTACTGGAAGCCACCAAAATGGTCAGCGTCGGTGCGCAGGTTTCTGGTCAGGTGAAAAGAATGTATGTGCAACTGGGCGATCAGGTTAAACAGGGTCAGTTGATTGCTCAAATTGATTCTGTACGTCAGGAAAATGATTTAAAAACTGCTGAAGCCAGTATTAAAAACCAGATGGCACAACTTGCTGTGCGACAAGCAAATCAGGCCAAAGTTGAAGCAGAATATAACCGTCAGAAAGCCATGTATGCACAGGATGCGACTTCCCGTTCAGAGCTGGAATCAGCCTTGGCAAGTTATAAGACAGCACAAGCGGAGATTACTGCAATTAATGCTCAGATTGAACAGTCACGTTTAACTTTGGCCACTGCAAAAGAAGATCTGGGCTATACCCAAATCGTGGCACCGATGGATGGCACCATTGTGGCGATTGTGACTGAAGAAGGCCAGACCGTAAACGCAAACCAGAGTGCACCGACCATTGTGAAGCTGGCAAAACTCGACACCATGACCATCAAAGCCGAGATTTCTGAAGCAGATGTCATGAAAGTTGAAGAAGGTCAAACGGTTTATTTCACCACCCTAGGCAACAGTGAAAAGAAAATCTACGCGAAACTACGTCAGGTAGAACCAGCACCAAATTCAATTAATACCGATACCAATACTTCAAGTTCATCTTCTAGTTCTGCAGTGTATTACAACGCCTTGTTCGATGTACCGAATGAAGATGGCAAACTGCGTATTGATATGACGGCGCAAGTCTATATTGTGCTGGATGAAGCACGAAATGTATTGACCATTCCAGCCGCTGCGATTCAAACCTCTAACCGTCCACAACGTCCAAATCGTGGTGAAGGCACTCAAGAAACACGTGGCGAGGGTCGTCCACGCAGCGAAGAGTCTGCTGCTCGTGATGAAAGCCGTGCTGACAATGCAAAAGGTGAGCGCCCTGCCCGTCTGGAACTTTCTGATGTAGAACGTGCTCTGGTTGAACAAGGCAAAGCTCAACGTGCCATGGTTCGCGTATTACAAGCAGACGGTACTGCAAAACCAACACCAGTGCTGATCGGCTTGAATAACCGTGTGACAGCGCAAGTAATTAAAGGTCTGAAACGTGGTGATCAGGTGATCATTGCCGATGGTTCAGACACTTCAAATGACGGTGCTAAACGAAGCGGTGGTGGTCGTAGTGGCGCCGGCCCAATGAGAATGTAAGCATGAATCAACAACAACAGCCTCTGTTAGAGGTCAAGAATCTGATTCGTGAATTCCCAGCGGGTGAAAGTACGGTTCAGATTCTCAAGGGTGTTAACCTCGAAATCTATCCCGGCGAGCTGGTTGCCATTGTTGGTCAGTCCGGTTCAGGTAAATCCACCTTGATGAATATTCTGGGCTGTCTGGATAAACCCACTGCTGGTAGCTATAAAGTCAAAGGGCGTGAAACCCGCGAACTGGAAGCGGATGAACTGGCCCAGCTACGCCGTGAATACTTCGGCTTTATTTTCCAGCGTTATCATCTTCTTGGTGACTTGAATGCTGCAGGCAACGTTGAAGTGCCTGCCATTTACGCGGGTGCAGACTCAACTGAACGTCATGAACGCGCTGTCAAATTGCTGACAGATTTGGGGCTAGGTGAAAAAACCGAAAACCGTCCAAGTCAGTTATCTGGTGGTCAGCAGCAGCGTGTTTCAATTGCTCGGGCCTTAATGAATGGTGGTGACGTTATTCTTGCCGATGAACCAACAGGGGCATTGGACAAGAATAGCGGTATTGAAGTAATGCGCATTCTGCGCGAGCTGAATGCCAAAGGTCATACCATTATTCTGGTCACACATGATCATAATGTGGCCAAGAATGCGACCCGTATTATTGAGATTTCAGACGGTAATATTATTTCTGACCAGCAGAATGTACCTGAAGTCGATGATGGTTTTACAAAGCAAACACTAGAACGCAGTGAACAGAAGAAAATCTCCAGCTGGCGTTCAGCAGTAGATCGTCTTGGTGAAGCATTCCGTATGGCGCTACTGGCCATGAATGCCCACCGCATGCGAACCTTTCTGACCATGCTTGGGATTATTATCGGGATTGCCTCCGTGGTTTCCGTGGTTGCGCTGGGTAACGGCTCGCAAAAACAGATTCTGGAAAATATTAGCAGTCTCGGGACCAATACCATTACTGTATTCCAGGGCCGCGGCTTCGGGGATAATTCACGGTCCTCGCAAGCCAAAACCCTGATTCCTGCCGATGCGGATGCTCTGGCAGAACAGCCGTATGTTGATGGTGTCAGTCCATCGGTCAACAGCAGTGTCACTGGACGGTATAAAGAGATTGAAGCTTCAACCACCGTCAACGGCGTCAGTGAAGACTTCTTCTATGTCAGAGGCATGACTTTTAAGTCCGGTCAGCCTTTTGATAAGGAAAGTGTGACTGAACAGGCTCAAGATGTGGTCATTGATACCAATACCCAAAACACTTTCTTCAAAGATGGTACCAATCCGGTTGGACAGGTGATTTTGCTGGGTAGTGTACCAACCCGAGTGATTGGAGTCATTGATGCGCAAAAAGGCATGATGGGCAACAATGATACGCTGAATGTATACCTGCCTTATTCAACTGTCATGAGCCGTATGCTGGGACAGTCAAATGTGCGTCAGATCATTGTACGTATTAAAGATGAGTACCCAAGTGCCGCGGCTGAAAATGCGATCCTGAACTTACTGGTACAGCGCCACGGTGCGCAGGATGTATTCACTCAGAATGCGGACAGTATTCGTGAAACCATTCAGCAGACGACCCAGACCATGACCTTGCTGATTTCTGCGATTGCAGTCATTTCTCTGGTCGTCGGCGGTATTGGTGTGATGAACATCATGCTGGTGTCGGTAACAGAACGTACCCAGGAAATTGGGGTACGTATGGCGGTCGGTGCCCGTCAAAGTGATATTCTGCAGCAGTTCCTGATTGAAGCAGTACTGGTGTGTATTCTGGGCGGCATTTTGGGTGTGCTGCTATCCCTCGGGATTGGTCAACTCATTACCCATTTTGCTGGAGGTACTTTCCAGATGGCATATTCGACCACTTCCATTGTGGCAGCCTTTGTCTGCTCTAGCCTGATCGGTATTGTGTTCGGCTTTATCCCGGCGCGTAATGCAGCACGACTAAATCCTGTCGATGCTCTCTCTCGAGAATAAGGAATCTGATATGCAAATGAATTTAACCAAACTTGCCAGTGCCCTGCTTCTCGGGAGTTCACTGGTGGGGTGTGCAGCTGTGGTAAAAACACCCTATGAACAGCCAAGCATAGCTGTGCCTGGCAGTTTTCAGAATAATACTGCGCTAAGTAAGCAGATTTATGATGATGTCCTGGCTGACCAGTGGTGGACCTTATTTAGAGACCCACAGCTAAATACGCTTGTCGAGGATGTATTATCACGCAATAGCAACCTTGCAGTAGCCGGGATTAATCTGCAACAGGCACGTATTCAGACCAGACAAACACAAAGCCAGCAAGGTATACGCATTGGTGATGCACGTGTTTCAACTGGTCGTCAGTTTAGTCTGGATGGCGACGGTGACCGTTCTACTGGAATTTCACTAGGTTATCCTGGTCTTAGTTATGAGCTGGATCTATTTGGCAAGCTTGCCAATCAGACTGAAGCAGCCCGTTGGGAAGCTCGTGCTACTGAACAAGACTTGCAGGCAACGGCGCAAAGCCTGATTGGAACGACTGCACAGCTTTACTGGCAATTGGCTTATTTAAATGAGCGCTATAGTGTCGTACAGCAGAACCTGGCAACGGCACAGAAGACTTATGACCTGGTACGGGTACAGTATCGTGCTGGTGCAGTTTCCGGACTAGATCTGACCCAGGCTGAACAGGCAATCCAGAGCCAGCAAGCTACTTTAAGTCAGATCGAGCAACAACGCGTTGAAACACGTACCGCATTTGCAGTCCTTATGAATATGCCGGTGCAGCAGCTTTCTATTCAGGAACCACAACGTCTGCCGAATATTGCCTTGCCTGCGATTGAAGCGGGTTTGCCTGCAAGTCTGCTGTCACGTCGTCCAGACTTAAATGCTGCTGAATTGCGTTTACGTAAAGCGCTTGCCAATAAAGATGCTAACAAGGCTAGCTATTATCCATCAATTAGTCTGACCGGTAGCTTAAGTACGGGTATTGGTACCAGCACGTCTTTGTCAGATGCGCTAAAAAATCCGGTTGCAACATTGGGCGCAGGTCTCACCTTGCCCTTCCTGCAATGGAATGACATGAAACGTGATCTACAAGTGAATGAACTGGAATATGAAAAAGCAATTCTGCAATATCGCCAAACCATTTATGAAGCTTTTGCCGATGTAGAAAATGCCCTGTCAAATCGTACTGAGCTGACAAAACAGGTCGAGCTACAGCGTCGTAATGTCGAGCTGGCAGAGAAAACAGAACGTTTGACTGAAGTGCGTTATCGTAATGGTGCAGTTGCCTTGAAGAACTTACTTGATGCGCAGGAAACCACACGTAATGCGCGCCTCAGTCTGGTACAAACGCGTCAAAATCAATACAACGCTTATGTCACTTTGCTGCAGGCGCTGGGTGGTAGTCCAATCAAGCAATTACCATGATATCTTCAAATAAAAAAACCGCTGCCGAGGCAGCGGTTTTTTTATGCCAGTCTATTTTTCATTTGCAGATAGGCATTTAAATTGTTGAGCTGCTCCTGTGAAGCTGCATGTCCTAGCAAACTTCCCTTCTCTAGCCATGCTCGGGCAAGCGTTACATCACGATTTACACCAATACCCTTGGTGTATACACGTCCCAGATGACCATAAGCGTCAGCATTGACCTGTGCAGCAGCTTTATAATAGAACTGGATTGCTTGATCCATATTAGTTTCAACACCAATACCGTGTTCCATCACTTCCCCGAGCGCATTCAAGGCCATGGCATTTTGCTGGGCAGCAGCCTGCTTTAAATAATTCAGACCTAAAGCAATCTCCTGCTCTACGCCTTCACCTTTAAGATACATCACCCCAAGCTGTGCCTGTGCATGTGCATGACCGAACTGAGCCGCTTGATGCAAATAGCGTTTAGCCTGATCTTCGTCAATAATAAATACCGGATATTGACCTGACAGTGCCTGATACAAATACCAGGCGGCATCAGCCGAACCTTTGCTTACGGCCTGATTCAGATATTGAATGGCCTTATCACGGTTGGGCAATGGATACTCGGGCAGGCTATAGAAACGCCCAACGATATAAATCAAATCAGCTTCAGATTGTGTACTGATATTCCAGCGTTGCTGCGCGATCTGCTGAATGATTTGCGTGGCTTTAGCGGTATCTTTAACTGTACCAATACCATGCAGATAGCACAGTGCGAGACCCATCTGGCTATAGAAATAATCTGGATCAATCTTGGCAGCAGCCTGATACAGGCTAAACGCTTTTTCAGGCTCATTTGCGACCAGATAAGACTCATAATATAACGCTGCAATCATGCACAATGCTTGAGGAAACTGAGTATTCGCAGCCTCACTCCAATAGCGAAAAGCCATGGTTTCATTCTTATCGACAAACCAGCCATGAAAATAGGCTAAACCAAGTAAAGTTTTGGCTTGAGCATCTTTATGCTCATAAGACAGCTGTTGCAAATGCTGCAAGATCCGCTGTCGCTGATCAGCATCAATCGTACCTAGTAATACACCAGCATAATATTCATACGCACCATTCTGATCACCCAAATTAACGCTTTGTTTAATGAAGCGTAAGGCTTTTGACTGATCCTGTGGTAATAGCTCACCGCGTACATACAGTTGTGCAATCTGTTGGGTTGCTTCGAGATGATCTTGCTGCGCGGCCAGAAATAGATAATGGATTCCCAAGCTTAAATCTTGGGTGGTACCCTCTGCCAAATAATGTTGTGCCAACTGGTACTGTGAACCAGAGTGTCCCTGATCTGCATTTTGAATCAACAGTTGTAGACGATGCTGTTCTGCTGCATCCTGAGTGGGTTCGGACAATTCGGTGATTCGATACTGGGCTTCCAGATTACCGCGTGCCACGGCATGACGATACCAATACAGTGCTTTTTCGCGATCTCGATGCTGATAGCGGTCATCCTCAAAGACCTGACCCAGATGGTAAGCAGCTTCATCACTGCCAAGACGGAATGCATTTTCAAACAGATTAATCGCATTTTCGGTACTTAGCGGACGCCCCAAACCTTTGAGTTGCATCAGCCCCATACCAACATAGGCCTGAGGGATTTCCTGCTGCTGAGCCAGATCCTGATAGATCTGATAGGCACGCGCATAATTCGACTGCTGCCCTTCAGTACTGAGACGAGCAGCATGCTTGAGCTGGGCCTCAATCTGTTCAATCCATAGGTCATGTTGCACTGCCCTGGCTTGATCTCGTGTTACCGGGTCAGGACGCTTCCACATCCAGATCCCCAACGCCACGATTCCCAAAATCAGCACCAGTAAGAACCACATAGCTGCTCCCTGATATTGTTTTTTGTTATATGAATATAGTCTTCATTCTAAACGCAGGCACAAAAAAAGCACAGTAACTGTGCTTTTTTATTTTGTATATCAGTCTTTTGCTCGCTTCATATCCAACTTTTTCAACACTTCTGATACTGCAACCATGGCAAAACTGGAAGTCACCACTACCGCTGAACCATAGCCACCGCAACGTAAGCCCGCGCTTGGACAGACATCGGCACTGGAGAAGGGATTGTCGATTGAATAAACACAGGTAATGCCAAATTTTTCTTTCGGTTTTTTACAGATACCTTTTGCACGTAATTGCGTACGTAATTTTGCCAGCATCGGGTCCTGTTCAGTTTTGGATAAATCAGCCACCCGGATTTTTAATGGGTCCAGTTTACCGCCTGCTCCACCCGAGACAATCAGAGGAATTTTATTGAAACGACAATGCAGCATCAAAGCAAATTTAGCTTTTACATCATCAATACAGTCCAGAATGATGTCAGGATTACCTGCCAGGATTTCTTTGACATTTTCAGGCGTGAGATAGTCATCAATCAAGTTTACTTTAATACGTGGGTTAATCGCACGGCAGCGTTCAGCCATGATTTCAATCTTTTCACGGCCTAAGGTGGTCGTCATCGCGGGTAACTGGCGATTGATATTCGATGCCGCCACTACATCCATATCAACAATAGTCAGTTCACCGATTCCGGTACGTGCCAGTGCTTCGACTGCCCATGAACCGACACCGCCAATTCCAATCACCATCACATGACTGTTTTCATAATGATTAAAGCTGTCATCGCCATAAATTTTGGCTACACCGGCAAAGCGGCGGTCATATTCATCATCTTGAAGCAGATCAGTCATAGGTCATCAATAGCAAGAAAAACATCGGGGGCATTTTAGCAAATTCGCAGCCGGTTGACTGCCACTAAAATTCAGACACAAAATCAGTCAAAAAACTATTCTTTAACCATCCATAAAAAGCTTAAAATCGATCAAATTCTATTCGCCATTAAAATCATCACAATAGATCTTTTTCAAAAATCAAAAAATGATCGTTATATTCATATTTAAATAGATATTGAAAGTTCCTTCTCCCTCTAGAATGAGAAGTATTACTTCGCAAGAGGAGAAGGGAGATTTCTTAGATATAACCTTTTCCTTGCGCAGTAGTGCTACTCATCTCCTACAAAGAGGAGAATTTCATTTTAATGATTAAAAAATGATTTATGAAAGAAGCCTAATAACCAGAATATTTTAATCCTTCTCAGCTTATAGGGAGTCAGGTCAGTATGCTATTTAACGCTCTTTATGCACTCATGGTTGTTCTGTTCCTGCTTTATCTTTATGGCTTAGTTTTCAAAAAGCAGAAAAATTATTATATCAGTATCATGATTCGCTTACTGACTTTGGGATTATTTGCTTTAATTGTCTTTGATCAACATGAAACCCAGATCCATCTGGCTTTGGTCCTGCTCACCTGGGTACTGTTTGAAAGCAGCGACAATTTTTATAATAAAAGACTCTCTTCAAGTAAATAAAAAAGAGGCTTTACGCCTCTTTTTCAATGTCCGGATTATTTGTTCATAATGAAAAAATATTCACGATAGTATTTCAGTTCAGCAATTGAATCACGAATATCATCCATCGCCAGATGTGAAGCATTTTTCTTAAGACCACTCATGATTTCCGGACGCCAGCGTTTTGCCAACTCTTTCACTGAAGACACATCCAGGTTACGGTAATGGAAATATTGCTCCAGTTCTGGCATCAGACGGTGCAAGAAGCGACGATCCTGACAGATCGAATTACCACACATGGGTGATACTTTTGGATTGACCCATTTTTTCAGGAATTCAATGGTTTGTTGTTCAGCATCTTGTGCAGTAAGTTTGCTGCGACGCACACGCTCCACCAGACCCGATTGTCCATGTTGACGGGTATTCCATTCATCCATGGCATTGAGCACACGATCCGACTGATGAACTGCAAGGACAGGACCTTCGGCAAGAATATTTAAATTGTCATCGGTTACAATCGTTGCAACTTCAATAATCTGGTCATTGTCTGTATCCAGACCTGTCATTTCCAGGTCGATCCAAATCAGGCGGCTATCCGGGGTGCTGCTCATAAATGTGCAATCTTATTAGGCTATAAAACATTTATAGTAGCAAATTTATTACGTCGATGCTGTAACTGACACCCTGCTTCATGCTATTTTTGCCATCTCGCTCCCATGGTTTTTTAGGATTTGAATGGCTTTAATACGTAAACGTCGTTTAACTGAACAACAACAACGTCGTATTCAAAAACAGCACAAAACGCGTCAGGAAGAGGCGGATACCTCCCAAGACCTGGAAGGACTGGTCGTGCAGCATTATGGTCGACAGCTAGAAGTCCAGGCGCTTTCGGTTCCTGAACTGCATCCTGAAAAACCGGTGGTGGCTGAAGGTGAACCTGAACCCTTCTGGAAAGAAATTGAAATGGGCAGCGTGTGGCGCTGTCATACCCGTACTAACCTTGAATTGCTGGTCACAGGTGACCGGGTCAAATGGCAGGCTGATCCAAATACTGGCTTGGGAATTATCACTGCGATTCATCCGCGTAAATCACTGCTGACCCGACCTGACCGTTATCACAAGGTTAAACCGGTCGCAGCCAATATTTCCCTGATTGTGATTGTATTTGCACCATTGCCTGAGCCAGCGCCAGGCCTGATTGATCGTTATCTGGTGGCTTGTGCCGATGCAGAGATTCCCGCACTACTAGTCCTGAATAAATCAGACTTGCTCAAGGAAAATGATCCAATTCTGGAACTGCTCAAAGAATATGAAAATCTGGGTTATGAAGTCATGCAGACCCAGTCTGATGGAGATCTGACTGAACTTTCTGCGCGTCTCAATGATGAAACAGTCGCATTTGTGGGGCAATCAGGTGTAGGCAAAAGCACCCTGATCAATGCCATCGTGCCGGATGCAGCTCAAAAAACGAATGTTATTTCTGAAAACTCGGCATTGGGTCAGCATACAACAACTTCAACACGCCTGATTTCCTTTGGTGATGGCGCAGCGCTGATTGACTCTCCGGGGATTCGTGAATTTGGCCTGTGGCATTTGACTTTAGACAAGGTACAAACCGGTTTTCCAGAGATTGAAAATCTGCTAGGGCACTGTCAGTTCCGTAACTGCACGCATAAACATGAAAAGCAATGTGCTTTACGTCAGGCAGCAGATTCAGGTGAAATTTTGCCGCGTCGTTTGGACAGCTATCTGCGATTAATTGATGAAATCACGGAAGCTCAACAAAAAAATTGATATTCTTAAGCTTTAGCCCTTGAAGCGGTGATTTTGATCACCATATTTATGAGCTATACTCTTGGCAATTTTGAAATTGTAATTAGGTGAATTGTGGAACGTTGGTTCGAGTTTATGGGGAATCACCCCTTTTTGTTTGGTGCACTTGCAGCATTGGTGGTTTTGTTCTTCATTATCGAAGGTCAACGTAACGGTCGTAAAATTTCTCCGCAATCGCTGGGAATTTTGGTTAAGGCAAAAAATGCCATGCTGATCGACCTGCGTGATGCCAAAGATTTCCGTGAAGGTCATATCAGCGGTAGCCGTAATATTCCATACAGCCAAATTACCAAACATGTCGAAGAGTTAAAAACAGCAGATCGCCCATTGGTGTTCATTTGTAATCTTGGGCAAGTTGCAGGTACTGCGCTACAACAGGTCGGTCATGCAGATGCTTACCGTCTTGATGGCGGCATCAGCAACTGGAAAGCCCAAGGCTTACCTCTGGTGAAAAGTAAATAATTTACGATCAGGAGATTCATTCATGGCTGAAGTCATTATCTATTCAACGACTGTGTGTCCATACTGTGTCCGTGCAAAACAGCTCCTTGAGCGTAAGGGCGTAGAATATAAAGAAATCAATCTGTCTAAAGAAGATCCGCAGGTTCGTCTTGATTTGATGCAACGCACCAATCACCGTACCGTGCCACAGATTTTTATTAATGAACAATTTATCGGCGGTTTTGACCAGCTTTACGCTTTAGAGCGTGAAGGCAAACTCGACGAATTACTGGCTTAATTGCCTTTTAATTATCACCTCATATTAAGGATTAAAGAATGAGTGAAGAACAACAAGCTCAACCACAATTGGCATTAGAGCGTATTTATACCAAAGACATTTCTTTTGAAGTACCTGGGGCACAAGTTTTTACCAAGCAATGGCAACCCGAGCTGAACATCAACCTTTCTTCTTCTGCAGAAAAGATTGATCCAACTCACTTTGAAGTCGCTTTAAAAGTGGTAGTACAGGCAAATAACGAAGGTGATACAGCATTTATCGTTGATGTCACTCAAGCAGGTATCTTCCTGATTGATAGCGTTGAAGAAGAGCGTCTGCCTTATATTCTTGGTGCGTACTGCCCGAACATCCTGTTCCCATTCCTTCGTGAAGCAGTGAATGATCTGGTCACTAAAGGCAGCTTCCCACAGCTATTGCTTACACCAATCAACTTTGATGCTGAATTCGAAGCCAACATGCAACGTGCGCAAGCTACTGCTGTTGAAGGTCAAGCTTAATCGTTTGATCCTGAATCAAAAAGACCGCAATTGCGGTCTTTTTTATGGTCTGTTTATAAGTTATTTAAAGGCTTGATGCCCCTGCTTTTTAATCTCATCCATTTTCACGGACAAATTTTGGGCTTCCTGCAACTGCTTAGCAGCAAGCAGCTGTTCTGCCTTTTTAATCTCTATTAGTAAATCCTTTAGCAATCCCTGATAGGCCACTACATGTGCATCTTCGGCTTTCAGTTTTTGCAGCTTGGATGGTAAATGTTTCTGGTAGCTTTTTACAGTTTGCTGCATGATCTGTAATGCTGCTTGTGCCTCTTTAGAATCCTCTGCAGCTTTAAATTTTTTCAAATTTTTATCCAGGTCACGCATGCTGTAATGCTGGTGCTCTTCTACTGCCATAGCCGAAGTTCCCAGACCTAAGCCTATGATGAAAATGATGCTAATCCACAGTGATTTAAACATGTTTATTTTCCTGGTTTTTTTGTTTTAAGCATCTTAATGGCAAAGTATTAAAAGATAGATTATCTTCATCCTATTTTTTAGACTTGATGTCATCAGATTTACATCATTGTCCATTAGCATAAAAAATAAAAACCCCTCAATTGAGGGGTTTTCTTTGCTTGAAATAAGTATTAAAAATCTTATTCTGCATCCAGCATCAGCTCTGCGCTCATGCCAACCGTATTATAACCGGCATCAACATACATGATTTCGCCAGTAATGCCATTCGCCCATGGTGAGCACAGGAATAATGCAGCATTACCAACATCTTCAATAGTGACATTACGTTTAAGCGGAGCCACTTTTTCATTCAAATCCAGCATTTTACGGAAAGATTTAATACCAGACGCTGCAAGGGTACGGATTGGACCAGCTGAGATGGCATTAACGCGGATACCGTCTGCGCCCAAGCTAGATGCCAGGTAACGTACACCCGCTTCTAGAGATGCTTTCGCCAGACCCATCACGTTGTAGTTCGGCATCACGCGCTCAGAACCTTGATAAGTCAGAGTGAGTAGACAACCTTGGCGTGCAGCTAAAAGTGGCTTTGCAGCACGTGCCATCGCGATAAAGCTATAAGCACTGATGTCATGTGCAATCTTGAAACCTTCACGATCCGTCACATCAGTAAAGTCACCGTCTAAGGTATGTGCAGGTGCAAAACCGATTGAATGCACGACTCCATCCAGACCATCCCAGTGTTTTGCCAGTTCTGCAAATGTATGGTCAATTTCTGCATCTACCGCCACATCACAAGGAAATACCAATTCAGAACCGAATTGTGCAGCAAAATCATCTACACGTTTTTTCAGCTTTTCATTTGGATAGGTAAAAGCAAGTTCTGCACCTTCACGGTGTAATGCTTGAGCAATACCAAAAGCAATTGATAATTTACTTGCAATACCTGCGATCAGGAAGCGCTTACCCGCCAATAGTCCTTGTGCCATGTGAATCTCACTCAAAATAATTTATATGCATGATGCCAAGTCTAAAGCATTTTAGAAATTGCATAATGCGCCTTTTTTCATTGGATCATACATTGAAATACAGTTTTCAACTGATGCAAGGATTTTATATTAGATATCCAGAAGCAAAGCCTGATGGGTATTTTTCCAGAGCTGTTCTGCCAGTTCATCTTGATCCATGTGCAAACTTTTAGCCAGTCCTTGCAGCACATAGGGCAGATTTGCAGGCGTATTGCGGGTACGCTGTTCAGTAGAATGCTGACAACATAAGGGCGCCATGTCTGGACAATCGGTTTCAAGGACCAGATGTTCCGGGCCCATCTGCTGTACCACCTGATGCAGTTTTCTGGCATTGGGATTGGTAATTTGTCCTGTCACCCCAATCTTGAAACCCAGTTTGACAAAAGCCTTGGCTTCTTCAATCCCACCACCAAAGGCATGCGCAATACCGCCTTGTTGAAATTGATGCTCTTTCAATATTTTGAGTACTTCTGCATGGGATTTACGGATATGCAGTAAAATCGGTTTGTCATATTGCTGTGCCAGTTCAATCTGAGCAGCAAAAAAGTCTTTCTGCTTCTGGAAAATTTCTTCTTGCTTATGCTGTTTCAGAAACGTATCCAGACCGATTTCACCAATGGCAATACAGTCTTCAGTTTGCAGGATCTGCTCTAAATCCTGCAAATGATCCTGCTGATGTTGCTCGATATAAAAAGGATGTAAGCCGGGAGCTAAATAGCTCCTTGGTGCATCGGCAAGATCATTTAAAAAATGCTGGGTTTGAATCAGGTCCTGAAAACGCTGCTGTAAAAAACCGATCAGGATTAGCCCTTCCACGCCTGCCTTTTTAGCGACATAAGCTAACTGTTCCCGATCATGCTCAAAATCAGGAACATCGAAGTGGGTATGCGTATCAAACAGTTTTAGGCTCATTTTGCAACTTGGGCTTCTGAAGCAGCCTGTTCAGTTTTCGGCAGATACTCTGGTTCTAAGATTCCCTGTAAATCACTATAAGGAATATTTAAACGCGGCAAGCCGACCACATAAGGTCCAATTTCATATTCTGCATATTGCAGTGCCAGACCTTGTTTGGTCAGGAAGAAATTATCCGTTAACTTGAATTTCCAGGCCTGCTCGTATTCTGCAACATCAGTTGCCAGCTCTGAATCAATTACCCAGGTTTTAAAGGCTTCATGCGCTTTAGCTTCCAGCTGAGCCTTTTGTTTTGGCAGGACAATATCCTCCAGTTTGACCAGCTTTTTACTGTCCAGGTCAAAGTTATAATAGTTCTGTGCAGTAGAACCATGTGCCCCACCCAGATAATGTGTACTATTTAATACTACTGTTGCCAGCGGATTTCCAGGATTCAGGATCTTCGGCTTGATCATCAGGCTAATACTGTGATTGGCACTGAGTGCTTTCAGCTCCTTGTCCAGATTCAGGAAAGTCTGCATATAAGGAATAGTCTGCTTTTCCAGCTGCTGACGTGCACTGAGCTGGGGTTGAGTTACAGCTGCCTCTGAAGCTGCGGATTGAACAGGTGTTGGCTCACTGGCAGCTTGTACTTTCGCTGACGTAATCGCATCAACATCAAGCATACCCTTCAGTCGGGTTAAAATCTGTTGATCAATAAATTCATCAATAAAACGCTGATTACTGTTCAGACGTTCAATGGTGATTTCAGGACAGCTTTTACCATCACATTCCGGGAGATCCAGGTTAAGCTTTTCGGTTTCACCCTTGAGCTGGACGATTTCAGGCTCTGCCTGAGTGACTTCCGGTGGATTAACCTCTTTGGCTTCCTTTTCTCGAGGTTGACAGGCAGTCAACAGAATCGCTGTCGCCAGTACAGACAGGCCGAATATCTTGTTATATTTTGGCATTCAATACCCTTTTGTGTTACATCACATTCCACCCGTTCTCGGGCATCAATCCTAAAACATATGCTGATACACTTCAGCTTTCAAGACCTGTTGTGTTTGTTCTTGACTAAGATAAATATCAAGTTGTTTAGCATCCTTGACAATTTCCCCACCACGATAATGCAGCCCAATCCCCTCCTGATCAAAGAACCAGTCAGCTTGCCCCCAATACAATTTTTTCGGGGCAGATTGTCGGACTTCTTTACTATTTTCTTTTAGCCATTTTACATAAGCATCTTGCACGATCTTGTCCATCGTGACCCGTTTTTGTGGATCAATAATTTCTAAGGCCGTCAGATTTTTTTGACTGCGGCGGTCTGCCACATAAAAATAATAGCGTTCCTTCACCGTAACATTTTCCTGCTCTGTATCCACCCCAATCTGCATTAGCACATACTGATTATGCTGATAAGGGATGCGGGTATACATGGAGAGTTGATAGGCTTTGTTGATTTTAATCTGTTCCTGCCAAGCATCTGACTTTTTTACATAGGCATTGACGGCCTGCTGTAAGCTCATGTCCTGCTGCTGATCTTTATCCCGAATCTGATCCTGAATCACCAGTGCCTGTTTACGTTCCATCCACTGGTTCAGCCATGGATCTACCGTATCCAGAGTCTGAATATCGAGTTCGATACAGTTTTTGGTTTCACAAAATGGGAGTGCAATCTTGGCCAGCTGTTCCTGAATATTCAGATAAGGCAATACATCTGCCTTTTCTACTTGCTCAATTTCGACTACCCTATCCTGAGTTTTTGTTTCTGGTTCTGATTTTTTTTGATCGCAGGCGCCCAGCAATAGTCCTAAACTGATTGCTGAACTCAGCATGACTGCATTGCTAAGTTTCATATTCCAAGCAGATTTGAAAAGATAAGTGAATGTAGCACAAAATAAAACAGCTTCCTGAGAAGCTGTTTTATTTTTAAATCATTTTATTACTTAGTGTTCACGGGTATTACGGAACACGATGTCAGGGTAACGTTCCTGCATCAGTTGCAAATTGACACGGCTTGGTGCCAGATAAGTCAGATGACCGCCACCATCCACAGACAACTGGTCATGGGCTTTTTTCTTGAATTCATTAAATTTCTTTTCATCATCACAAGAAACCCAACGCACAGTATTAATACTCACTGGCTCGTACACGCAGTCTACTTTGTATTCTTCTTTCAGACGATACGCCACCACTTCAAATTGCAGCACACCCACCGCACCAACGATCAGGTCATTATTATGTTGCGGCATGAAGACCTGGGTTGCGCCTTCTTCAGAAAGCTCTTTAAGACCTTTTTGTAACTGCTTAGATTTCAATGGATCTTTCAGACGTACACGGCGGAACATTTCCGGCGCAAAGTGTGGAATACCTGTGAACTGCAGATCTTCACCTGAAGTAAAAGTATCACCAATCTGAATAGTGCCGTGGTTATGCAGGCCAATAATATCGCCTGGCCATGCTTCTTCCAGATGCTGACGGTCACCCGCCAGGAAGGTCAATGCATCACTAATACGTACATCTTTACCCAGACGCACATGCTTCATTTTCAGGCCTTTTTCATACTTACCTGAACAGATCCGCATGAAGGCAATACGGTCACGGTGTTTCGGATCCATATTGGCCTGGATCTTGAAGACGAAACCACTAAAACCTTCTTCAGTTGCTTCAACTTTACGGTTTTGTGTTGGATGCGCTTTCGGCTCTGGTGCATATTCACTAAATGCATTCAGGACATGGTCTACACCAAAGTTACCCAATGCCGTACCGAACAACACTGGTGTTTGGCGACCTGCCAGGAATTCTTCACGGTCTAATGGCTCATTGGCCATTTGAACCAGTTCAAGAGATTCTTCAAATGCTGCCCATGCCAGCTCACCTACTTTTTCACGCAGGTCTGTATGGTCATAACCATCCCGTACTTCGATGTCAGTAATCACTGAACCGAAACCCGCCTTATAGACATAGAATTTTTCTTCAATCAGATTGTATACGCCAGCGAAGTCACGACCAGTACCCAGCGGCCAGGTGATTGGCACACATTTAATTTTCAGGACGTTTTCGATCTCGTCCAGAAGCTCAAGCGGCTCACGGATTTCACGGTCCATTTTGTTGACGAAAGAGATAATTGGTGTATCGCGCATACGACACACTTCCATCAATTTAATGGTACGGTCCTCGACACCTTTTGCACCATCAATTACCATCAGCGCCGAGTCCACAGCAGTCAGGGTACGGTAGGTATCTTCCGAGAAGTCTTCATGCCCCGGGGTATCAAGCAGGTTGATCATCTTGTCTTTAAACGGGAACTGCATGACCGAGGTCGTGATCGAAATACCACGTTCCTTTTCCATTTCCATCCAGTCCGAAGTCGCCGCACGGTCAGACTTACGGCTTTTTACCATACCGGCAACCTGGATTGCCTGCCCCCATAACAGCAGTTTTTCTGTCATGGTCGTTTTACCGGCATCGGGGTGGGAAATAATCGCGAAAGTACGTCGCTGAGCGACCTGCGCCGCTAACTCTTGTTTAAAACTCATGGAAAATACCTACTGCAGATCCGCAGTGCAAAAGATCAAGCACGATCAATATGAAAAATTGACGATATTGTAGCAGAATTTCTAAATGCAGTACTCATTCCTCAATGCCCACCCTCTCCTGCACTTTTCCTTTATAGAATGGACAGTTTTTTAGAAGAATACCGTCTTCAGGTTGAAATTTCGGGAGAAATATCGACTTTTATCTCATGGTGAAACCTATTTAAATAGATTTATATTTTAAGAGATCATTTAGCCTTTATAAATTTATTGAAGCGACTGATCACATTTAAATAAGGATAAAAAATGACAAGGATTGCCTTTCAGGATCTGTATGCTGAACCCTACACCCACTGTTATGGCTGTGGACGTGACAATCCACATGGTCATCAACTGAAAAGTTATTGGGATGTCCCTTTTGTACAGACTATTGCACATATTTGCCCCGCCTCTCATTATACCGGCGGTGTACCCGATCATCTGTATGGTGGCTTGATTGCATCTCTTCTAGACTGTCATGGGACCGCCTCTGCGGCAGCATTTAAAAGCCATGCAGCTGGCATCGCCTTTGACGGTGGTGAAGCCTTAATTCGATGTGTCACTGGTAGTCTGAATATTCAGTTTATTCGACCGGTACCTGTGAATACTGAATTGGTGTTGACGGGTCGATTACTGAAAATTGAAGGCCGAAAAATCCAGATTGTACTTTCTCTGTCTGCCCATCAGATTGAATGTGCAAAAGCTGAAATGCTCGCTATTCAAATTAAGTAGCTCCTGAATTGAGGGGCTGATTGATAAAATTAAACAGATTAAGAAACGATAGCGGCTTCGGGTAAATCCTTCACACTAACTGGTCTACTGAATAGGAATCCTTGTAACTGCTGGCAACCCAAACGGGTTAGGATGTCTGCCTGTAACTGAGTTTCTACCCCTTCAGCAGTAACCTGCAAACCCAGCTTAATTGCAAGATGGATAATACTTTCCAGAATCATCTCTTCCTTGGAACCTGCGGTCAGGTCTGCAATAAATTCTTTATCGATTTTCAGCTCATTCACTGGCAGGTTCTTCAGATACAAGAAACTGGAATGTCCTGTACCAAAGTCATCAATTGCTAGCTGAATCCCCATATCACGCAAGCATTCCAGGGTACGCACACTGCTATCAATATGATGCATGGCTGTAGATTCAGTAATCTCAATCATCAAGTGATTCGGATTAATCTGGTAACGTGCTAACAGCTCTTCCAGATTTTTAAATAGGTTCTTATGTTCAAACTGCACAGCAGACAAATTAACAGCAATCGGGAAGAAATTCGTTCCTTCCGTTTCCCATTGATGAATCTGTTTACAGGCCTGCTCCAGTGCCCAATACCCCATCTGAATAATCAGGCCGGTTTTTTCCGCCCCCCGGATAAACATTACTGGTGATAACAAGCCCAGTGCCGGGTGCCGCCAGCGGATCAAGGCTTCAACCCCACAAATCTGCAAATCTTCGGTACGATATTTAGGCTGGTAATACAGCTCAAACTGGTGTTCTTCGACCGCTTTATACAGGTCATTAATCAGCTTGCTCTGACTTCTGGATTCCTTTTCATCATTACTGAAATTGAACAATGAATAGGTATTACGCCCCTGATTTTTGGAAGTCAGCATGGCTGAATCGGCATTGATCAGAAGATCCTGAACATTTTGACCATGTTCCGGGTACATTGAAATACCAATACTCCCTGAAACATTAATCACCTTGCCAGCAATCGTAAAGCTTTCCTGAATCATGCTTAAAATTTTTTCAGCGACTTCAGCGGCCTGTTGCGGTTCTGCATTTTCTAGAATCAACAAGAATTCGTCACCCCCAATTCGCAGCAATCTCGAGTGCTCATTGAGTAAACTATGAATCCGGTTAGCCAGCTGGATCAGGAGCTGGTCCCCCACATGATGTCCAAAGACATCATTTACTGCTTTGAAGCGGTCAAGATCAATATACAGAAAGGCAAACTGTGCATTACGGTAATGATGATCATTAAACAGAAAGTGAGAATACTCTGCCAGATAAAAACGATTGGGTAACTTGGTTAGATTATCCTGCACAGCCAGATTGGCCAGCTCTTTATTGGCCTCAGCCAGTTGACGATTGCGATGCTCAAGACGCTGTTCCAGCATGGCTACACAGAAACCGGCAACAAGAACCAGACAGGTAATGAAAACTACAGTAATCAGTAATTCGCGCTCAAGCGTGGACATTTCGGCCAAGCCTTCACCCACTATGGAATGAAAACTGGTCGCTGCCATCCCGGTATAGTGCATCCCAACAATGGAGAAAGTTAGCATCAATGCCACACCGGCTTTCAGCCAGAAGCTACGGCGAGCAATACTGCGATTCTTAAACAGCATCCAGAAGCCTAAACCAGCCCCGCTAATCGCAATGAGTACCGAACAGATCACCAGTACCGGATCATAGCGGATCACATAACCCTGCACCACCATACTCATCATGCCGGTGTAGTGCATGCCGGAAATTCCCAGCCCCATTAATACCGCGCCGAGTACCAGACGAGGAAAAGGTAGGGTTTGTCGTGTCGTCAGCCATATGGCAAAGGTCGAGGCGATAAAAGCAATAATGTAAGAGGTAACAGTCAGTCCGGAATCAAAATAGGTATTGTCTGGCAAATGACTGGCGGTCATGCCGACAAAGTGCATACACCAGATAGAGAATCCTAAAATCGCACCACTTGTAACCAGAATCAGCTTTTCATATTTGGGAGGAGCTTTATCAAATAACAGCTGTTCAATTGAAATGGCGAGAAAACAAACCACCAAAGCTACAATGAGCGAGCCTATAACCAGATTAATGTCATAATGAACATGAATCATATAAGAGTCCTGTAGAAGCTTGCTTTCCCGAACTGCTTAAGCCCACATTGCATCTTTACCTGCCTAACTCGAGGGCACCCAAGAACATTGCTCAACCCATACACCCTTGGTCATATTTGACCCATAAAAATTTTTTAATTTATCGATACTTGAACCGCAATATTTAAAGCACAACAAAAACTATAATTTTACTGACTTAAATCCAAATCTGACAAAAATAAGAAATATGTGACATATATTAAAAGTGTTTCAAGTTTTAGCAAATGGTTAAATTCATTCATTGACTAGAATTTAGCAGATCTAGATCACAACATTATGAATTTCAACAAAACAGATAGCATTTTTAACACTTATCAACTTTTATCTTGTTTACTATTTTTCAACAAAAAATAGAAAAACAGCCTGCATATGCAGGCTGTTAGTCAAATTAAATTCTTCAATTCTGAATAACTATTTCGCTTTTCCTTGTAAACGGGCATAGTCATGCAAAACATTGGCAGCTTCTACAACAAATACTTCCTCTTCAGGGAGCTGCGGACGATCTTTAGCTTTCATCTTGGCACGTGCTTCAATCAATGCATCCATTGAGGCCTGATAGCTTTCCCAGTTTGGATAAGGTTTCTGACCCGTTGCTGCACGACGTGCATTTTCAGATTCCAAGGTCTTACGTTCAAGTTCCAGCAATTCCGCTTTACGCTGATTCAGATCCAATACTAGACGCTTTTTCTCGTCAGTTTTCTTGGCAATCGCTGTACGTTGCTCAAGATACTTGAATTGTGGATCCAGATTGACACGAACCTGTGAGCTCTTGATCAGATCAGGTACATATTTCTGTACTTCACCTTCACGTTTAAAGGGTGCCGTCGGAATGGTATCCCACTGCAAGGCATTTTTAGCCTTACGCTCACCAAACTCTTCATTGTAAATATCGACCAGTTTGATATCGGGGACCACACCCTTGTTCTGGGTACTACCACCAGTGATACGATAGAACTTACGTTGCGTCAGTGTAGCCTGTCCATGTGCCAAGGTATCCAGCTGTACTTGTGCAGTACCTTTACCTGTCGTGGTGCTACCAATGACAATACCACGTTCATAATCCTGAATTGCAGCAGAGTAGATTTCACTTGCCGATGCAGAAGCGAGGTTGACCATGACCGCCAGTGGACCAGCATAGGTCTGTGCACCGCCATCATCATCTTCAAAGACACTGACATTGCCATTGCCATCACGAATCTGTACTACTGGACCAGACTTGATCACTTGCCCCAGCATACGTGCAACTTCTTCTAATGAACCACCTGGATTATTGCGCAAATCAACAATAATCCCTTCCACATTCTTGGCTGAAAGTTCTTTCAGGGCATTGTTGGTATCTTCAGATACAGAACGATAATCTGTACCCGCACGTCGTGCACGATAGTTTAAGTAGAAAGATGGAATTTCTATCACACCATATTGATACTTTTTACCATCTCGTTGAATCTCGACCACACGGGTACGTACGCCAGCATCTTCTTCCTGGATCACATCACGGGTAATGGTGACATTACGCGCTTGTCCCAGTGTTGCACCAGCGCCCAGCAATTTCAAAGTAACTTTAGTACCACGTTTACCACGAATCAGACCGACAATTTCATTACTCGGCCAACCAATTACATCGACCATTGGTCCGCCATCCTGAGCGACCCCAATAATACGGTCACCGGATTTCACCTGACCTGATTTACTCGCCGGACCACCTTCCACAATAGTTTCAATCTTGGTGTAGTCTTCATTGCCACGTTCTGGGCGAATTGAAACACCCACACCTTCAAGCTGTAAAGTCGTTTGGCGGTTCAGCTCCATCGCATCCACAGGCGGGAAATAATTGCTATGTGGATCATAGGTCAGCATCATGGCATTCAGCGTTTTATCCAGCACATCATCGCTCTTGATGCGACTTAAACGTTCAAGCTGACGGGTATAACGCTTGGTTAAGGTCTGTGCCGGTGTCAAATCCTCTGGACCACTCAGATCCTGACCATTGGCCAGTTCTGGGTTGTCTTTTAATGCTTTTTGTTTGGCCTGCTCTTCTTCTTTACTGATGGTCAGATTAATCAGCTGAGAAACCAGCATTTTTGACCAGTAAGCGCGTTGTTCTTCAGGTGTCTTGAAGAATGGGGCTTTCTCACGGTCAGTCTCAATATAAACATTACTTTGATTCAGGTTTTGAGGCTTTTTCAGTTCATCCAGCATAAAGGTATAGAACTGCTTGAGGCGTTCACTATAGTGTGCATGAATCTCAAATGGACCAGCCAGATTGCCTGATTTCAAGTTGGCACCAAAATTGGCACCATAACGTTTTTTATAGTTATCAATTTCAGGTGCCAGGAACAGGCTATGCTCCGGATCCAGGCTATCAATATAAAAATCAAAAATGCGCTGTGAGGTTTGAGCATCCAGACGCATATTCAAATAGTGCTGACGATCCACTAAAGTAGCCAGCTGTCTAGATACGAGCGCTTGTTCTTGAGATGGTTGAAGGGCTTTGCTTACGACTTCTGATTTTTCAGCAGCAATCGCGTCGCTCACCACATGGGTAAAAAAGAATCCGCCTGTCGCAACTGCAACTGCGCAAGCTACTGTTTGAAGTTTCATAAATAATTCGTACTTCCTTGGCCTTTTGACCAATTTAACCGTGTCGTTTTCCGATCTGAAATAAACGTATCCGGGATCTTAAACAACTTAATAAGTTTATGTTGTGTAGTTTTATCATATTCTGTGCAGTCAAAGTGTAGCAAAAGATTGCAGAAATCAGGTATTGTTTTCGCTGAAAAATTCTAATATGGACACCGCATATGATTGGCGCATTGATGCTCGACATCGCTGGCACTCACCTTACCCAGGAAGATATTGAACTGCTACAGGCTCCGCAGGTTGGCGGGGTCATTCTGTTTGGCCGTAATATTGAATCACCTGCACAGGTTCGCGCCCTGACAGATCATATGCGTCAGATTCGCCCGGATATTCTGATTGCAGTCGATCAGGAAGGTGGTCGCGTTCAGCGCTTGAAACAGGGCTTTACTCTACTCCCGGCCATGGGTCATTTTGGAGAACTTTACCAAAGTAAACCTGAACGTGCGTTAGAATTGTCAGAGAAATGTGGCTGGTTAATGGCGATTGAAGTGCTGGCAGTCGGCATTGATTTTAGCTTTGCTCCTGTGCTGGATCTGAATGATATCAGCGATGTTATTGGTGACCGTAGTTTTGCCACAAATATTCAGGACATCATTCCACTGGCAAGCGCTTTCCTGAAAGGTATGAAACGTGCTGGCATGGCATCGACCGGTAAACACTTCCCGGGTCATGGTTCTGTAAAAGCCGATTCTCATGTGGCAGCGGCTGTAGATCCACGCAGCTATGAAGAAATCCAGCAAAAAGACATGCAGACCTTTATTCAGCTACAGCCACAACTGGATGCCTTGATGCCAGCGCATGTGATCTACAGTCAGGTTGATCCCAATCCAGCCGGTTTTTCAGAATTCTGGATTCAGAAAATCTTACGTCAGGAACTTGGTTTTAACGGTGTATTGTTCTCGGATGATTTGAGTATGCAAGCTGCCTGTGTCGCAGGTGGCGCTGATGCCCGTATTCAGGCAGCGCTGAAGGCAGGTTGTGATATGGGGCTGGTCTGTAATGACCGGGCAGCACAATGCCTGGCCCTTGAGGGAATTGTAGATTTACCATTGCCGAATCAGGAACGTCTGCAACGCATGCGCGGTCGTATTCCTCAGATTCAGATTGATGACGTTTTAGATCTTGGCGAAGAATGGCGTCAGGTTCGTGATGAAATTACAGGATTTAGAAATCAGGTGGCTTCATAAGCATATTTAGCTAGTACGATTCAGGAATACGATAAAAGGAACACCACAAGTGTTCCTTTTTGTTTATGATGTAAAAATACAAAAACTTATACAATAACAATAAGGTCAGGAAGACATGACACAACCACTCTCGCAACATCGACATATCTCTTTTACTGCGCACTATACCGGCTATATCTGGTACCAAATGGGAATTTCTCATCCAGTGTTTGCGACTGGGCGAGGTAAATTTCTCGCTGCATTGGTCCATCCCTTGGAAACCTGGGCTGAAAAGCACGTGGGCGGCAGTATGCGTACTACCTTGAAACAGCGCCACCAGATGATTGATGAACATCTCTGTCAGCTCATTACTCAGCACCCACAGCTACAAGTACTGGAAATTGCTTGCGGACTATCTCCGCGTAGCTGGAATTTCAGACAAAAATTTCCTGAAATCAATTACCGCGAACTTGATCTGCCAGATATGGCCAAGATCAAAACTCAGGCGCTGAAAATTCTGGATCAGGATGCACCAGAAGTCTTGACTGCTGATATTTTTAGTGCAGAGCTGGCCAATATTTTTCAGGTTTTTGATTCTGAACGACCACTAGTGGTCATTAGCGAAGGACTGATCAACTACTTTGACAAGGACATGCTGCACACCTTATTAAAAGGTATTACCGAGTATGGACAACGCTTTCCGGAAATTCATTACCTCAGCGATATTTACCCTGAACCGGTGAAGAACCGATTAGCCAGCTTTATCTGGACATGCAGCCGTTTACTGAAGTTTATGTCACGTAGTGCTTTTACTTTCCACTTTAAGTCCCCCCAAGAATTACAGCAGTTTTGTCAGCAGACCGGTTTTATAGCGGTAGAAGTAAAACAGCCGCAGCGCTATTTTGCCCAACCTCAGCAGTCCAATCCAGCATCTGAGCAAGATGAGCATTTAGGTGATCTAGTCTGGATGATTCATGCGACCAAAAAAAACAGCGTTGAATAACGCTGTTTTTTTCAAAGTATCTATTTAACTTTCAAATTCAGGTCGGGAGCATTCTAAACGACTGCATCCAGCACTTGTGCTTCAAGTAGAGCTTTTTGAGTCTGCACAAAACCTAGCAAACGTTCCGCCACTTCAAAACTACCGTGCTTAAACAAGGCACGAATCTGCGTTTCATCATGCTGGAAAATCAGGCATTCAATTTTGAACTCACCTTCTTCATCTTCCAGATGCAAAGCCAAATCCCTTGGATACTGGATGGCCTGCTGCACCTGCGCTTCTTCCATTTCAAATAAGACACCAAAGAAACTTAAATCCACAATAGTGATAGGCAAACGCAGATCCGAGTGTCGATGACTCAGGAAACGTTCTGGCTCTTGTACCGGAATACGGTCTTCACCACGACGTTCAAGTTTCAGCATCTGTTCCCGAGTAAAGGGAATAATCCCTTCCAGCTGATCTACAGGTTCATTACGCAGGAAAGTGGCGAACAGATGCATGGTTTCTTTACGGCGCTGCAGCTGTGGTACATGGTCGGCACTGGCAATCTGTACATACTGCATGTCTGGGCACTGTAGGGCAAAGCCAGCATTTTCATGCGGCAGGGTAAAACTGTCATATTGGCCGCAAGCAACGAGTACTTTACATTGTGGAATGGGCACATGTTTCAGGCGTAATAGACGGTTGCAGTTAACATCATAACGATCCTGCTCAGTTGCGGTAAACTCTGCCATCTGTCTGAAGAACAGACGTTTGGCCGTCGGCGACATGCGGGTTTCTTTTAAACGGGCATGATTGACCAGATACAAAATGACAGCTTGACCAAACTCGTCCATACGCCCTTCTTTCATCAGGTGCAGGGATTCTTCCAGCAACATCCGCCAGCTCTTGCGGGTTTTTTGCATCACCCCCATCAGGATCATGCGATCCACCAGCTCAGGACGCTGATCCGCCAGACAGGAAGCGACGACAGACCCTAATGACATGCCCAACACTGCAACCTTAGGCAAACACATTTGCTCTAGCCAGCGCCCTAGCATGCCTGCCAGATCTTCCAATTCCAGAGAGCCAGCAGAGATGCCAGTATCCACATTGGTGATCTGCTGGTTAGCGCCCATTGAAGGCAAGTCAATCAGGATGATTGGACCTGCAGCGAACAGCTGCTCTACACAGTATTTATAGGAATTAAAGTTCTGAAATGCCCCACCAATAATAACCATCGGTGTCATATGCAGGGTTTCAGGGCGGGCGATTGCCATATATTCAATTTTCCAGCCATCCATCCAGGTCGTACGTGGTGGCTGTTTAAAACTGTTTTTATCGTATAGATCAAAAAACGCATAGTGGCTGTGTTGCTCAATGCGGTGGTGGTCCATCTGGATAATGAAATTCATCTTCCTTTCCTCCATCCTTGCCTTATTTTTATTGTGCAAGCAATTATTGAGAGATTTCATGCTTCAAGATCAAATGTGAAAGACCTGAATACGCGTCCTACTCTTTATTTATTATTGAATTCGACATCAATGTCGCTGTCATTCATTCTATACAGAGGTTCTTTTTACAAGCAACTAATCTTGCAACCGCTTGTCTGCTTTTAAAGATAAAACGATTTCAAAATGTTTAACGATTGTAAAAGCACATGAAATTTAGCCAGCAGACTTCATTGTATCGGCTCAGGCTGTTAATATCAGAAGGATATTTCTAAGTGATCGAACCGCTATGCAAGAGTCTATTGAACAATATATGCAAACGGTAGGACAGCAGGCTCGTCAGGCTTCACGCATCTTGGCGCGTGCGTCCACCCAAACAAAAAATGATGCATTGTCAGCAATTTATACTGCTTTAAAAAACAGTGAAGCTGCGATTTTGGCTGCCAATCAGATTGATATGACTAAAGCTCATAGCAATAATCTGGACAGTGCTCTCCTCGATCGCTTAGAACTGACTCCCGCACGCTTCAAAGGCATGCTACAGGGCTTAAATGATGTGATTAGCCTGGTCGATCCGATTGGTGAAATTACCGATATGGCCTATCGTCCATCTGGTATTCAGCTGGGCAAAATGCGCGTACCTCTTGGCGTAGTCGGCATGATCTATGAATCACGTCCAAACGTGACCCTAGAAGCAGCATCTTTAGCACTGAAATCTGGTAATGCCATTATTTTACGTGGCGGTTCGGAAGCACTTGAATCTAACCAGGCCATTGCCAAAGCGATTCAGCACGGCTTGCAGGTTTCAGGCCTACCAGAAGCAGCCGTGCAAGTGATCAATACCACAGACCGTGCAGCAGTGGGTCAGCTGATTACCATGTCTGAATATGTCGATGTGATTGTGCCTCGTGGTGGTAAGGGCCTGATTGAACGCATTACCAATGATGCGCGTGTACCAGTAATTAAGCATCTTGACGGTAATTGTCATGTTTATGTAGAAGCACAGGCAGACTTGCTCAAAGCCTTACCTATTGCCCTGAATGCTAAAACTCATCGCTACGGCGTATGTAATGCCATGGAAACTTTGCTGGTCGATGAAAAAGTTGCGGAAGAGTTCCTGCCACGTATTGCCGAACTGTATGAAGAAAAACAGGTAGAACTGCGTGGTTGTCCTGCAACTCGCCGTATTCTGGAAAATGCAGTACCTGCTTCAGAAGAAGACTGGTATACGGAATATCTTGGTCCGATCCTGGCAGTCAAGGTGGTTTCTGGCGTTGAGGAAGCGATTGAACATATTAATAAATATGGCTCACATCATACCGATTCAATCATCACTGAAAACTACAGTATTGCGCGCGAATTTTTAGCTGGTGTGGATTCAAGTTCGGTAATGATTAACGCCTCTACCCGCTTTGCTGATGGCTTTGAATATGGTCTCGGTGCAGAAATCGGTATTTCAACTGACAAGATTCATGCCCGTGGTCCGGTTGGTCTTGAAGGTCTGACTTCACAGAAATGGATCGTATTTGGTGACGGTCAGATTCGTCAATAACAATGCGGTAAAAAATCATTTTCAGCTCTGTTCGCAGGGCTGATTTTTTATAGAACTAAATGAAGAAAATAAAAATCCAGCTCAGTGAACCTTTAGGTCACCTTTTATGAAGATTATCTTTGGAAATTTGTAGCTTGTTTAAATTTCCAGCAATTCAATGTATAAACTATAAAAAGTGAATCTGTTTAGCATGCTTTATAAGGTTTATTGGCTCAACGCTATTTTGAATGAGGTCTGCTTTTACTACTATTTCATTGATAAATGAAAACGATGAACTGATAAATTTTAATTATAACTGACAAAATGATCGATAGTGCTTAAGTCTAATCACCTAAAGTCTATCTAGGACAGAAAAATATCGCATGTTACAACTGCATCACTGATCTAAATTGCATCGCCTAGGCGCACAAAATAGATCAATCAAATGGATGAGAATTTTAATTAGAATCGGGTAAACAATCGTGTCTAAATCAGTATTAGTTATTAATTGTGGCTCTTCTTCAATCAAGTTTGCCTTATTACTTGAAGAACAGAATTTCCGTATTCACGGCTTAGCTGAGAACTTAGGCACAGAAAATGCCCGTATTAAAGGTGTGACTGTAGGTAATGAACCGGTAGACATCCATATCCCATTTGCAGATCATAAAAAAGCACTAGAAGTTGGTCTGGAGCGTCTAGCCAATTATAAACCAGATGCGATTGGTCACCGTGTGGTACACGGCGGCAGCTTGACTAAAGCCGAACTGATCAATGATGAAATTATTGAAAAAATTCGTGAAGCTACCCCGCTTGCACCGCTACATAATCCAGCACACCTGATTGGAATTGAAGCAACGCAACGCCTGTTCCCGGATCTGCCACAGGTTGCAGTATTCGATACCGCGTTCCATCAAACCATGCCAGCACATGCTTACCGTTATGCCGTACCTAAATTCCTTTACACTGACTTTGGCGTTCGTCGCTACGGTTTCCATGGTACCAGCCATGCTTATGTATCTGAGCGCGGTTCTGAACTGGCTGGCAGCTTTAAACAAGGTGGCTGGTTAACAGCACATCTGGGTAATGGAAGTTCGACCTGTGCCGTATGGAATGGGCAAAGTGTCGATACTTCTATGGGCCTGACTCCACTGGAAGGTCTGGTAATGGGTACCCGTAGTGGTGATGTTGACCCAAGTCTGCATAGCTTCCTGGCAGCGAATCTGGGCTGGGACGTCTATAAAATTGACAGAATGCTAAACAAAGAAAGTGGTTTGCTCGGTTTATCAGACAATCTGTCTAATGACATGCGTACGCTGATCGAAGCTTCAGAAAATGGCAATGAAGATGCAACGCTTGCGATTGAAGTATTCTGCTACCGTCTAGCGAAATCACTGGCTGCTTTAAGTTGTGGTCTACCGCGTCTTGATGGTTTGTTCTTCACAGGTGGTATCGGTGAAAACTCCGCTTATATCCGTGAAAAAACCATGGCTTACCTGCCACATTTTGGCTTTAACCTCGATAAAGATGCTAATAATGTATTAAAGCGTGGTACTGAAGGTCGCATCGATAATGGTACAGGCCCACAAATCTGGGTCGTACCAACCGATGAAGAAGGCCGTATCGCCAAAGAAACCCACAGCGTGGTTGAGCAGGAAGTGGAGAACACCACTGCAAAAAAGTCTGAACCTGAGGCTACGCTTGCTTAAGCAAGCGTAGGATTCCTATACCTTCTATTTGATTTTAGATATTTGAATACGCTATGAAGACCATTCTATTAGTTCCGACTGGGGAAGGCGTTGGTTTAACGTCAGCATGCTTAGGCCTGATTTACGCACTGGAATGCCAAGGTGTAAAGGCTGGTTTTGTCAAACCATTTTCTCAGGAAATTACGGATACGGCAGACCGTACCACTGCCCTGTATCGTCATATCTCCAATGCAAAGACTGTGGAACCCATCAGCTATAACGCAATGATGCAACGTCTCAGTCATGGCGAGCAGGATGAACTTCTAGAGGATGCCGTGCGTCTGCATCGTGAAATTGCCCGCAATCACGACCTGATTATTGTAGAAGGTGTAGTGCCAAATGGTCGTGACAGCTTTGTCGATGAACTGAATGCTTCTCTGGCTCAGGCGCTCGATGCCAAAGTCGTTATTATCAGCAATGCCGATATCCGTCATCCAGTACAAACAGCAGAAAAAGTTGAAAATCAGATTCGCAATTTTGGTGGTGCAAGCTCAACACGCCTGTCTAGTATCCTGTTCATGCGTACCAAAGGCTTACCTGAAGAATCTGCCCAGATTCCAGTGACCATTGATCCAGAACTGCGTCTGACTGCTGAAACTGAACAGTTTGTACAAGCTATTCAGAAAACCCATCCATATATCGGCTCTGACAAACTACCAGTGATTGGCTTGGTTCCGTTTAGTAAAACCCTGAGCGTGCCACGTATGTCCGATCTGGCTGTACATATTTCTGCGCTATGGATCCATCAAGGTGAAGCGGCTCAACGCCGTGTTCAGCATAGCAGCCTGATTGCATCCAGCATTGAACATGAACTGCATAAATTTGTCGCGGGTGAACTGATCATTACTGCCTCTGACCGGGTCGATGTGCTGCTGGCAAGTAGCCTGGCGAGCTGTAATGGTATTCCATTGGCGGGGTTAGTCCTGACTGAGCAACATCAGCCAAACGAACAGGTGTTAGGTTTCTGCCAGTCTGCAATTAAACATGGCCTGCCAATTTTACATACCCCATTAAGCACATTCGAAACTGCGCAGAAGCTGGCCAATCTTGGCAATGAAATTCCAGTTGATGATACAGAACGTGCTGATCAGGTCACCCGTTTTGTATCTAGCCATATCAATCCAGACTGGCTGATTCAGATGCTAAATGGCACCTACAAGCCACGCCTGTCTCCTTCTGCTTTCCGTCATGAGCTGGTACAAAAATCGATTGCAGCAAAAAAACGCATTGTGCTACCTGAAGGTGATGAGCCACGTACCATTCAGGCCGCAGCTATCTGTCAGTCACGTGGTATTGCGCATTGTATTCTGCTGGCGAAACCTGAAGCCGTACTGGAAGTTGCCAAAGCACGTGGCATTGAATTGCCAGAAGGTTTAGAAATTGTCGATCCTGACCTGATTCGAGACAACTATGTCGAAAAAATGGTAACGCTGCGTAAAGGCAAGCTGAATGAACTGCAAGCCAAAGAGCAGCTGCAAGATACTGTTGTTTTAGGCACGATGATGCTAGCCCTTAATCAGGTGGATGGCTTGGTATCTGGTGCAGTTCACACTACTGCAAATACTGTGCGTCCAGCCTTCCAGCTGATTAAGACTGCGCCAGATTATTCACTGGTTTCCTCGGTGTTCTTTATGCTGTTACCAGATGAAGTATATGTATATGGTGACTGCGCGATTAATCCGGATCCGGATGCTGCGCAACTGGCAGAAATTGCCATCCAGTCTGCTGACTCGGCAAAAGCTTTTGGTATTGACCCACGTATTGCTATGATTTCTTACTCTACCGGAACTTCTGGTGCCGGTGCTGATGTAGAGAAAGTGGCAGAAGCTACCCGTATTGCCAAGGAACGTCGCCCTGACCTGTTGATTGATGGTCCATTGCAATATGACGCTGCATCGGTTGAAAGCGTGGGGCGCCAAAAAGCACCGGATTCCCAAGTAGCTGGTCGTGCCAATGTCTTTATCTTCCCGGATTTGAATACGGGTAACACTACTTATAAAGCGGTGCAACGTGCAGCAAATGTGGTGAGTGTTGGCCCAATGCTGCAAGGCCTGAATAAGCCAGTAAATGACTTGTCACGTGGTGCCTTGGTGGATGATATCGTATTTACTATTGCACTCACTGCGATTCAGGCAGATCAGCAAGATCAATAGATATATTCTAAATTTTTAAAACCACCCATAAGGGTGGTTTTTTATTCTGTTTAAATAATTTTATATTTAAAACATATATTTATTTTTCATGTAAAAATTCATCTATTAATAATTTTGTTTAGTAATAGAAATACATTGCCAAAAGAGCTTGACTTCCTTTTGCATAAATTATATACATCAATAATGATACGAATCGTATCATTATATGGAAATTATAAGAATATTTAAAATAGACAGGATGTGTGCCCATGATAGGACTGATAGGAATTGTCTTATCCTTAATATTGCTCATGTATCTAGCATATAAAGGATTTAGCGTAATTATTTTGGCACCTGCTTTATCATTATTTGCCGTGCTTTGGAGCGGGTATAGTCATGAATTACTCGGGTTTTACTCGCAAGTTTTTATGACTGGCCTCGGTGGTTACATCATCAAATATTTCCCGTTATTTTTACTTGGCGCCATTTTTGGGAAATTAATGGATGACTCGGGTTCAGCAAATACTATTGCTAACTTCTTTGTAAATAAATTAGGTCATCACCGTGCAATGCTTTCAATTGTATTGTCATGCGCAGTACTGACATATGGTGGGGTTTCACTGTTTGTTGTTGGTTTTGCCGTATTTCCAATTGCAGCCGCATTATTTCGAGAACTAAATATCCCTAAACGGTTGATTCCAGGTGCAATCATGTTAGGTGCATTGACCTTTACAATGACTGCATTACCAGGTACACCAGCGATTCAGAATGCTATTCCAATGCCTTTCTTTGGAACAGATCTTTATGCAGCACCTGGTTTGGGAATAATTTCCTCAATCTTTATGCTAATTGCAGGTATGTGGTGGCTTAATCGCAGAATTGCGCATGCTGCTGCAAATAATGAGGGCTATGGGAATCATATAGAACATCATCAAGGCCCGCGTCACCAAGCAGGTCCTAGCTTGATGATCGCATTTGTCCCAATTATTGTGGTGATTGTGGCAAACCTTGTTTTAACTAAATTGATCTTACCTCAGCTTGACGTTTCATATTTAGCCACAGATAAATTCGGTAATACCTCTCTTAACTCTGTTGTTGGTTTATGGGCCATTATCTGCGCCTTAGTACTTGCCTGTTTAACTATTATTTTCTGTAACTGGAACAGGATTGCTGATGTTAAAGAGTCACTACAACAAGGTGTATCTTCTTCTTTCTTGCCTATTTTTAACACAGCATCAGAAGTAGGTTATGGCTCAGTCATCGCTTCCTTAGCTGGCTTCCTCATTCTTAGAGACTTCCTTGTAGGGCTTGCACCTCATAACCCTCTAATCTCAGAAGCAATCGTAATTAATGTCTTAGCCGGTATTACAGGTTCTGCTTCTGGTGGTTTGAGTATTGCCTTAAATACGATGGGTGAAACCTATATGAATTTGGCAACTGAATTCGGAATCAATCCAGAACTTATGCATCGTGTCGCCTCCATGGCTTCTGGTGCACTAGACTCTCTTCCTCATAACGGCGCGGTGATTACCATTATTACTTTATGTGGACTGACACATAAACAATCCTATTACGACATGTTTGTCGTCGCAGTCATTATTCCATTAATTGCACTGACTGGTGTTATTACACTTGGAACAATGTTTGGTTCTTTCTAAAACAAGTTGGAAAGTTATTAATAAAGGAAGATATGAATGACCCATACTATTAATTTGCCAAGAATTATGGAAATTGGTAAAAACTCAAGATTTAAACTCCCAGAAATATTAAAAACCATAGGATGCAGCAAGCCACTTATTATCACAGATAAAGTGATGGTCTCGCTGGGTTATGTTTCAGAAATCCAGAATATTCTCAATGAAGCAAATATCACATCTGAATATTTTGATGAAACTATACCAGAACCGACATCGGGCTCTATTGAAGCAGGTGTAGTCAAAATTAAATCAAGTCAATACGATTCAATTATCGCGGTTGGCGGTGGTAGCCCAATTGATAGTGCCAAAGCTATTAGTATTTTGGGAAAGTTCGGTGGTGAGATTCATGACTATAAATTTCCTCGCCAGGTCAATGAAACAGGTTTGCCTATTATTGCCATTCCAACGACAGCTGGTACCGGCTCTGAATGTACACGTTTTACGATTATTACCAATGATGCAACAAGTGAAAAAATGCTCTGTGCAGGAATAGGCTTTCTCCCTATTGCTGCGATCGTAGACTATCAATTAACTATGTCTTTACCTGCCCGGACAACAGCAGACACAGGTATTGATGCTTTAACCCACGCCATAGAAGCTTATGTGAGTAAAAAAGCAAGTCCTTATAGTGATGCACAGGCTATCGCTGCTATGCGTTTGATCGGTCCTAACTTACAACGTGTCTACCAGGAACCAAGCAATGAACTTGCGCGAGAAAGCATGATGCTTGGATCTACCTTGGCCGGTATCGCCTTTTCAAATGCCTCCGTGGCTCTCGTTCACGGTATGAGTCGACCATTAGGTGCTTTTTTCCATGTACCCCATGGCCTTTCCAATGCCATGTTATTACCCATGATTACTGAATATTCAATTGCAGCTGCATCTGAACGCTATGCTAATTGTGCCCGTGCCATTGGGGTCGCACATATTGATGATCATGATGATGTGGCCAACCAGAAATTGGTATCTGCACTTATTCAAATCAATCAAGAACTACAAGTTCCTACTCTTGCGGAATTTGGAGTTGAAAAGACATATTTTGATGAAGTCGTTCAGACTATGGCAGAACAAGCTTTAGCTTCTGGCTCACCAGGTAATAACCCACGTGTACCCTCTATTCCAGAAATGGTCGAACTTTATAACAAGCTTTGGTAATCCAGGATTCAAAAAATCACCTAATCATATTTATTTAAGGAATTAGATTATGACAACTATCGGACATTTTATTAATGGTGAAACTTGCTTAGAAGCTCATCGCACTCAACCAGTTTTTAATCCATCAACTGGTACTTCAGAAAATGAAGTTGCGATTGCAAGTAAGCAGACAGTCGAACAGGCCATTGCCGCTGCAGAAGCCGCTTTTCCAGAATGGCGTAACACACCTGTACTCAAACGTGCTCGGGTAATGTTTAAATTTAAAGAATTACTTGAGAAAAATGCAGATAAAATCTGCGAGCTGATCGGTAGTGAACACGGTAAAATTGTTCATGATGCAGCAGGTGAACTACAACGTGGTATTGAAAATGTAGAATATGCATGTGGTGCTCCTGAATTCCTAAAAGGCGAATACAGTAAAAACGTAGGACCTAATATTGATTCCTGGAGTGAAATGCAGCCTTTGGGTGTGGTTGCGGGCATTACACCATTTAACTTCCCTGTTATGGTTCCACTGTGGATGTTCCCAATGGCAATTGTATGTGGGAACACTTTTATACTGAAACCTTCAGAACGAGATCCATCTTCTACACTATTTATTGCCCAACTTTTAAAAGAGGCTGGTTTACCAGATGGCGTATTAAATGTTGTAAATGGAGATAAAGAAGCGGTAGATACCTTATTATATGATCCTCGTGTACAAGCGATCAGCTTTGTAGGTTCTACCCCAATTGCTGAATACATTTATACAACTGCTACTTCACAAGGCAAACGTTGTCAGGCTCTAGGCGGAGCAAAAAATCATGCCATTATTATGCCTGATGCTGATATAGATAATGTCGTTAGCTCTTTGCTTGGTGCTGCATTTGGTTCATCTGGTGAGCGCTGCATGGCTTTATCAGTAGCTGTCGCAGTAGGTGATGAAATTGCTGATCAAGTTATTGAAAAATTAAAAAATGAGATTCAAAAATTAAAATTCGGTCATTTTTCTGACAAAAGTAATGATTTTGGTGCAGTGATTACCGCTCAACATAAAGCTAAAGTAATTGGCTATATCGATAGTGCAGAACAGCAAGGTGCCACTATTGTAGTAGATGGCCGTCAGGTAGCCCCTGAAGGCTATGAAAATGGTTTCTATGTAGGACCTACACTCATTGATCAGGTACGTTCAGACATGGTGAGCTATAAAGAAGAAATTTTTGGCCCCGTGTTACAAATCTTGCGAGTAAATACCATGCAAGAAGCGATGGACCTGATTGATCAACATGAATACGGGAATGGGACCTGTATCTATACTCGTGATGGTGAAGCTGCACGTTATTTCTCAGACCACATTCAAGTTGGGATGGTAGGGATTAATATCCCACTACCAGTACCAGTTGCATCACACAGTTTCGGGGGATGGAAAAGATCATTATTTGGTGATTTACACGCTTATGGTCCGGACGGTGCTCGTTTCTATACCCGCCGTAAGACAATCACGCAACGTTGGCCATCTGCCAATATTAGAGAAGGTGCGCAATTCTCTATGCCAACCTTAAATTAATTTCAACTATTCACCTCTACGAATGAGCAAATCTTCTAAAGATTTGCTCATTTTTATTCTTTATCTTCAATAAGTTTACTCAGTTCATGTGCTGCACTTCTTAATAATGGCTCAAATGCTAGCAAATCATCTAATGATTTTCTTATCGTGGGTGCATGAGTGTATAAGCAGGCTACAATATTGTCATTTTTTTGAATAGGTACAGAGCAAGCCACCATACCCGCAACAAACTCCTCATTATCTGTTCCTAATTTTTTATTAAAAATTTCTTCCAAGTTTTGTTCTAAAAGTTCAGGATTAGTGATCGTATTTTTAGTAAGTTGAGTAATAGGTAAATGCTCAACAATATTTTTACGTTTATTTTTCGGCTGATAACTTAAAAATAATTTTCCACTCGAGGTACACCATAAAGGTACTTCTGAGCCTACAGGTAAGTAAATTTGTAATGGCCAGTTGGTTTGTACACGGTCGGTATAAAGCATCTGATTATTATTTAAAATAGCAATCCCACAAGTTTCATTAATCTGATTGGATAATTTCTGAAGAATCGCCAGTCGTTCAACTTTTCGAGACTCTTGTTCCCATGTGCATATCAGCATCTTATAGGTACGGTCGGCAATAATATAACCACCATACATATCATAGGTAACAAAACCTTCCTGTTCTAATGTCTGCAACAGTCGATGAATACTAGGCTTAGGGATATCAAGTTGAATGGACAAATCCAAGGGAGTTGGAGGATGCTTTGCTGTAGAAATTGCTTCTACAATATCCAATACTCGTGTAATCGATGATCCCTTTTTCATTCATCCCTCATAAGATTATACAATTTATGATTTTCATTCGCGCTCTTTATTTTAGAGTTACCTTTTAAATTAATCTATGAAAATCGAATTTACTATCTATTAATAAAATATTAATGATTAAAGCAACTCACTAACCTGCCAACCCCATTCTCTATCTGTGCTTTCATCATTCAATGGACGCAGTGGATGGTTTTTTTTAATTCTTAAAAATTGCATATATAAGAATGCCAGTCGATTTGACTGGCATTCTTTGATAAATCATTTGCTTTTCTTATCAACTTATACAAAGAGATATAAGTTAAAGAAAAGTAGTTTGACTTACATCGTGGTCCATTCATTACGGACATCATCGGCCGCTTTATTCAAAATGACCTGATCGCCTTTCACTTCACTGACCCAACTTAACGGAATCAGATGATGCTCATTATTTTCGTCATCACTTCTTGTTAATTTAATTGAATCTTGACCTTCTAAATGGTCCACTTTTCCAACTTGTGTTCCGTCTGAAGCAATTACTGATGCATGTTCCTTGATGTCACTTGGATTTACTGTAGTCATTACAATTGCCCTATTATTAATAGAAGTTGAGAGAAATCAGTCTAGGCAATAAAAATTCGACTGTGTGTAAGGGTTATCAGACTTTAAGTATTACTGGGTTAATAGTGTAATTATAAAAATACAGTGTGTTTCAACAAGTGAGTAGCGTAACGAATTGATGGAAAGATTTAGGGGATTGTCTGTTTAAAGAAATATGGGAATAATTTTTTTAGCATAAAAAAAGAAGATTAAGCTTAGGCTTGATCTTCTTTTTGACCGTACATCCAAGTCGCCGCGATATATACACAAAAACCGCTAGCCATCAAAATACCTGTAACCATTGTCTTAGGATCTCTTCGTTTCGATGTGTGCATTATGCGAAAGTTTTATGACAGTTATATGACAATATAAAAAGTATTTTATTTTTAAAATAATTATTAATTTCAATTATTTGAAAAAATAAATACTATTTTTTGGGTTTTGTAACATGAAATATGACAGTTATTATGGCAGTTTTTAGTTAAATTATGACACGATAGACTTTATCTCTAAGCAGATAAGCGCGCATTAAACTTTCGCCCAAAAGCCTTGTAAAACGTCCCACAACTTTTATGTTTTGTCATATAATTTAGCCCGCTAGCTATCAGCCCGCTCAAGAGATTTTTGTATGACAACTATTATCAAGCAAGATGACTTGATCACATCGGTTAAAGATGCGCTTCAGTTCATTTCTTACTACCATCCACAAGATTTCATCCAGGCGATGAGTCGTGCGTATGACCGTGAAGAAAACAAAGCGGCTAAAGATGCGATCGCGCAAATCTTAATTAACTCTCGTATGTGTGCAGAAGGCCACCGCCCAATCTGCCAGGATACCGGTATCGTAAACGTATTCGTTGAAGTGGGCATGGACGTTAAATTCGATTTAACGATGAGCTTGGACGATGCGATCAACGAAGGTGTACGTCAAGGTTACCTAGAAAATTCTAATGTCTTGCGTGCGTCTGTACTTGCTGACCCTGCATTCGGTCGTAAGAATACGAAAGACAACACCCCTGCTGTGATCTACCACAAACTTGTTCCAGGTAATAAAGTTGACATCACTGTTGCAGCGAAAGGTGGCGGTTCAGAAAACAAATCTAAACTGGCAATGCTTAACCCATCTGACTCAATCGTGGATTGGGTACTGAAAACTGTTCCAACAATGGGTGCAGGCTGGTGTCCACCAGGTATGCTGGGTATTGGTATCGGTGGTACTGCTGAAAAAGCTATGATGCTTGCAAAAGAAGCATTGATGGAAGAGATCAACATGGACGAACTTCTTCGTCGTGGTCCGCAAAATAAACTTGAAGAACTTCGTATCGAAATCTTCGAAAAAGTAAACGCTCTGGGTATCGGTGCGCAAGGTCTTGGCGGTTTAACCACTGTTCTCGACATCAAAATCAAAGATTACCCATGTCACGCTGCGGGCAAACCAGTCGGCATGATTCCGAACTGTGCTGCAACGCGTCATGCACACTTCACGCTTGATGGTTCAGGTGTTGCAAACATTATTGCACCGAAACTTGAAGACTATCCTGAAGTAACTTGGGATTCATCATCATCTAAACGTGTTGACCTAGACACGATTACTCAAGAAGAAATGAACGCTTGGAAACCAGGCGATACCCTACTTCTTAACGGTACAATCTATACAGGTCGCGACGCGGCTCACAAACGTATGGTTGACATGTTGAACAACGGTGAAGAGCTTCCTGTCGATCTTAAAGGCAAGTTCATCTACTACGTAGGTCCTGTAGATCCAGTAGGCGACGAAGTTGTAGGTCCTGCTGGTCCAACCACGGCTACACGTATGGATAAATTTACACGTCAAGTCCTTGAAGCAACTGGCATGTTTGGCATGATTGGTAAAGCGGATCGTGGTCCTGCTGCTGTTGAAGCCATCAAAGACAACAAAGCGACTTACCTCATGGCTGTGGGTGGTGCTGCATACTTGGTATCTAAAGCCATTCGTGAAGCTGAAGTTGTAGCATTTGCTGACCTTGGTATGGAAGCAATCTACAAGTTCGTGGTGAAAGACATGCCTGTATCTGTTGCGGTCGACGTAAACGGTACTTCTGTACACGCAACTGCACCAAAAATCTGGCAAGCTAAAATTGGCAAGATTCCAGTAGTTGACGCTGCTGCAGGCTAATTTAATCTGCAAAAAAAGCACCCTTGATGGGTGCTTTTTTTATTGTACTCTTTTCCTATAAAGGTTTAATTACCAAGTACGCGGATCCCATAACTTAAATGGGGTAGTCAATTGTACGTCTTCAGTCGGATTATATTCGATGGCTTTAATTTTCTGGGCTTTCTTGCGAAGTTTCCCCGTATCCTGATCTTGGGCAACAAAATTAAAACTATCCGACTTAAGCTGGGTAAATGCAATTTCATTTAAACCTACAGTTTCAGGCATCAGCATTAGCGGACCTGTAGCTGTACGGCGAGTCGTTATATTTTCTTCGTCATATTTAATGAAGTAGGATTTGCCAGATTCCACGCTAAAATCCAGATATTTCGGTTTCTGGAAATGCAGTGCACCGAGCGGACGGCTGGTACTCAGACGATACATACCCGGTGGCAGCTCAACCCAATAATAATGATTATGCAACAGACTTGGAATACGTTCCTGATTGATAAAAATACTGGCAGCCACAATTTCCTGGCGGTTCCATTTCGAATCTGGACGATATAAGTAAACCATTGCTGCCTGTTCATGTTGCGGTTTCACTGGTGTAAAACGTTGACCCAGCTTTTGATTAACCCATCCACCAATCGTGAACATGCCTACCTTATGCTGCTCGACAAAACCCGGTTTTTTGTTCAGATCGATATTTTTCAGTGTTGATGTCAGTTGCTGTTCCTGAACAGCGTGCTTCGAATGACACCCCATCAAGGCTAAACTGCTGATGAGTACAATTGCGGCTCCACGCATGCTTATCCCTCACTGCGTCTTTATTATTTTATGCACATTTTTATAAATTTATATGAATGATCAGGCGTCCACGCCTAAGAAACGAGATTAACATTGTGATTTATTTTTGAAAATAAAAAACGTGCGAAAACAGTTCATTTTCGCACGTTTCAGACGAACAGCAGTTAAGCAGACTTACTATTTACTACCTTTAAATCAGCCTTGGGAGTAGCAGTCTGTTCAATAGCAGCCTGACGTTCCGGACGGAATTCCGGTTTAGCCTCGCCATTGATCACAGCCTCACTCACTACCACAGTACCAACATCGGTACGGCTTGGCAGGTCATACATGGTTTCAAGCAATGAGTTCTCAAGAATAGAACGCAGACCACGTGCACCTGTATTACGTTCCAGGGCTTTTTTCGCCACAGCGCGTAATGCAGAATCTTCAAAGACCAGGTCTACATTTTCCATATCGAACAGATGCTTATACTGACGAGTTAAAGCATTCTTCGGCTCAGTCAGGATTTGCATCAAAGCTTCTTCATCCAGCTCATCAAGCGTTGCGATCACTGGCAGACGGCCAATGAATTCTGGAATCAGACCGAATTTCACCAGGTCAGTTGCTTCAACTTGGCGGAACAGGTCAGATAGCTTCTTGGTTTCCTCTTTATTGCGTACTTCCGCAGTAAAGCCGATACCCCCCTTCTCCTGACGTTGCTGCACAATTTTCTCAAGTCCTGAGAATGCACCACCACAGATAAACAGGATATTTGAAGTATCAATCTGAATGAATTCCTGCTGCGGATGCTTACGGCCACCTTGTGGCGGGATTGAAGCAACCGTACCTTCGATCATTTTTAATAATGCTTGCTGTACGCCTTCACCCGATACATCACGTGTAATGGATGGGTTTTCAGACTTACGGGTAATCTTGTCGATTTCATCGATATAGATAATACCCTTTTGCGCTTTCTCGACATCATAATCAGCTTTTTGCAATAGCTTCTGTACGATATTTTCAACATCTTCACCGACATAACCTGCTTCGGTTAAGGTCGTTGCATCTGCCATGGCAAATGGTACATCCAGCAACCGTGCAAGTGTCTGTGCCAGTAAGGTTTTACCCGAACCTGTTGGACCGACCAGCAAAATATTACTTTTGGCAATTTCAACGCTGTCATCAGCTTTTTTACCATTGGTCTGCACTTTTAAACGCTTGTAATGGTTATATACTGCAACAGATAACGTCTTTTTCGCTACGTCCTGACCAATTACATATTGATCCAGCGCCGCACGGATCTCATGCGGTTTCGGCAAAGGACGATTCGCCCAGTCATTGGTTTCTACCTGTTGACTGGTCTGAACCAGATCCAAGCATACGTCTACACATTCATTACAGATGTAGGCGTCTTCGCCAGCAATCAGCTTGCCGACTTCAGACTGCGTTTTACCGCAGAATGAACAATGCTTTTGTCCTTGAGTATGTTCGGACATAGTCTCTCCAATATCTCAATCTTTCAAACTTATGGACGTTTCGTTAGAACTTCGTCCACGAGGCCATATTCTTTCGCTTGCTGAGCAGTCATGAAGTTATCACGGTCAGTATCACGCGCGACTTTATCAAAGTCCTGGCCACTGTGTTCTGCCATCAGACGGTTTAAACGCTCTCTGATAAACAGGATTTCACGGGCATGAATTTCAATATCAGATGCCTGACCCTTAAAACCACCCAATGGCTGGTGAATCATGACACGGGCATTTTCAAGGCAATAACGTTTGCCTTTTGCGCCCGCATTTAGCAGAAATGCCCCCATTGATGCAGCCTGACCCATACAATAAGTCACAACATCCGGCTTAATAAATTGCATGGTATCGTAAATTGCCATACCTGCAGTCACCGAACCACCTGGCGAGTTAATATATAGATGAATATCCTTGTCAGGATTTTCAGCTTCTAAAAACAGCATTTGTGCAACAATCAAGTTGGCCATGTTGTCTTCAACTTCACCAGTCAAGAAAATTACCCGCTCACGTAAAAGACGTGAATAAATATCAAAAGAACGCTCACCACGAGATGATTGTTCTACCACCATTGGAACTAAAGCGTTTTCAATCGCTGGAACATACATACGTTTATTTATTCCTAAATTTTTTGTGACTTAACCCATAATTACAATATGAGGGATAATGATCTAAATTGCAAAATATTCGCCATGAATTCCATGATATTTTTTGCATTAGTTTTGTGAAAACTGATTAGGTCATAGAAAGCTAAAGTATTAAAAAAAGGCGCTTAAAGCGCCTTTTTTATGACCAGCTAAACTTAGCCTTGTTGGCGAGCTTGCTGAGCTTTTAATAGGTCTTCATAGCTAACCTTAGTGTCAGTCACTTTAGCAGCAGCTAGGATGTGATCAACAACTTGGTCTTCAAGAACAACTGCTTCGATTTGAGCACGTTGTTGCTTGTCATTTTTGAAGTATTCAATCACTTCAGCAGGATCTTCATAAGAAGAAGCCATGTCTTCGATGTAAGCTTCTACACGTGCTTGATCAACTTCGATTTTCGCGTCAGCAAGTACTTTACTTACCAACACGCCAAGTTTCACTGATTTTTCAGCTTGTTCTTTGAACAGTTCATCTGGAAGCATGCTTGAATCAAATGCTTTCGCGCCTTGAGCACCAAACTGTTGAGTGAACTGCTGGATCATTTGTTGACGTTGACGGTCAACCTCTTGAGCAAGCATTGCAGCTGGAATTTCAACTTCGTTTGCAGCTACAAGTGCATCAAAAGTTGCGCCTTTCACCTGGTTGCGAAGACCGTTTTTCACTTCACGTTCCATGTTTTTACGAACGTCAGCTTTAAGTTTTTCAACGCCTTCTTCTTCAGTTAAACCGAAAATTTTCAGGAATTCAGCATCAATTTCTGGAAGTTTTTGCTTTTCAACAAGTTTCACAGTGATTTTGAATTGAGCTTGTTTACCAGCAAGGTTTTCAGCTTGGTAGTCTTCTGGGAAAGTTACATCGATAACTTTCTCTTCGCCTTTCTTCATGCCGATGATGCCATCTTCGAAGCCAGGGATCATACGACCAGAACCTAAAACAAGTTTAAAGTCTTCTGCAGAACCGCCTTCAAATTTTTCGCCATCAACTGAACCTTCGAAATCGAAAGTTACTTGCATGTCTTTTTTCGCCATGCCTTTAGTTTCAGCCCAAGCAGCACGTTGTTTTTGAAGATTTTCGATCATCTTCTCAACGTCTTTGTCGTTTACTTCAGCTTCGTTGCGCTCAACTTCAAGGCCTTCAAACTTCACTTCAACTTCTGGGTAAACTTCAACAGTTGCTTCATAAACTAAAGCATCATCTTTCATTTCAGTTTTTTCGATGTTTGGCATACCAACAGCGTTGATTTTCTCTTGTTGGATTGCTTCAAAAACTGTATCACGAATGATGTCGTTAACAACTTCTTGGTAAATACCAGCGCCGTATTCACGACGAATAACGTTCAAAGGCACTTTACCAGGACGGAAGCCGTTGATCTTCGCAGTTTTAGCAGTGCGTTTTAAACGAGCTTCAAATTGCTCATTAATTCGGCTCGTCGGTACAGAAACATTTAAACGACGGGCAACGCCCGAAACCGCTTCAGAAGTTACTTGCATGGCTTCCTCTATATATTTGGTAATAACAGGTTATAAAAAAATGTGCCACATTATATGACATCATTTAAAGATATACAAAACATACAGCCTTGTTACAGTTTTTAGAAACGATTTCTTCACATTATTCCTATTTATGCGATGAATTATTCATTTGATTAAAATATCTATATACACCTTGTTGCAAATGATAAATATTATCATTAATATTGCAAAAATTTGATACACAACTCTAATTTTATCTCCATTATTCTGGAATCTTGGTTATGCGCACTTTCAATCTTCGCCCTCTTGCAGTGGCTATCCTTGGGGTCACATCATCCTCAGTATTTGCTGAAACAACATTAACGCCTACAACAACACATCAAATGTCGACGATTGTCGTTTCTGCAGCAGGTTTTGAACAAGAACTAAAAAATGCGCCTGCTTCAATTAGTGTGATAACCAAAGAAGATATTGAACGTAAGAATGCTACTAATATTGCTGACCTGTTGGTGGATGTCCCGGGTGTCGATGTGCGCAATGGTGTAGGCAAAACTGCGGGGTTAAATGTGAGCATCCGTGGTATGAATGCTGATGATACGCTTATCCTGATTGACGGTCGTCGCCAGACAACCTCTACCGATGTTACCCCGAATGGTTTTGGTGAAGCATCAACAGGCTTTATGCCACCCCTTTCAGCCATTGAGCGTATTGAAGTCATTCGTGGGCCTATGTCGACCCTCTACGGTTCAGATGCCATGGGTGGTGTGATTAACATCATTACCAAAAAAGTTTCAGACGAATGGAATGGGAACGTTACTGTCAGTGGTAACGTTATGGAGCATGGCGCTGAAGCAGATTCATGGAAAACCAGTTTCTTGGTAAATGGTCCATTGGTCAATGATGTGCTTGGTCTGCAACTTCGTGGTAGTTATTATGACCGGGGTCAGTCTGAGCGTGTCGAAGGTTCAACAGGTCGAGATCCACGCCCGACCACCGCACATAATTATGATGTAGGCGGTAAACTTACATACAAAGTAGATGATCAAAATGCCTTGTGGCTTGACTCATTCTACAGCCATCAAAACTATAAGAATGAAGATAGCCGTTTAGGGACTTTAGATACTGCAACAACAGCAAATGGTTATAAAGATAAATTAATTTTTGATCGTACCCAGTTTGCAATCGGGCATGATGGCGACTATAGCTTTGGTCAGTGGAATACTTATATCAGCCACTCAGAAACTGAAACCAAAGGTCGTACGATACCTTCGGCTGCATTACCTGTCGGAAATGCACAAATTGGTGCAGATCGTGTGTTAAAAAATACCGATTTAATTGCAGACAGCCATATTATTTCAACTTTGGGTGCGCATAAGCTCACCGTGGGTACGGAATACAAAGAGCAAACCAATAAAGATAATATCGCCCTGTATTCGACTGGTGTAGACGAATTCGATAAAAAATCCTGGTCAGTTTATGCTGAAGATGAATGGCGTCTTTTGGATAGTTTAAGTTTAACCTATGGCGGTCGTTTTGAAGATCACTCCGGTTTTGGCGGTCATTTTAGTCCACGTGCATATCTTGTCTGGAATACCAACGACATGCTGACTGTGAAAGGTGGTGTAAGTACAGGTTATAAAGCACCTTCCGCGAAAGCCCTCTACGATGGCGTTGTTGGCCTCAGTGGACAGGGACAAAACCTGACATTTGGTAATCCTGACTTAAAGCCTGAAACTTCAACCAACTATGAATTAGGTTTTAATTTACAGCCGACAGATGATATTAATTTTACGGCAACCGGTTTTTACAACCAGATTAAAGATGCGATTGTTTCAGAGAATCTTCCTGTATCCGCTGAATGCTTGACTGCAAGCTCATGTTCAACCAGCGTGAATGCGAATAAAGCCAAAGTTTATGGTGCAGAAGCAACTTTGCAATACAGCATTTTGCCTGAATGGGATATGAAAGCTGCCTATACCTATACCAGAAGTGAAATTACGGATGGAGAAAACGAAGGCACTTATTATAATAACCAGCCACGTAATGCCTTTAACCTCACTTCGACATGGCATCTGGTGCCTGCTGTAGACCTATGGTTACAGTACGAATATAAATCTGATCGTCAACGCTTCCTGACTACGCCAACAGCACCTGCTTCAGGTTTAGGCTCAAGCGACTATGAAGAATATAAATTATTTGGTGACAAGTTAGCGGGCTATAGCATATTCAACCTCGGTGCAAGTTATACCGTTAGCGATCAATTACGTCTGAATATGGCCGTGAACAATTTGCTAGACAAAGATTTTACCGAAGGTGCAAAATCATATGAATATTTAGACAACCGTGGTCGTCTACAAACTGCTACCGGTTATAAATATTTAGATATCGGTTCTAGTACAACAGGTACTTATATTCCAGGCCGTAACTACTGGTTATCTGTTTCATATGATTTCTAATCATATCTAGTCAATAAAAAACCTGCTACGGCAGGTTTTTTATATTTTGAAAATTCTTATGAAATCCCTACTTCATCTACATAAAAAATCCCCATCAAAGAGACTTGAAACACTTATTTCTCCGATATTTATTAAATTCATTAGCTTAGATATATTTTGTTACACTATTACATTTACATTTCCAAGTTTAGCCTAGCTAAACATTGCCAAAACCAATAACAAAAACAAACATTAAACAAATAAGAATAATTATTATTCGCACATCACAAATTACACGATTCAAGTATTCCATGTCATTCATCAAGTCACGTAAAAAAATCGTTTCTTCTGCGATCGCTTCTTCCCTCTCCATGATCGCAGTGAACGCTGTGGCTGAAGAAAAAGTTGTTCAACTTGAAACTATTCATCAAGAAATTACTGCTGAAAAACAACAAAGCTTAAAAGTAGATAATTCTGCCAATAAAAAATTTGTTGCACCTTTATTAGATACCCCGAAATCAGTATCTGTCATTTCTAAACAAATGATTGAGGATACTCAAGTTACTACTCTTGCTGACGCTTTACGTACTGTACCAGGTATTACCCTTGGTGCCGGTGAAGGTGGCAACCCGAATGGTGATCGTCCATTTATCCGTGGTTATAACTCTGAAAGCTCAATGTATGTAGATGGAATTCGTAGTGCAACTTCGCAAAATCGTGAAATGTTTGCTGTAGAACAGGTTGAAGTCACCAAAGGTTCGGCTTCTGCTATGGGCGGTGCAGGGACCACTGGTGGTAGCATTAACATGATTTCTAAAGTTGCCAAAGCAGGGGATTCTTTAGAAGGTTCTGTTGCTGGAGGCACTGACAGCTACGCACGTATTACCTTAGATGGTAATAAAGATTTTGGTAATGGTGTTGCAGCACGTGTGGCGGTGATGGGTCATCATAATGAAAAAGCCGGTCAAAAAGACGGTACTGAATATAAACGTGCAGGTATTGCGCCAAGTATTACTTTTGGCCTGGATACCCCTACCCGTGCAACCTTAAGTTATTACTACTTAAAAACTGATGACACGCCAGATTCAGGTGTACCTTATAACAATCCATTTGGTGCCCCAGCTGCTGGTGCGACAGACAATAGACCTTTAAATGGCAATGGTAAACCAATTAATGTTAAACAAGGCGTTTACTATGGTTGGGAAGATCGCGACTTCCAAAAACAGGAAAATCAAATCGGTACGATCAAACTTGAACATGATTTAACCGACAATCTGACAATTTCCAATACTGCTAGCTACAGTAAATCTAAAAATGATTACCTGTGGACCAATCCTGATGACTCAAAAGGTAACATTTATCTAAATAATAGTGTTTTTGCACGTGCAAATTCACGTGTAGCTGATACAGATACTTTTACGGATCAATTAGCACTTACAGGTAAATTCAATACTGGCTCACTACAACATAGCTTTAACTTGGGTGCCGAATATTCTGACCAAGAAAATGACCGTACTCAGTACATTATCAATGGCTTAAATGCTACTGGTAGTGCCTATCAAACATGTCCTGATAGTGCACCAGCTGGTTGGTGTACTCCAGTTCAAAATCCCAACCGAGGCCCATGGACTGGCACAATTAGTACAGAGGGCGCTGATCAATACAACACAAGAACCAAATCTACCTCGATCTATTTCTTAGACAGTATTGAATTTAATCCTCAATGGATTTTGGATCTAGGTCTTCGTTGGGATAAATTTGATACAGAGCAAACCATGACTTATGGCGCGAATAACGCTGCAACAAAGCCAACAACCGTAGATGGTGTTGTCATTCCTCCTAAGAAGAATGTTGGTGACCAAGACACGGTAACAAGCGATACCGACTTTTTCACCTACCAAGCAGGGGTAACTTTCAAACCTGTTGAAAATGGTTCAATCTATGCAAGCTATGCAACTTCAGCTAACCCAGTTGGTGTTGATGCAGGTGATGGCTCTGAAGGTATCGGAGAGGCTTACAGTAACCTTGACCCAGAAGAAAGCCGTACTTTTGAAGTGGGTACAAAATGGGATTTATTCGATGATCGCTTGAATTTAACCGCTGCGATTTTCCGTACTGAAAAACAGAATGCCCGTATCCAGCTTGATTCAACCACCTATGCAAATATCGGCGAAAGTAAAGTAGACGGTTTTGAACTTGGTTTGAACGGTAACATCACGGATAAATGGGCAGCTTCTCTAGGTTACACCTACTTAGATAGTGAACAAACAGATCCAGGTCCATCTTGTACACGTGCTGGTGTGTGCACCTACCCGAATGCTGCAAAAGGCAAACGCTTACCAAATGTTCCTGAAAACAGTGCAACTCTTTGGACGACTTATGACCTAACCCCTGCTTTCACAGTTGGTGCGGGTGCAGTTGCCATAGATAAAGTTTACGGTAATGCTGACAACACTAGATACGTTCCAGGTTATGTTCGCTACGATGCAATGGCGCGTTATAACGTGAATCAAAATGTTGACCTGCAGTTGAATGTAAACAATCTGACTGATCAACGTTATTTCACTAAAGCTTATGCATCTCACTATGCAACTGAAGCAGAAGGTCGCAATGCAGTCCTTTCTCTAAACTTTAAATACTAAATTTTCGCTTCTTCCCTATTTAAAGATAGCCTCATTCATGAGGCTATCTTTATTTCTGTCCTATATATCAAGGACTACTTGAACATACTGTTTTTAACACCTGTTAGTTATCTTATTTAAGTCATGGCTTAAAACCTCAAGAAAATATAGACCTTACCTTTTTTCTATAGAAATCCTGAATCAAATTCTAAAATTTAAACAGTAATTCCATGCACAAAGTTATAACAATGACTAAATTCAATATTGTTAATGATAATTATTATCACTACAATTCGCAAAATTATTAAAGGCCATAACAATAACTCCATAATTGCTGCTATTTGATGAACTCGAGCATATCAAGGTGGTAAGGGAAATATTATTTAATTCAGGAATTCCGCAATATGGCGCATATCAAAAGCCGGAAAAATCATTATAAGACTTCATTGGTCGCACTTGCTGCAACTCTGCCTCTCATCGCTCATGCGGATAACACCACCAATGAAGGAGTTATTCAGCTTCCAGAAATTACGGTTAAAAACAAAACTGTAAGTGAATATAAAGTAGATCAATTAAGCTCTGTTAAATCTAGCCAAGCTTTGGTAGATACGCCGCAAACTGTTTCGATTATCAACAAAAATTTATTAAAAGAACAAGGTGCGACTACCTTGGTTGAAGCTCTGCGTAATACACCAGGAATTACCTTACAACTGGGTGAAAATGGCAATACCAGTGCTGGCGATGCTTTCCAGATGCGCGGCTTTTCAACTCAAAGCTCGACCTATCTGGATGGTATTCGTGATCTGGGTGCTGTGAGTCGTGATGTATTTAATCTGGAGCAGGTGGAGGTTGTAAAAGGCCCGGCAGGTGCAGAGGGTGGACGTGGTACAGCATCCGGTTATGTAAATCTGGTCAGCAAACTGCCTCATCTGGAAAACAGCCGTGAAGTGTCTGCAACCTATAACACGGCAGAACATACACGCCTTGCTACCGATATTAATCAGGCCATTAGTGACAGCATCGCCATTCGCCTGAATGCAATGGGACAAGATGGCGGTGTGGAAGGACGCGATTATATCGAAAATAAAGGCCGGGCTATTGCTCCTTCCATCGCCTTTGGTCTGGATAGCGATACTCGTTTATATCTTTACTCACAACACATTCGTCAGCGTAATATCCCGGATGGCGGTATTCCGACTATTGGCATGCAAGGTTTCTGGAATGCAGACCCGCTGATTGCCAATGCAGCTAAAGTAGACCGTGAAAATTATTATGGTCACGCAGATGACCATGAAGATATTAATGCTGATATGTTTACAGCCAAAATCGAAAGTGACTGGGCTGAAAATCTGAAATTCACCAATATTACCCGCCTGGGAAATACCCAGATGCAGCGCACATTGACAGGGATTAATACGATTTCAAGAAACGACTCTACTAATCCTCAAGACTGGACAGTCAGCCGTTCGCGACAAGGGGTAGATCAGGAAAATAAAATTCTAGCTAATCAGAGTACGATCAACTGGAATGTCAAAACTGGTTCAGTAGAACATGATATGGTCGCTGGCGTAGAGCTATTAAAAGAGCGGCAATATTCTAGAACACTGGCCACACAAATGCCGGGACAACCAACCAACAGTACACCACCCGCGAATCTATATCATCCTGATCGTTACCAGAATCTACCGGACCCTGTTTATACGGGTGCATATTCTGATGGCGAAACCCAGACGGCGGCAGCTTATCTTTTTGATACGCTCAAGTTTGGTGAACGCTTCCAGTTAAACGGTGGAGTCCGTATCGACTATTATGATACCAATTACGATGCATTGGGTTACTCAACCGACAGCAATACCTTGGCAGTGACTGAAACTAGAACAGATTTAAAAGCACATGATACTTTATTCAGCTGGAAGCTTGGTGGTTTATATAAGCCCACAGCCTATAGCAGTGTCTATGCCTCTTATGCCAAGTCCCTGACACCTCCAGGTAGCAACAATTTTAGCCTTTCAACTACAGGAGCAAACAGCTCGGCTGCTGATCCTCAAGAAACCCATCATTATGAAATCGGGACCAAATGGGATTTACTGGAGGGTAACCTGGCTTTAAATGCTGCGGTATACCATACCGAAAATGAAAACCAGTTCACTCAAGACCCCATTACCCGCGAGTCTATTCAGGAAGGTAAAACTGTTGTTAAGGGAGTCGAGCTGGGTGCTGTCGGTAAAATTACCGATGCCTGGAATATTTCAGCTGGCGTAGCCCATATGAAAACCGAGCAAAAAGACCAGCTCAGTGTCAATGCCAACACGGGGGCAATAACCCAGACCAATAGCGTGCGCTGGTCACCTGAATGGACGGCTTCCCTATGGACCACTTATAACATTTCTGGTTTAAAACTGGGTCTGGGCGCGCGTTATGTGGATGAGCAAAAACGTGTGATTACCAACAGCACTGCAACAGCCAATATGCCAAGTATTCCAAGCTATGTGGTATTTGATGCTATGGCCGGATATATCTTTAATGATCGTGCTTCTTTAAACCTGAATGTCTATAACCTGACAGATAAAGAGTACATCAGCACACTGAATAATGGCGGTGGCCGTATGATCCTGGGTCAACCACGTTCAGCAGCTTTAACCTTAAATTATAAATTTTAATTCAGCCTTTATCTCTACTTACCAATATCGTGTATTCTCTTGAATGCACGATATTTTCAATTGCAGGAATGCTTTTAAAATGATGTTACATATCCCGGCAGTATTAAACAAAGTACAAGTTGCCGAACTGAGACAACAACTTGATACCTCAGAACATTGGATCAATGGACAACTCAGTGCCGGGAGTCAGGCACAGAAAATCAAAAAGAACCTGCAACTGGATTCTTCGTCTGCCCTGTATGGGCAGATTAGCCCGATTATTTTACAGGCACTTAAAAACCATCATTTAATTACTTCTGCTGCACTGCCGAAACATATCTTGCCGCCCCTGTTTAACTGCTATCAGGATTCTGGTAACTATGGCAATCATGTCGATAATGCCATTCATTACTCTCCCCTGCTTGGACAGGCTATTCGCACTGATGTCTCACTGACTTTGTTTTTATCTGAAATCGATGAATATGAAGGCGGTGAGCTGGTGGTCGAAGACCAATATGGCTGCCATGAAGTCAAGCTGGATGCTGGAGATGTCATTGTCTATCCATCGACCAGTCTGCATCGGGTTGAACCGGTGACTCAAGGCAAACGTATAGCAGCTGTCACCTGGATTCAAAGTATGGTTCGGGAAGATGCCAAACGTAGCATGCTATTTGATCTGGATATGACCATTATCAAACTGCGTCAGCAAATTGGCGATACGCAAGAAGTCTTGCAGCTGACCCATCATTATCACAACCTGATTCGTCAATGGGGTGACTTATAATGTCGCAGGACCCAATCGCACCACTGACCCAGATTCCCGCCTACTTACAAACCATTGCCGACTATGAAATGGAGGCAAAAAAACATCTGTCCAGTATGGTCTGGGATTATCTGCAAGGTGGTTCTATGGATGAAGTCAGTGTCCGGGATAATTTACAGCAGTTTCAGGATATTCAGTTATTACCTCGAATGCTGAAGGACCTGAGCCAAGGCAGTACTGAAATTGAAATTTTTGGACAGAAATTTCCGCATCCGATTTTCCTGGCACCGATTGGACACCAGCAGCAATTTCATCCTGAGGCTGAAACAGCTTCAGCGCTTGCTGCAGAAGTCATGGGCAGCAATATCATTCTCAGCACTTTTACTAATACCGATATGCGGGCACTCAAGCAGGATAATCCTCGCAAATGGTTCCAGCTTTACTGGCAAGGTGATCGAGAAAAATCTTTGGCTTTGGTGAAAATAGCTGAAGCACACCATTATACGGCGCTGGTAATTACCGTGGATTCACCACATACCGGCATCCGTGATCGTGAACGTCGCGCTTTTTTCCATTTACCGGAAGACATGCAGCACCCGCATACACCAGTACATATTCCCCTGCCAGAATTAAAAGAAGGTGATCATCCGGTCTTTCATGGGCTGATGAAAATTGCCCCGACCTGGGAAGATATTGCCTGGATGGTAAAGCAGACTCATTTACCGGTCATTCTAAAAGGTATCGTACATCCGCAGGATGCCCAGCTCGCTATTCAGTATGGTGTGAAAGGTCTGATCATTTCCAATCATGGCGGCCGAGTACTGGATACCTGCATTTCTCCACTGATTGCCCTACAACTAATTAAGAAGGTAGTGCCAGCAGATTTTCCTCTGCTTTATGATGGCGGTATTCGCCGCGGTTCTGATATCTTCAAGGCAATTGCCTTAGGTGCTTCTGCGGTGCTGGTTGGCCGTCCTTATATTTATGGACTGGCGACTGCCGGAGCTTTAGGCGTAGCACATGTGATTAAAATCCTTAAAGAAGAATTTGAAATCACCATGGCGCTAATGGGGACAGCCACAGTAGCTGAAATTCAGCCGGGCTGTGTGTTGAATAGAATTGAATGATGATATTTATTTGAAAATAAAAATGAAGTTTCAAGAAGTCGGAAGTGCCATATTCTACTTCTTGAACTATTATTTAAGACAATCCTAAATATTTTATATCTCAATAATTATTATCAATTAAAACTAACCTAGACCTATATTTTATCAATTTATAGCAAAAACATAGAGTTAATCCTCTACCCTCTGATCCTTTCATCTATTTTTAAAATTGATTAAATTTTACTCATCGCCAATATCAATTTAGAAAGGATAGCAACGATAACAATAATAATTATTATTTGCGAATCCAAACTTAAAAATAAAAAAGAACTATGATGAGCCAGATAAAATCTCGTAAAAAAATCGTTTCTTCAGCAATCGTTTCTTCCCTTTCTTTTGCATCTGCACACACGATTGCACAGGAAAATGTGGTGCAGCTTGAGACCATTCATCAGGAAGTACAAGCTGAACCCGTGCCGGGTCTAAAAGTCGATCAGTCAGCCAATAGCAAGTTTGTTGCGCCACTCCTGGACACGCCAAAATCTGTGGTCGTGATTCCCCAACAACTGATTGAAGATACGCAGGTCACTACCTTAGCTGATGCTTTGCGTACTGTTCCGGGGATTACTTTAGGCGCAGGTGAAGGCGGCAATCCGAATGGGGACCGGCCTTTTATCCGGGGGTATAACTCGGAAAGTTCAATGTATGTCGATGGCGTGCGAAATTCGACTTCACAAAACCGGGAAATGTTTGCCATTGAGCAGGTCGAAGTTACCAAAGGTTCTGCTTCTGCCATGGGCGGTGCGGGCACTACGGGTGGCAGTATTAATATGATCTCCAAAGTAGCGAAAAAGGGAGATGCGCTGGAAGGCTCTGTTGCGGGTGGTACAGATATGTATGCACGTATCACTTTGGATGCTAACAAGGACTTCGGCAATGGTATGGCGGCTCGTGTCGCAGTCATGGGCCATCAAAATGAAAAGGCCGGTCAACATGACGGTGCTGAATATAAACGTGCTGGTATTGCACCCAGCTTCAGTTTCGGCCTGGACAGCGCAACGCGTAGTACTTTCAGTTATTACTATCTAAGAACTGATGATATTCCAGACTCTGGCATTCCCTATAACAATCCATTTGCAGCCACCAATGCCAATGTCGCTTTAAATGGCAATGGGAAACCAATTGATGTGAAAGCAGGTCAATACTATGGCTGGAAAGATCGTGATTTCCAGAAACAGGAAAACCAGATTGGTACTTTAAAATTAGAACATGATTTGAATGACAATCTAACCCTGAGTAATACGGCGGTCTTTAACCGCTCTAAAAATGACTACCTCTGGACCAACCCCGATGATTCACGCGGGAACTTCATTTTGAATGGCAGTGTCTGGGCACGGGCCAATTCACGTATCGCAAATACCGATACCTTTACTGACCTACTGGCTTTAACAGGCAAATTTGATACTGGTGCTATTCAACACAGCTTTAACCTGGGTGCAGAATATTCAGATCAGGATACTGAACGTACCCAATATATTATTAATGGTCTGAATGCCACGGGAAGTTCTTTTGCGGCGTGTGGTACCCCTGCCAATGTGGCCTTAGGCTGGTGTACTTCTGTAGACAATCCAGACCGGGGTGCGTGGACAGGGACTATTAGTACGGACGGTGCGGACCGTTATGATATCGAGACCAAATCAAAGTCGATCTACTTACTGGACAGTATCGAATTGCATCCGCAATGGATTGTGGATCTGGGAGTGCGCTGGGATGACTATAAGACCCAGCAAACATTAACCTATGGACGATTCAATAATGCGGTGACAGGTGCCAACAATACGCCGATTACCGCCGTTCCAGGTGATCAGCTTACCCTCGAAAATGAAGAAGACTTTTTTAATTATCAGGCAGGTCTAGTCTTTAAGCCAAGAGAAAATGGCAGTATTTATGTCAGCTATGCCACTTCCTCAAATCCGGTCGGTATCGATGGCGGTGATGGCTCTGAAAGTATTAGCGCAGCTATTGAAAATTTAAAAGCTGAAAAAGTTCGCACCATGGAACTGGGAACTAAATGGGATCTTCTGGAAGATGAACTGAATCTGACGGCTGCCATTTTCCGTACTGAAAAGACCAATACCCGCGCCACCGATGCTGATGGCACCACCCGTAATATTGGTGAGACCCGTGTCGATGGGATTGAGCTGGGTATCAATGGAAATGTCACCGAGAAATGGGCAATTTCCGCAGGCTATACCTATTTGGATAGTGAACTGATTGATGGTGGCTTTGAAAATATTGGAACTACAGCAGATCCCATCTATGTACCAAGCTCGAACAATGGCAATCGGGTTCAGAACGTAGCAGAAAACAGTGCAACCTTATGGACGACCTATCAGGTCATGCCTCAACTGACATTGGGTGCCGGTGCTGTGGCAATGGATAAAATTTATGGCAATGCCGCCAATACCAAATTTGTTCCCGGTTATGTGCGTTACGATGCCATGGCACGTTATCAGGTGAACCCAAATGTAGATCTACAGTTGAATATCAATAACCTGTCCGATACACGTTATTTTAGCAAAGCCTATTCTTCCCACTATGCCACTGAAGCAGAAGGCATCAGTGGTGTTTTAGGCATGCATTTTAAATACTGATCTGAGCAATCTTCATGATATTAAGGGCTAGTCTGGATTCATCAAACTAGCCTTTATTTTTTGATATGAAAGATTTCATGTATGCATTGCTTAAAAACTTCCAACAAAGCTATTATATAAAGAAATATTTTAGCCTTATCGCTTAATTACAGGAAAATCCAACAAAATTAAAATAGATTATAGAAATATTTTTCCAATTAATAACTTTATAAGAAAATCTTTTTTAAGATACGACTAAAATCCATAGAAAAAGCAAAAACTTTTCACGTTTTCTGGACTAAAATTTAATTATAGGTTCACCATGCAGGTGTCTGGTTGATCCTGATGATCAAAACTTAAAAAAGACAGGATTGATCTAATTTACCCTCACCTGCCTGTAAACGAATATATAGACAAAATCTATGCTGTAGACCGAGCAACTGCTACACCAAGCAAGTATGCCAGGCTACCTAAGGAGCTCTCTCATGATGTTGGCTGATCCAAGTAAAAAATACCGTCGCATGTATCAACGTGTGGACTTACCAGACCGTCAATGGCCGAATAATGAAATTACTAAAGCGCCAATCTGGATGAGTACTGACCTGCGTGATGGTAACCAGGCGATCTTCGAGCCAATGAACATTGAGCAGAAGTTCAAAATGTTCCAGATGTTGGTAAAAATCGGTTTCAAACATATTGAAATCGGCTTCCCGTCTGCCTCTCAAATTGATTTCGACTTCACTCGTAAATTGATTGAAGAAGGTCATATTCCGGATGACGTCTACATCGAAGTATTGGTTCAGGCACGTGACCATTTAATTGCACGTACTTTTGAATCTTTACAAGGTGCGAAACGCGCAATCGTGCATATCTACAACTCTAACTCTCCAACCTTCCGTCAAAAAGTGTTGAACGTAGACGTTGAAGGTGCAAAACAGTTAGCGATAAATGCAGCGCAAAAAGTGAAAGAATACGCAGCAAAACAGCCTGAAACTGAATTTGTCTTCCAGTACAGTCCTGAATGTTTCTCTGCAACTGAATTAGAAGTTGCCAAAGATGTCTGCGACGCTGTGACTGAAATCTGGGAAGCATCTCCAGAAAACAAAGTGATCTTGAACTTGCCAGCCACTGTCGAAGTCTCTACACCAAATGTGTATGCCGACCAAGTGGAATGGATGCACCGTAACATCGAGCGTCGTGACGGCGTGATCATTTCAGTTCACTGTCATAATGACCGTGGCTGTGGCATCGCAGCGTCTGAATTAGCAATTATGGCCGGTGCTGACCGTGTTGAAGGTTGTGTATTCGGTAATGGTGAGCGTACCGGTAACGTGGACGTAGCGGCAATTGCCTTGAACATGTATACCCAGGGTGTTGCACCAAACTTGGATTTCTCGAATATCAACGAAATCATTGCAACTGTTGAAGAATGTACTGGCTTGCCAGTCCACCCACGTCATCCATATGCGGGTGACTTGGTGTTCACAGCATTCTCTGGTTCACATCAGGATGCGATCAAAAAAGGCTTCGAATTCCAGAAAAACCAAGAAATCTGGGATATGCCGTACTTGCCAATCGATCCGAAAGACCTGGGCCGTGACTATGACGCCGTGATTCGCGTGAATTCACAGTCAGGTAAGGGTGGTATCGCTTACTTGTTAGAATCGAACTATAACGTGACCTTGCCACGTCGTTTACAGATCGAATTCTCGCAAATCGTGCAGCAAAAAACCGATGAAGACGGTACTGAGATTTCAGCACAAGCGATCTGGACATTGTTTAAAGACACCTATGTTGATGCCAAAGATGCACATTACGCTGCCAAGAACTATAAATTGTCAGATGAAAATGGCAACCAGGTGATTGAGCTAGATGTTGAAGTCAATGGTGAAACTCAGCGCTTACGTGGTGAAGGTAACGGTCCAATCTCTGCGATTTTGGATGCATTACAATTGCCAATTGATGTGTTGAACTATGAAGAACGTAGCATCAGTTCTGGTGCACATGCCAAAGCCTTGGCATTGGTTGAACTTCAAGTGAAAGGTACCGGTAAATCCGCCTTTGGTGCTGGTGTCCACGACAACATTGTGACCTCTTCAATTGAAGCGATTATCGCATGTACCAACCGCCTGATTGACCAGGGTGTGTTAAGCACTGAACAGGTGATTGCTGCTGCCGTCTAGACACGGTATTAGAATTAGCGATAATTCATAGCACTAAAAAGACTTTAGAAGGATACCTGCAAATGGTATCCTTTTATTTATTCATACTAAAGATTTAAGGCGAATCATTCCCGTGTCTTTTCCAGCTGACTCAGTGGGCCTTGTTGTCCCACAAAAGTTCCAATTCGAACAGCCGTTAGAGCTTGAATGCGGTCGCATCCTCCCCCGTTTTGAACTGATGGTTGAAACTTATGGCGAACTCAATGCCGATAAGTCCAATGCCATTCTGATTTGTCATGCCCTTTCCGGTCATCATCATGCTGCTGGTTATCATCATGAAGATGATAAAAAACCAGGCTGGTGGGATGCCTGTATTGGTCCAAACAAGGCAATTGATACCAATAAATTTTTTGTGGTTGCCCTGAATAATATTGGTGGCTGTAGTGGTTCAACAGGTCCAACTTCTCCGAACCCTGAAAATGACAACCTTCCTTATGGTCCTGATTTTCCTCTAGTGACTGTACGTGACTGGGTGAAAACCCAAGCCATGCTGTCTGACCATCTCGGTGTTGATGTGTGGTATTCCGTCATCGGTGGTTCATTAGGTGGTATGCAGGCATTACAATGGTCAGTAGATTATCCAGATCGTCTGCAAAAATGTGTGATTATTGCCAGCGCACCTAAATTATCTGCACAGAACATTGCCTTTAATGAAGTCGCACGTCAGTCAATTCTGTCAGATCCGGATTTCCATAATGGCCGTTATCTGGAACATGACAGCTATCCAAAACGTGGTCTGATTCTGGCACGTATGGTCGGTCATATCACCTACCTGTCTGAAGAGGCCATGAAGCAGAAATTTGGTCGTGATTTAAAATCCGGTAAATTTATGTATGGTTTCGATGTGGAGTTCCAGGTCGAAAGCTATTTGCGCTATCAAGGTGAACAATTTAGCCGGAACTTTGATGCCAATACTTACCTGATTATGACCAAGGCGCTGGATTACTTTGATCCTTCACGTGAATACCAACAATCATTGGTAAAGGCAATGGCCCAAACCAAATGTAAATTCCTCGTGGTCTCTTTTACAACTGACTGGCGGTTCTCACCTTCACGTTCTGTTGAAATCGTAGACGCCTTAATTACCAATAATAAGCCTGTCAGCTATCTGGATATTGATGCTGAGCAAGGCCATGACTCCTTCCTGTTCCCAATTCCACTGTATGTGAAGTCATTGCGTGCCTTCCTGGGTGGTGAAGAACTGTTAAAATCAACCCCGAAGGAGACGGTGTAATGCGTATTGATCAACAACTGGCAGAACGTTGGATTAAACCGGGTTCACGCGTCCTTGACCTGGGCTGTGGTGACGGTGAATTACTGGCTCATATGAGCAAAAAGCACAATATTCGTGCATACGGATTAGAAATTGATCAAGAAAAGATTGCAATTGCAGTCAGTCGTGGGTTAAATATCATCCAGCAAGACTTAAATCTGGGATTAAGTCGTTTTGCAGACCAGTCTTTTGACTATGTTGTCATGGCACAGGCTTTGCAAGCTGTAGATGCACCGGACGTTTTATTGCGTGATATGGTGCGAGTGGGTAAACAGGCGATTATTACTTTCCCGAACTTTGCGCACTGGAAGACTCGTTCTTTCCTGGCACTAAAAGGGAAAATGCCTGTTTCGGAAGCTTTACCCTATATGTGGTATAACACACCGAACATCCACTTATGTACTTTCCGTGACTTTGAAGCACTTTGCGCGGAAAATAATATCAAAATTATTAACCGACTCGCTGTGAATGGGAATCAACAAGGCAGCATGCTCAGCAAGCACCTCCCTAATCTGTTTGGTGAAGTCGCAATTTATCGAGTGAGCGCTCTATGAAAAAATTATTACTAAGTACGACGCTACTGGCTGGACTTTTTAGCTTTCAGGCCCATGCAGACTATGTTGCTCCAACACCTTCTGTCGCAAGTCAGGCCGCACAATATTCCATCATGGATATCAATAGCTTAATTAAGGCAGCGAAGGCAGGACAGCCAGGTGCACAATTCTATTTAGCAACCAAATACCAGTATGGTAAAGACATTCAGAAAGATGAACGTCAGGCTTTTGCCTGGTATAAAGCAGCAGCCGATCAAGGTCTGGCAGTTGCTCAATTGAATGTAGGCCGTATGCTGGCAGATGGTATTGGCACCAAGAAAGATGAAACACTGGCTCGCCAGTACTTTGAAAAAGCAGCCAGCCGTGGTGATAATCGTGCCAGCTTTAACCTGGCGATGATGGAAGAGAAAAAGAAAAACTATATGGGTGCTTATCAGTGGTATGAACTCTCTACCCGTGACGGCATGCTGGACAATAAAGTGATTACTTTATCTGAAGGCAAAAAAACTGCATTGGCAGCCAACTTGACCCAGGAACAGATCCGTCAGGCACGTGATCGTGCAGACCGTTGGATTCAGGCACAATAAGCTGGATCTGCAAAAGAGCACCTTCGGGTGCTTTTTTATGGCCTGAAAACTGTAGCAAGTTGCTACACTACATATATGTAATTTGAAAGATGAGTAATTGATATGGCTTCAACTGACTGGTTATCCCAAGGCACACTGGTACTGGCAAGTAATAACAAGGGCAAGATTGCAGAATTTGAAAAGATGTTTGCAGAACTCAAACTTCCAGTTGAAGTTATTCCTCAAGGTAAGCTGCATATTGAAGACGCAATTGAAGATGGTTTGAGCTTTGTTGAAAATGCCATTATCAAGGCACGTCATGCCTCACGTATTTCTGGCAAACCTGCGATTGCTGATGATTCAGGGATTTGTGTACCAGTTCTGGGCGGTGCACCTGGGATTTACTCTGCACGTTATGCGGGTGAACATGGTGATGATGCTGCGAATAATGAAAAATTACTGGCTGACCTGAAACCACTGCGTAACGACGGTGAACCGATTGAAGGCATGTTTGTGTGTGTACTAGCCTTAGTTCAACATGCCGAAGACCCTCTACCACAAATCTTCCAGGGCATCTGGAAAGGTGAGATCTTGGAAGCAGCCCGTGGTGAAAATGGCTTTGGCTATGATCCGCTGTTCTGGTTACCTGAACTGGGTATTGCGAGTGCGGAAATGAGCAAGGAAGAGAAAAATAAAATTAGTCACCGTGGTCAGGCAATGCAGCTATTTAAAGCGAGTCTGGAAAAGTAAGTTTCATCTCTCATGGCTCCCTCTCCCGTTGGGAGAGGGCTGGGGTGAGGGATTTAAAATGCATCTTATTCTCTCTCGAGGAAAAGGACTTTTCTGATATTTTTATAAACCCGGCACCAACGCATGCACCATCACTCCATATACGCCGATCAAGATCGCACTGGCAATCGTTCCTGAAGCAATATATTTCGCTGAATAACCCGTACCTTGATAATGGGTTTCCAGTGCCACAATATTGGCTGCTGGTGGAAGCAGGAAATACATCATTAAAACAGCATAAGTTAGTATTTGATGCGGAATTGGCAATAAGAAATAAGCACCTGCTGCCAGTCCTAAAGACAGAATAAAGCGACCACTAATCAATATTAAACTACGGGTCAAATCACTCAGCTGAATCCGGACATGACGGAGCCACATGCCTAGAATACACATGCCAGCAAAGGTCACCAGAAACTTGTTCACGGCATAGCCCCACTGAATCACTGGATGCGATTCATAAGCACTAAAATCCCAAAACGATAAAACTGCTGCAACCGTTAGTGCAATCACCGGTGGAGACTTCAGCATATTTTTAATAATGAATTGTGGTGTCTGCTTTTCAGCACTCACTGCTACAACTGCACTGACATTACCAAATAAAGAACCGCCGATATATAGAGCTACAATAGTATTTAAAGCTTCAGGACCAAATAACGCCAAGGTAAAAGGAAATCCCAGCCAGACACCATTCAAATAACTAAAACATAATGCACGTAATTTATCTTTGGAGAAAAAGTAGAACAGGCCGAACAGAAACAGCGAGCTAAAGATACTAAAGCCAATCAGCCACAAGCTACCCTGCTTATAGAACACCATGTTGTAAATCACAATCAACGGGATCAGCAGACGAGCCAGTAAAGCGGCCATAAATGGACGAACCGGCTTTAAATAATGGATGCCCCAGAATCCAATCAAAAATGAGATAAGTGGTAGGAGCAGTGCCATAAAGAATATAAAGTGAGGAGTAGTAGATAGGCTTTATCCTAGCACATCTCTATATACTCAGAAGGGTGTTGTTTAAACTGATATCTTTATAAATATCATCACCAATACTGTTATTTAGCTAATAATCGGAATAACTTGTTCAACGATCTGCCCTGCTGTTTCACCCTGCTGGGATTTTTCCAGCCACTGCCACTCATCGGTTTTCATTCTCAGGAAATTGGAACAGCGCGTGCCATAAGCCGGACTTTGAATAAAGGTTGAAGACAACAACTGTTCCAGTTCATGTGAAATCCCGGTCTTCGGCAACAATTCCGGAATGATCTTGCGTTCATCTTCCAGAATATCCCAGACGGCATAATAAAGATCCGACTTAGGTATATCGGGATGCTGCATCATGGGCAGGAATTCCTGGGTAAAACGCTTGCGTAAGTGACGGGTCTTTTCCCAATGTTCAGTCAGCAAACCATTGGATACCACATATACACCATGTGCCAACACTTGCGGTGCTTCACCACGGTTGCTCATATAGACCGCCTGCTCTCGATCACCGACAAACAGGTTAAAGCCTGCATAGTCACATTGCTTTTTTTCCAGTTCTTGGGCAAACCGAATTGGTGTTAATTCAGATTCAAGAAAATCCTGAAGAATATGACCGCGTGAAGTCGGATAAGACTTTTGGTCCTGCCCATCTCTAAAATTGGTAATCACCGCCCAGCGGCCCGCAGCAGTCACCCCCATCCAGGTACCACCAGACTGCAAATCCTGACCTGCAATAATTGGGCTATTTTGCCAGGCATGCAGGGCGGCTGTCGGACGCTGATAAAACTCATCCCGGTTTGAGATCAGACAAAGTGGCGTGTCATCCAGTACACGCCAGGCCAAGGCGACGATACACATAATTGATGCTCTAGATCTTTACACATTGAATGTACAACATTTTTCCCAAGTTTAGGCTAAAATCAGGACAAAACAGAAAGACAAAGGAAGATGCATGCTCAACTATCCCAATATTGATCCTGTAGCGATTTCGCTCGGGCCATTGCAGGTCCACTGGTATGGACTGATGTACCTGATGGCATTTTTATTTGCCTGGGGACTGGCGACGTATCGCGCTAAACAACGCGGCTGGACATCAGATATGGTCTCGGATTTAATCTTCTTCGGGGCGCTTGGGGTGATTATCGGTGGCCGTGTTGGTTATGTATTTTTCTACGGTTTTTCCCAGTTTCTGGCAGACCCATTGTGGCTGTTCCAGATCTGGACAGGTGGCATGAGCTTCCATGGCGGTTTCCTAGGTGTAATCCTGGCGATGCTGCTCTGGTGTAAAAAATACAACATGACCTGGTTCCAGACTCTGGACTTTATCGCGCCGTGTGTACCGACCGGTCTGATGTTTGGCCGTATTGGTAATTTCATCGGCGGGGAACTGTATGGTCGTCAGGTGACTGACCCAAACTTTGCTTTTGGCATGATTTTCCCAACCGATCCACTCCAACTGGTTCGTCATCCATCACAACTGTATCAGGCACTTTGTGAAGGTCTGATTCTGTTTATTGTACTGTGGTGGTTCAGCTCTAAACCTCGCCCACGTATGGCAGTTTCTGCGCTCTTCCTGATTGGTTACGGTCTGGCACGTTTCATCGTCGAATTTTTCCGTGAACCGGACAATGGTCAATTATTTATTGGCTGGATGAGTAAGGGGCAATTCCTCAGCCTGCCAATGATTCTGATTGGCCTATGGATGATGTGGTATGCCTACCAGAAAAAAATTTATGACTGGGGTCCACAGAAAAACGTATAAGACATCCTGAACATATTGCGAGGCATCTGCCTCGCTTTTTTATATCTGAAATATGCTAAAGTGCAGATCAACTCTTTTGGATCTTCACGGTTGCCATGCTTGAATACTGGTTTAATCCGCAAATTTCTGTCATTAAAAAATTACTGATTTTTATCGTGATTGCCGTACTGACAGCAGTGCTGTACTGGATAGAACCTTTACCGCTGGATGCGATTCTGATGTTTGCCGGTACTGGAATTATTTTCCTGATCTGCCGTTATTGCAAAATTCATTTTGCTGCAAAGAATCCGACAGGCTTGTTCTATCGCATACTGACCTGGATTCCAATTGCCCTATTATTGGCATTAGTCTTCATGAATATGAAAGATGGCGAGATCCTGGTTGCAGGTGCGCAGGGCATTGGCTTTATGGCGATTGCCATCTGCATGTTTTCGCCACTGTCTTTAATGCATAAAAACACGGACACTCCACCGCCTCATGCTTAATTACTGGTATTCCGAACGCTGCTCACGCCAGATCAGGCTGATCGTCTGTATCGCCACCTGTGCAGTGATTTATTACGCTTCTACCTTTGCAGAACTGAATACAATATTTGTCGGCATCAGTCTGGCAATTGGGATGCTTAGTCATGGTTTACGTACAGTCGCCTTGAAACTGCCTGAGCAGAATCCCTATCGGGAAGGTTTTACACGACTGTTTTTCTGTATTCCGCTGATTGCCCTGATCACCCTGTTTGGCTATCTGCCTGAACAGCACAAGATAGCTTTAGGCATTCAATGCATTGGCTTCAGCGCGCTTGGACTGTTTATCCTATCTATTTACGGGAATCGTGCGAAACGCTTCGAAGATTGAATCATTTCGCAAATGCTACTTTTAACTTCTAACTTAAAGGTGAGAATCAAGGCGGTAATAAGTGTATTTCACATCAGAATTACGATAAACCGCATAACCTGACTGTCTGAAATCCGATACCCATGCAGAACCTGAGTATGCTGCAATATGCCCGTACTTATGCTTGGAAGTCCGGTCAATGATATAGATATCACCCTTTTTCGGACGGTCAAATGACAGGTTGATTTTACGGTAGCCCAATTTCTGTAAGGTACTGCCCCAGTCAGCTGCAGCCACAGGATGATTCACAATTTTTGCACCTGAAGATTGCAAACCGATACGAATACTGCGCGCACATTTCTGTGTACTGGTACTACGGGTAATGCCTTGCAGATAACTGGTGAATTTTTCAATATTAAAACGCTGGCCATTCATCGCACTAAAAGTCTTGCGTGATTCAGAACTTGTGTTACGAGCTGATTCAGAGCTGTTACGCTGAGGCTGACGTTTAGAATTTTGTCCCGACTGGGAACGAATTATGACGTTCGCTTGAACAGGAGCATGAACTTCACTCATATTCACTTGATGATCATAAATCATATTAAACCAAGTACTCCTCGCCCTTAAGCAGGCGTTCATATCTTTTGAAAGGCCCAAATACTAGCCCCATTAATGTTATTTTTCACGTTCAAAATGTAAATAAATTTATCAATATTTAACTGATTAAATGTAAGCTACTATTCCGCATAGAATTATTTAACTCTATTAAGTTACAAAAATTTTTATTATTAAGTTTTATTGAATAATAAATTAATTAATCGACATACTTTTAAGCAATAAATTATAAAAAATGACTAGATTTCGACCTACTTAACATTTCTTATATATGCTCTACCCATTCCCATCTCATTGAAAACAAACACAACATTTCACTACATGATTACATCTTTTCTTTAGCAGCTCCATGTTTAGACTGATTGAGCGAAAAAAATGAACTGAAATAAAGCGGAGAAAATAAGGAGAAAATAATGAATCATGATATCCCTACCGTTTCAAATTTTGATCTCACCAAATATTTAGGCACTTGGTATGAAATTGCCCGTCTCCCAATGAAACATCAACCTGAAGACAGCACTGATATTTCAGCTGTTTATAGCCTGAATGAAAGTGGTAGCGTACGTGTTCAGAATCGTTGTCTGGATGGTGATGGCAAGCTGGATGAATCCATTGGTGAGGCAACGATTGTAGATGCTGCCAATGCCAAACTTGAGGTCAGTTTCCTGCCAGAAGGTTTACGCTGGGTGCCATTTACCAAGGGAGATTACTGGGTATTGAAGCTGGATGCTAGTTATCAAACGGCTTTGGTCGGTGAGCCAAGCATGAAATATCTGTGGCTGTTGCATCGCACCCCAACCATTGATGAAGCGACTAAGCAGGAATATCTGGCTTATGCACAATCGCTCGGTTATGACTTGTCTAATCTGATTGACACAGTACATACTGGTAAGCCAACAGCTTAAAGCAGGCGATAAAAAGGCATCCATTATGGATGTCTCTCTCCTCCAGTCACCTTCCCCCTTCCCGGCGATGTGGAACTGAGAAAAAGTCATGATGAGCGCAATTTTAAGATGAAAGCGCCTTGAGATTATTATGAGATGTTATATAAAGCGGATCGGGAGTCTCTTTTTAATGCTGAACAGGAAATTGAGAAGTTAAAAAATTATTAGGACTCAAAGGTATTAATTCAAATCAGCTCACATAATAATATCGATAGCAGAAAATCACCTATCTTGTCTAGGAGGTTAAATCGCAATCAAGATAGGTGATTTTCTAAAGTTATATGTCAAGAATCAAAGTAAACGTGTTTGCCACCAATTCTCATTTTATTTTGATGAGATGTTTCTATACAGAAAATGGATACGCGATATGTTCATGATATTGATATCCTTCAACTTCAAAATCATCCAATGTCACCCATGTTTCAATATCTTCTAGACTCTGAATATCAGGATTGATATGAAGCTTAGGCGATGGATAAGGTTCACGTTTTAGCTGAACATCACGCATGAGTTGTAATTGATCTTCATAAATATGTGCATTTACTATCTTATGATATGCCTTTCCAGCCTTATGCCCTGTGATTTGGGCCATCAGAGCGAGTAAAGTAAAAACTTGAATTTGATTAAAGTTTTGACCTAAGGGCACATCACATGAACGTTGAGATGAGGTTAAATAAAGGGTATCCCCCACTAAAGAAAAGGTATGAGTATGCATACATGGGCGTAAGCATCCCATATCAAACTCACCTGGGTTATAAAAAGTTAGAATTTCACCACGATCATCAATGCCATTACGTAAGTCATCGTAAATTTTACGAAGTTGATCAAACTCTTGACCTTCGGAGTTACGCCAATGACGTCCTTGAACTCCATAAACGCGCCCCATATCATCTTCACCTTTACGATGGGGGTTAGCTAACCAAGCTGCATTTTCGTTAGCATTCGCATTCCAAGTATTACAACCAATCGCTCTGAATTGAGCAGCATTGTCATACCCACGTAAGTAGCCTAGCAACTCTGCAATAGCTGCCTTCCAATAACTTTTTCGAGTTGTCACTAAAGGGAACTCATTTGCCCCTACATTGTATTCTAAATCAGCATTAATAACGGTTAAACAACGCTTTCCAGTTCGTTCATTCTCAACCCATACGCCTTCATCAACTATGCGTTGACACAAATCTAGATATTGCTTCATTTAACTACCTTAATTGTTATAGCTTAACAATCTGACTATTGCCTAATTTTAAGTAATTATCAAATTCGCTCAGCTAAATTAACTTCTCATCAGGTCACAATTTCTGTGGCATTTAAACAAAAAATTTCTCCCCAACGAAATCAATTCACATTATAGAGTTTAAGAGCCCTTTTTCACAAATCTATAAGTGATTATCCTAATTTTTGATTAACCAGCATACCAACAGACAAGGCACTTAAAAAAATAAAATATAATTATCAAATGCTTATAATTATCAAATGCTTATAATAAATTCAAGTAACTTTTGGACTCCGAATTGATTAATCTTACACTTTCTTATAAACCTTAAAGTAGAATGCTGACTGCTCTATAACCATTAAGTTTTCTCATTGTTAATATGGATTTAAATTATCAGGCTAAAAAACTTTAAATTGGTTACTAACCTCAAAATCTATAATCAAGAAATCAATGAAAGAAGAATAGGTATTAAGCACATATTTGGCAGCAAAAAACCTCTAAAATCTTTGTTGAGTGTTATCAAAATAGAGGCAAAAGACTTGGTTTGAGATTCAATTTAATCACCGGAATCTATACATAAAAAGTGATTTACGAAAGAGAGCTCATATTTATATTTCGCTATTCTATAAAAATAAACTAGAGGTAAAATTATGATTTTCTTTTAATTTAATTCATGATTTAAATAATTAAAATGTACATAATTTGGTATTTAAATCCATCTACAAAGAGAGCATAAGGATGACTTAACCACTAGTAAAAAATAAGCCATCCTACGCTGAATTCTTCATAAACTATGCTAAAAATACAGTGCTTGTTTTCTTGTTTGAATACCGCATATTACGAATAGACTATGCAACTTTTGCCGCTATACCATTTCGACCAGGAAAATCTTTAGCTAGTTCACGTGCATTCGACATTTTCAACCATAAACGTAGGAGTTTTCTACGCTGACTCTGCTCTTCAAAATCTTCAAATGCTGTTCTTGAATGCATGACACTATAATTGTTACAGAACTGCATATCTCCTGGTTCAAGCATCATGTCTAGTCGAAGATCAGGATTATTAATAAAATGATCAAAAATATCAAATGCTTGCTTTTGTACACTAGAAAGTGGTATGCCGAGACGCTCATGCCCTAACTCGGTATATGCTCGCATATATCGGCAGCTTAATTTACCTTCCCAATAGCTAAAAATGGGCGTTAAACTTGGCTCTGGATCACCTAAATGATCACAATAGGTCGGATGATAGTAATAACCGAGATATTCAGGGTATTTTTCCAAAATTTGATTATATACAGTGGCTGCACTAACTAGACTGCTAAGCCCGCCTTGCTTTGCTTTACGAATCGATAATAGACCAACGACATCGGACAAATCAGTGTGATATGGAAGATAGGCATTGGTTTCATATACACGTGTTGACTTATTCTTTAAATCACCTACATTTTCAACCTTGCCAAGTAAATCACCATGTGCGTTTTGTGTGACAGGTTGCCCCATATATAAACCAATCACAAAATACAGCGTAGCCATTTGATCTTCAGAATAACGGTTAACATCTAATCCTTTTAAAAGGAAGAATCCATATCCATTTTCTAATTCGTCTGACCATTTGGAAAATTCCGCCAGAATTCCTGGATCTTTTACGGTCAGATGCTCGTGATTGATCTGTGCTAGCGTAAGTTTTTCCGATTCTATATAAGCTAGATTTTCATCTAAAGCCTGAATTGCATTTGCTGACAAATGATAAATCCAGTCATCTTTATGGATTAGATCTTTTCCAACCCATGCAGTTCTTTCTTGGATTGGTGTTGTCAAAATAATATTTTTATTAAGATTAGATTCCATTGTTACGCTCCCCCTATTCTTTAATGGTTTTCTTGCATTTTTCTGACCATGGCATTGAAAAATTTATCGGCAAAACTACTTTCCTTGATCAGCATTTGTGTGAGGTCTGCACACTTTTGCTGTACTGTTTCAGTCAAATGAACATCTTCTCCTTGCATTGCATCTGCCTGACACTGAATTTCCGCTGCACGCTGTACTGTCCAGAGCAAGAAAAATGCTTTTTCAATACTGCTTTCACCGACAGCCACACCATGATTACGTAAAACCAAAATATGATGATCGCCTAAACTTTCAATCATGCGCTGTTTTTCGTCTTCGAAAAGCGTAATACCTTCAAAAGTGTGGTATCCAATTCGACCGTATAGCTGTGCACCATAGAAATTATCGTATTTAAAGCCCTGCTTTTTTTGTGTAATCGCACTAATTGGTGTTGTATGGGTATGGATCACACAGCGGATATCATCGCGGGCACCATGAACCGCACTATGAAGAGCAAAACCTGCAGGATTGGCATCATATTCGGAAGGCATTACTTTATTGCCTTTTAGATCCACTTTTAATAGATTTTCAGGGGTGATTTCTGTGTAATTGAGACCAAATGGATTCACTAAATAATAATGTTCATCACCTGGTAGACGAGCAGAAATGTGGTTAAAAATCGTCTCTGTCCAGCCAAAAAAATCAATAAGATGATAACAATGAGCAAGCTTTACTCTGAGTTGCCATTCAGTATCTGAAACATTTAAAGGATTTACAGTTGAATTCATGATGCAGCTCCTTCTTGCTTAAGTGATTGTGTGCTAAGAAATTGAGTAAGGTCGTAAATACAGCGTGTCATGGGCATTTCACAGCCATAAACTTCAGCAAGTTCAAAAACTGCGTCTGCAATACTTTCTAATTCCAGCCGATGTTTTTTTTGATAGTCATACCACATGGACGTATAGGTTGCGCCCATTTCTGTACCAAGTTTCAAAAAAGTAGTGGGATCAATAGTGATACGGGCGCCATAACACGCTGCGACTTGCCTAACCTCTTGGGTGATAGCACGTGAGATAGGATGTAAATATGGATGAGAATAAATTTGGTCTAGGCTGGTATTGGCTACTACTGAAAGTGGGTTAGAACTCAGATTAGCCATCACCTTAGTCCAAATTTGATCACGAATTGTTTCAACTGGTCGAGCTTCAATATTGGTATCCACAAACAGTTCAACAAGTTGTTTTAATCGATTACTAAGTTGATGGTCTGGTTCACCAAAAATCAACAAATAAGGATTAATAGACTTCACTTTTCCAGGTTGCAATAATTGTGCAGTAATAAAAACAACTGACCCGATTAAATTCTTCAAAGGAAATTGTGTTGATAATTGCGCATTGGAATCTAAGGATTTGATATAAGTCTTTTCACTTGAATGCTCTATTCCATAAAAATACCAGAATGGAATTCCATTCATTAATGGAACAATCACCGTATCATCATGCAATAAAGCTTTTAACTGCGGTGTAATCTCAGCCAAGGCATGAAATTTGGTTGCAATAAAAATATAATCCTGTGGTTCAAGTTCACTCACATCACTCACCACACGGTAAGGTCGGATGTGGTGATGACCGGTGAGATCTTCAAGATGGATACCCTCTTGAGAAATCACATGATAGTTTTCCCCACGTGCAATCACGCTGACTTGATGGCCAGCCAGGGTCAATCGAACAGTCAATACGCTTCCTATCGCACCTGCTCCATAAACCAATATCTTTTTAGCTGATTGTTGCATCATCGCCTCCTTTATTGCCGAGTTGCACTCAACAGTTGCGATTAAACCGCCAGAATATCTTGGTGCTTACTATTAATGCCTAAATAGCTTTCAATGATTCTTGGATCTTCAACAAGCTCACTGCCCTTCCCTTGCATAGACAACTCGCCCATTTCAAGTACATAGGCATAATCAGCAAGTTTTAAGGCTGCACGTGCGTTTTGTTCAACCAGTAAAATTGAAACACCTTGACCACGTAATTGATCGATCACTTTAAAGATTTCACGTGTAATAAGTGGTGCTAAGCCCAGACTCGGTTCATCTAACATCAGGAGTTTAGGCTTTGCCATTAATGCACGTCCTACAGCCAGCATCTGTCGCTCACCGCCTGAAAGTGTACCCGCCTCTTGTCCGCGACGCTCTTTGAGACGTGGGAAAATGGTATAGACCTCATCCAAGGTATCTTTCAAAGAACGATCACCTTGACGATAACGCTGGAACGCGCCAAGCATAAGGTTGTCTTCGATACTCATAGAACCAAAAAGCTCGCGCTTCTCTGGAACTAAGCCTAAACCTCTGACCACCATAGTTTCAACTTGTGGCCCTTGTTCAATATGCCCATCAAAATCGACCTGTCCTTTAGAACCTAATAGTCCCATGATTGCGGACAATAGAGTGGTTTTACCAGCACCATTTGGACCGACCACTGAGACGATCTGACCTTCATTGACGCGCATATTAAAATTCATCAAAGCTTCAACTTTGCCGTAGGCAACACTCAAGTTTTTTACTTCGAGTAAAGATTTACCTTGATCATTTTGATTTGTATTTATGAGTGTCATGCCACACCTCCAAGATATGCTTCGAGAACAGCCTCATTTTTTTGGATTTCTTCCGGTAAGCCTTCAGCAATTTTTTGACCGAATTCCATCACGACAATGCGATCTGCAAGGTTCATGACAAAGTCCATGTCATGTTCAACCAATAAAATAGCCATACCTTGTTCACGTAATCTAGAAAGTAATTCTGCTAAAGCCTGTTTTTCCTTAAAACGTAAGCCTGCTGCAGGCTCATCAAGGAGTAATAAACTTGGGCTCGCACATAAAGCACGTGCAATTTCGAGAATGCGCTGTTGTCCAAGTGCTAAACTGCCTGCTTCAGCATATAAATAGTCACCTAGACCAACACGTTCGAGTTGAGTTTTAGCTTCGTTTAACAAGATATTTTCTTGTTCACGATCTAGATAAAACATGGAGGATAAAACCCCTTTATCACCACGCAAATGCGCCCCAATCGCGACATTTTCCAAAACGGTCATTTCAGGCAAAATTTTGACATGTTGGAAAGTTCGACTTAAACCTAATTTGGCAATTTCACGAGAAGCTATTCCGTTGGTTTTTTTACCCTGGAATATTACTTCTCCGCTGGTTGGAACATCTACACCGGAAATTTGGTTAAACATGGTACTTTTGCCAGCACCATTCGGACCAATGAGTGCCAGTACTTCACCGGCATGAATTGTTAAATTCATATCATTATTGGCAACAAGACCACCAAACTTTTTGGTAATGTTTTTCGCTTCAAGAATCACTGTTCCTTTTGCAGGAATTTCGGTTTCTTTCAATGTATTTTCGACGGGTTGGATCGTCGGATGAATATCAACTGGTTTAAAACGACTTGGCGTATATTTAACAATAAATGCCCAAAGACCAGCAGGTGCTTTTTGCATCAGAATAATAATGATCAAACCAAAGAAAATGGTTTCATAATGACCTTCACTGCCAAAAATGATTGGCAAAATATCCTGAAGCCATTGACGAACCATAGTAAAAATACCCGCACCCAGTATTGCTCCCCAGATACTTCCTACACCACCTAAAAGTGCCATAAATAAGTAGTCAATACCCATTTGTAATCCAAATGGAGTTGGGTTAATAAAGCTTTGGGTATGGGCATACAGCCAACCTGAAACAGAGGCAAATAAAGATGCTGTAATAAATACCATCATTTTTGAACGGAAAGTATTTACGCCCATCGACTCAGCCATGAGCTGTCCACCTTTCAGTGCACGTATCGCCCGTCCTTCACGTGAATTGAGTAAGTTCTTGGTAATAATGATTGCGCCGAACAAAATTAACCAAATGAGATAATAGATTTTGTTGCTGCTATCAAAGGCATAACCTGCCATAGAGATACTAGGGATATTTGAAATCCCGGAATGCCCACCCAAAGATTCAATGGTCGAGAAGAAGTAATAAAGTGAAATGCCCCAGGCGATTGTACCTAAAGGTAAATAATGCCCTGATAATTTAAGGGTTAGACCACCCACAAGAACTGCTGATACCAGCGTAATAACAATACCTAACAAGAGTCCTAACCAAGGATTACCCCCTGTCCAAGCCAAAAACGACGGAAGCTGTTCGGTCACTGTTAAATACGCAGTTGCGTATGCACCAATACCAACGAGGGCCGCTTGACCGAAACTGGTCATACCACCAACACCCGTCAGGAGCACTAGACCTAATACAACCAGCGCATTCAAACCAATGTAATTCAGTAAGGTCACTTGATAGGTTGGTAGAAAAAATGGACTTACAAATACCACTAAGGCAAAGGCTAAAAATAAATATTTAGATTTCATTCTTCATCCTCCTCGACGTGACGAGCAGTCAAAGATTTCCAGAGTAAGAAAGGAATAATGAGTGTGAAGACAATAATTTCTTTGTAGTCACTTGCCCAAAACATAGAGAAAGCTTCAATGAGTCCGACAACTAAAGAACCTATTGCTGCAACGGGGAAGCTAATCAAACCACCGATAATGGCGCCTACAAATCCTTTAAGGCTGATCACGAAACCTGAATCGTAATAAAGCGTCGTAATAGGCGCGATTAATATACCCGAAAGGGTGCCAATGAAAGCAGCTAGAATGAAAGTCAATTTACCTGCAAAAATTGGTGAAATACCCATAAGCTGAGCACCGACACGATTCACTGCTGTTGCATGTAAAGCTTTTCCATATAAGGTTTTTTCGAAAAAATACCACAATAAAAAAATTAAAATAAAGAACGCTGCAATAATCACTAGTGTTTGACTATTGACCATCAAGCTACCCAATTCAAATGTTGCATCACTGAAAGGTTGAGTTTGAGCACCATTCGGCCCAAAGATCAGTAATCCGATACCCACTAAAACTACATGAACAGCAATAGAAACAATTAAAAGGACTAATGGTTTAGCAGCCACTAAAGGCTGGAAGAAAGTTCGATAAAGTTGCGGACCAAGTGGAGTAATGACTGCAAGCGTTAATATAACTTGCCACCACATTGAAAGTTCAGCTAAAGGTAATTTGTACATCGCAGCAATAATGAGCCCGAAGTAAATTGCACTGAATAATGTGACTTTATGATTAAAGGTTGCGTTATGTTTGAATTTTGCATACAGATCTAAAACCGTATTGATGCAAAATAGCGCAGCAACTAGCCAAACGATTAAACTAGGATGACCTGCTTGAATCGAAGCTAATGTTAATGCGCCAAAAACTGAAAATTCACCTAAAGGAATCAATAAAATACGTGTGACTGTAAAGACTAAGATGATGCATAAAGCCAATAATGCATAAATTGCACCACTGGTTATCCCATCCTGTCCAAGAATTAATGCGATATTCAAATCCATAACATCTTCCTAACCATTCTTGCGGATGAATCATCCCAAAGTGATGAATGAATCATCACTTTTGGGTAGTTATTGAATAATATTTAAAAAATGAGGAATTACTTGAGAAGTTTCCACTGACCGTTCTTAACAATAATTAACTCACGACCACGTTTATCGAATCCGCTATGGTCTTTGGCATTCATGTTATAAACACCTTGCGTACCTGCTACTTCTTTTGTATTTTCAAGTGCTTGGCGTAGTTCCTTACGGAATTGAACTGTGCCCGGTTTTGCTTTTTTCAAGGCTACTGGAATCGCCTTTTCTAGTAGCAAGCCAGCATCATAGACATTGGCACCAAAGGTTGCAGGAACCTGTTTATATTTTGCTTTATAGTCATTGATATATTTCAATGCCACTTTTTTCGAAGGATGCGTATTAGGCACTTCGTTAATAACCAACATTAAACTTGCAGCTAAAATCGTATTTTCTACTTTCTTACCACCAAGTTTTAGATACTGATCCAGTGCAGCACCATGCGTTTGGTAGACTTGCCCACGATAACCTCGATCATAAAGTGCCGCTTGTGGTGGAACGGCAGAGCTACCAGGCGCGGCAACTAAAATCGCTTGAGGCTTTTGGCTAATAAGTTTTAAAGCTTGCCCTGTCAAAGAAGTATCTTGACGTTGGAAAGACTCTTTAGCGACAATCTTAATGCCATGTTTTGCAGCAAGGTTTGCAAGTACCTTACCCCAGTTCTCACCATACGGATCCGCTGTTCCAATAAAACCTAAGGTTTTAATTTTACGCTTCACCATATCCTGAACGAGAGCTTCTGCAATAATTTCATCGTTTTGTGTAGTTTTAAAAACCCATTTCTTCTGTTCATTCATTGGTTGGACAATTGAAGAGGTACCTACAGGAGCAAGAAGTGGAACTTGTGCTTTAGCAATTGTTCCAATGACTGCAGTTGCATTCGGTGAACCTGATGGACCGATAATTGCGTCAACCTTATTTTCTTTAATCAGCTTTTCAACAGCTTTTACAGATGCTGTGGGATCACTTGCATCATCAAGTGAAATATAACGCACATTTTCATTACCAATTTTTTTAGGTAATAAGGCAATACTGTTCTTCTGCGGAATGCCTACCATTGCAACTGGACCAGATGATGACGTGACAACGCCAATTGTAATATCTGCTTGCGTAGTACTTACGGCAGCAATGACACAGCTTGCCATCAATAGTTTTTTAAAATTCATCTGTATCTCCATTATTCAGATTATTCTGTCTTTTTTAGTACTTAGAATTTATAGGTGTAAGTAGTGATAATTCGGTTTTCAACGAAATCTATGCCTGGTGTATTACCTGCGCCATATTTTGTGGTTGTGTCGATATAACGCCATTCCAAACCTAGCCCTTTGAATGTGCCTTGAGGAACGGTGTAGCCTAAAATGAAGTTGGTTTCAGTTTCTTCATTATCTTTAAATCCAGCACGAGCAATATCGCTACCATGCAAGTAACGTGCTGTCGCACGCAAACCTGGTACACCTAGTGCTTTAAAGTCGTATGAATAAAGAATGTGATAGGTCAACTCTTCTGGTTTAATAAATCCAAGTAATGACCATGTATGTAAAAATGGTTGAGGTGCATAACCTGCCAATGTTGGGAACGGGCTATCGCCTTTATTTTTTTGCACACCTGCTGTAATAGTATGTGGACCGTTGTTTAAATTGGCTTGTATACCAAAAGTTTGGCTGTCGATGTTACCGTAATAAGCATCACCCGCTTCACTGTTATTAAAATAACGTGCATCAAATTTCACCTTACTCTCACCGATTGTGGTGTTATAAGCAGCATTTAAATAATGCTGTTGATAGATATCTTCTAATTGACCATACCAATATGTACCCGTGACACTTGGAGTAAAGTTGTAGTCCAGCCCCAAGTAATTTAGACCATCACTTTCAAATCGCGGACCATTCGGTGCAAATAAACTGAGTTTTTCAAATGAATCATCATTACGAGCATTAATATGGGTAATGCGTCCTAGAGATAGCTTCAGGTTATCAATCACTTTAGTTTCAAATGCCACACCTGCATAGGTTGTCACCAGTTGGCGTGAATCATCAATAAATGCCACTGGAGTACGTGGCATAAGCTCACCAATACGCAATTCAGAATCTTGATATTTAAGCTTAAGCGTTGCACCTAACTTATGATAGTGATTCACCTGTTTTCCATCTTCAAATGGCAAAACGGTATCTGGGCGCTCTTCATTTCGATCAGACAAACGAAGTGCGTAATTTGCTGTGAGATCAAGACCTACTTGCAGTGGGGTCTCCGTATAACCAGATGAAAATTTAATACCTGCTGCTTGAGACCAACTGCCAATGTCAGGTTGAGCACTATCAAAATCTCGTTCTAAATAAAAATTTCTAAAGTTTAAAGATGTTTCACTATCTTTGACAAAATCAGCATATGCAACACTGCTACAGCTCAATGCTAATAATGTGTAGGCTGATATAAATTTGAGACGATTTTGTTTCCCCACTTTGACTGCTAATTCCATTATTTAGACCTTTTTATCAAATTAATTTTTATTCTCACTGGCGCTTTTTTTTAGCTGGCGAGAAATGTATTCCATTGCAGAACTCTCAGCATATTTAAGTTTCTAATACTTAATGATGCTCTTTGATTCTTTTATAATTCCATAGAAAATTCAATTATCTTATAAGTATATTAATATACTTAAAATAAAGAATATTCAATGTAATTTGCAATAATTAAATTAAGCTAATTCCATGCCAATTTAAAATTTTTACGTGATTTTTATTCTTTTTTACAAAAGTGATATCTATATTATACTTTTTTATAAATATCACTAACTTATACCTTTAAGAAAAGCGTTTTTACGACTAAATTCCGGCAATATCTCTCAATATTTTAGTAAAATTTTCTTTTTCAATTTCACTATATTTTGAGAACACCTCATTTTGGTGCCTATTTGCGATATCAAATAGAGTATGTGCAGTTTCTTGCCCTTTTTCAGTGAGTTGGAAGAATTGCTCGGTTTCAATTAACAGACCATCTTTTTTCAGGATTTCTGCAGCCTGTTCTACTTGCTGCATCGGCATAGCAATATCACGAGGTAAATCTGCTTTGCTTGAAGTTGTACCACTACCCAACACTAACAGTAAGCGAGCCTCACTGGTTCTAAAACCACTACCCAGTTGTTTAGGAATATAATCATTTTGGTAAAACTTAAAAGCGCGACTCATGAGATAGCAAACATTCTGGTTTAAATAACCGTGATGCATCTTGCCCAATTCACTTTCTTGGATGGACTGTTTCAATTGAACCATGGGATGCGGTGTGACAGCGGAATAAGCTCCTTGATGGTATACCAGTGGGCTACGACCTTCATCATGGAAAGCCACAACTTTACCAATAATAATCCAGTGATCTCCACCTTCAATAACTTGATGACGCTCACACTCAAAAACAGCTGAACAGTTGGCTAAAATTGGGGCATTGCCCTTGCCTAGTCCGTAGTTCACACCATCAAACTTATCTGCAGTACGGCGTGCAAATTTGTTCGATAATTCAATTTGGTTTGCAGATAAAATATTTACCGCAAAATGTGACGCTTCAGAAAAAACTGAATAGCTTGAAGATTTTTTATCGATACTCCACAAAATAAGTGAAGGATCAAGTGAAACAGAGTTAAAACTATTGGCTGTGACCCCGACTTTCTCACCCACTGAATTTTGTGCTGTCATAATGGTAACACCAGTCACAAAGTTACCTAGAGCACGTCTGAACTTCATTGGATCAACGCTATACTGCGCTTGTGATAATGTAGACATAATATTCTTTCCTTTTTATTCCTAAAGTCGGATCTTAAATATCTAAGACCAGACGAGCAGATTTAGAACGAGAGCAACATACTAAGATTTGTTCATTCTCTGCTTTTTCTTCATCCGTTAAATACACATCACGATGGTCAGGTTCGCCTTCTAATACGTCACACAAACATGTACCACAGACACCTTGTTCACATGATTTTTCGATTTTGATGCCTTCTCTTGCTAATGCATCAATTAAGCTTTCATCCGCTGCAACTGTAATAATTTTATTACTTCGTTGAGCCACAACTTCAAAGGTATCGCCAGTAACATCTGTTTCTACGTTGAAATATTCTTTATGGATTTGCTGATCTATAAATTGATTTGCCTTCGCTAAATCGATTACCCAATCCATAAAGCCATTCGGACCGCAAGTATAAATATGTGATTTAGTATCGAGCTGTTTAAAATGGTCTGTCAGATAGTCACGGTGACTTGCACCTTCGGCTTTAAAATGGAATTTTGTAAACTCACCCAGCGGACCATGTTCAATTTCTTCAACAAAAGCACAGCATTCACGACTACTTCCGCAATAATGCAATTCAAATGATTTACCTTGCGCTAGTAATTCATATGCCATCGTAATCAATGGTGTAATTCCGATGCCCCCACCAATCAATATCGAATGAGAAGCGTCTACGAGTGGAAATAAATTTCTGGGTGCACTCACTTGTAAATGCATGCCTGGTGTCAACTCATCAAATGCACAAGTTGACCCACCACGCGATTGTGGATCCTTCAAAATACCTAGACGGAAAATTCCAGTTTGCTTGGGATTCTGACATAGTGAATATTGGCGTATTAAACCATTTGGCAAATGCACATCGATATGTGCCCCTGCTTCTATACTTGGTAATGTAACGTTATTTGCTGAGGTGAGTTCTAGCACAGCAATTGTGCCACCCTCTACCCGGCGGCTTTGGAGTACTACATCAAATAATTCAGTCATATTTTCACCTTATACGCATTTAGCGCATAAATAAGCCACCATTAATGTCCCATGTTGCACCTGTAACAAAGGCCGCCTCTGGCTGAGCCAATAAAGCAATTGTCTGTGCTATAAAATGCATAGAACCAAGTTGTTGGACAGGAATATTGGTCACGAATTTTTCGAAATTTTCTTCGCCGACAACTTGACGAACCATTGGTGAATCCATTGGACCTGGCGCAATTGCATTTACAGTCACTCCTTGTGCTGCAAACTGCTTAGCAAAAATTTTGGTCAATGTTGTAATGGCACCCTTAGATGCGGCATAGTGTGCACCCGTTGCAGTTCCGCCATTTTGACCCGCCAGCGAAGACAGGTTGATCATACGGCCATAGCCTTTACTTGCCATGTATTGACCAAATACTTGGCAGGCAGTGAACGTACCTCGTTGATTGACTTGACAAACCCAGTCAAATTCTTCTGCTGTAATTTCAAGTACCGGCGTCGCTTTAGTCACTGCTGCATTATTCACTACGACATCTAAACGCTGAAAATTTTGCTCAATAAATACAATCGCATTTTTAAAATCAGCACACTCTGCTATATCCAGTTTCAAAACAGACATATTTGCCAAAAATTGACTTTTAGCAATATTTTGTTGAGCGAGCTCAGGATTCATGTCTGAGACGATAACCTGATAATCTAATGATGCAAAATGTTCTGCAATCGTCCAACCTAAACCTGATGCTGCACCTGTAACTAAAGCGACTTTTTTCATCTTCACTCCATTACAAGATATAGCTAATACCAGCTAAGGTATCAGTTGAGTTAATTAAATTAATGATTTTACGACGGATCTTAAAACCTTGTTCTCCATCGCGAACTAAATGATAAGTAACGTCTGCGGTATAATGACGCAAGTTTTCTTTACGGAATTCGCGTAGGTTTTGCGCACAACGTAATACGATTTCATTGTTGTCATTTTGAAGAATACGGACACGTGATAAGCTACGAATTGTATTGGCCTTCGGTGAAGTTGAAATTGCTTCACCATTTTCTAAACGCTCTACACGTAGCTGACGCATATGGTGATTGTCATAGGCATAGTTCAGATGATTTTCATAATCGGTTAATGCAGGATCAATCGGGATAATATAGAGACCTTGCTCTTCCCACAGTGATAACCATGTCCGATACTCGGAATGATCAAGCATGTCAGCTTCTGACCAGATAAATGCTGTTACTTCATTCACTAAATTCACATCAATTTTCATTGCATTCTCCTTAGACCGTCATCATCTTTTTCCACTGCTGGTAAGCAGCACGCATGCCTGTTTCCGCACTTACATCACTCTTCAAGCCATCTTCAGTTTTGATTTCGCCTGGTAGACCACGATGTAACATGATCCAAAGATCATTGCCTGCACTTGAACCTTTTTGCACGCGTTCCCATGCTTCTGCATCATCAGGCGTACCGAAACCAAATGGGCCTTGGAAATGTTCATGCAAACGTAAACGATATTGGTTGGCAATTTGTGGACCGCCATCCATAGTGATGACTGAATGATGAATTTCCGTTTTATCAACTGCTAAAGGCTGCATAACCCGGAAGAATGCCATTGAGCATGCGATATTTGGGAAAATATTCAGGTTAAAACCCGATCCACCCACTGCACGGCATATACGACGAACTTCGAGCTCTTCATGACCTTCGTTACGTAGTGCTTGAGCAAGTTCTTCAAAGCGTTCTTGAATAGGGCGCTCCATTAACTCTTCTTCTAAATCAATAAGTTCTGGAATCATCACCATGACGCTGTGACCATTACCTAAATCTTCAACGTAACCCGGCTGATTTTCGAAGTTAAAGAGTTCTTCTGTTTTTTCATCAACTGAACTTAAGAAGGATTTGTGTACCAAGGGGAAGTGATACGCATCTGTTGTATTTTCAAGTTGGATTTTCCAGTTGCCCGGGAAAGTAAAACGATGTTCTCCTAAGACTTTAACTGGATAACCTGCACCTTGTTTCATAAATAAATCAATCCATTTTTTCGCAGGACCAAGGAAGTCTGCTAATGGTTCGATGTCTTGTTTGAAGGTTGCGAAGATCATGCCGTTATATTCTTCGACACGCAGACTCACCATTGGCAATTCTGATTTATCTAAGCATTCGCCATAACTTTCTGGAGACGGAACGCCACGTAATGTGCCATCCAATGCATAACTCCAACCATGATATGGACATACGAAGCTATTGGTTTTACCTTTTTTATGTTCACATACTGTTGCTGCACGGTGACGACAACGGTTTAGTAAAACGTGTACTTGTTTTTTACGATCACGTACAACTACAACAGGTTGTAAACCTATATTGATGGTTTTATAACTACCCATATCTGGGATTTCACTGGCATGTGCGACCCAGACCCAAGTATTATTAAAAATCTTATCCATTTCCTGTTCGAAAATAGCTGGATCTTTATAAAGTGATGTATGCACACGATCACTTTGGACTAATTCGTTGTAATCAAGTTCAATATTTTGTGTTGGAATAAGGCTATTCATATCTATTTCCTATTTTTTTTGACTAGTCTTAAGCTTGCATATCTGAGCTATGCGCTTGAGGTACAGGTAATTCAGCAGTGCTATTCCAGTGACCTACAGGACGACTAAAAATGTTTTCCGTTTGAAAGTGTTTAATCTGCCATTGCCCATTTGGGTTTTTATTAAATTGAACCGTCAACTTTGCAGCATTGAGATGGCTCTGATGGCTTTTAAAGGTAGAGGTCTGTAGCATTAACCAACTACCTTTTGCTGTCGTGCCATCTACATAAATCTGCTCGGAACTCAAAAAATGAGCGTTCATAAGAAAATGGGAGTCTTTTTGTGTATAGCTTTTGAACATGTCGTAAATAGATTGCCACGTTGTATAACGTCCAAAACTTTTACTATATTTCTCACCAATACCTTCCCAAATACTGTCAGCAGCAAATAGCGCCATGAGCTCATCTAGATTTGTATTTGCATCTAAATTGTCACAAATTTCCATATAGCGATTAATACAATTTCGGATCGCATTAGCTGCTTCTAAATGCTCCACACGTTTAATCAATTGATTAAGATCTAATTCGCTGACATCCATAACACTACCTTCAAACGGTCTAAACTTAACGTTGGATAATCAATTCACGTCCTGTACGTGCTTCAATTTTGCAGTACTTCCACAACTTATAAGGACCTTCACCCACAAGTGTTGTACGCACTAAGTTACATGCCGCATGTACAGTTTCAATGTCAGGTACATCTGCGAGCAGATAAGTTGTCCAAGGAAAACCAGTACTTGGACCAACCATACTTTGGTCATCATCTAAATTGCCGTATACATGTACACCTGGTAGGTCATGAATACCATTCCACATTTCACCAAATGCTGCCCACACTGCTTTTGCTTCTTCTGGAGCAGCATCAAAAAAGTTTTGGTTAATGCCCATGCAGAATAAAACGCGTAAAGGTGATTTTTTTTCCATGAGATTTTTCCTTTTAGTTCATTTTAAAATGTGATCAATTTTGTCTTTTAAATTACAAATAGCCTGGAGTTGGTGGTAAGCCAAAGCTCATTGCTCCTGCATTTAATAATGTTGCATCCCCCATGAATGCATGTTGCGTCACCACATTTGCATCATTGACATAGCGGCTAAATGGGTTGTTGGTATAAATGGCTGTCATACCTGCTAGCATTTGTATTTTTCGTGCGACTTCGGCACTGGTTCTCGCTGCATGTGTACATGAAAGACGCATATTGCTGATTTGTTCAGGGCTTGGTTTTTCACCATTCAAAATTGCCTGCCAAGCATTATCCATCGTCTGATAGAACCAAGAACGAGCCGCTTGAAACTCAGCTTCAGCTTGAGCAAATTCGTACTGAGTAACAGGACGATTTGCGATTTCAGAACCACCTGTGATTGAAGCTTTTCCGGGCGCTAAAGCCTTAAATTCTTCCAGTGCTGCTGCTGCCACACCAATTCCAACCACAGTTAAAACTTGTGTCGCAAATGATAAAGATGGATATTTAAAAAAAGGTTCAGGTAAAGGTGAAGCCACCCCTCGAACAAATGTCCAGTCTTCACTTACTTCAATGTTATCAACAACAAGATCATGACTACCTGTGCCCTTTAAACCGACGGTGTCCCAAGTCATTTCAATTTTCAATTTGCTTGCAGGCATCACTGCAATTCTAGGTAGACCTGAAGCTTCATTGACTTTTTTCGGTGCAATTCCCACGCCGATAATATCCGCCCCTAAGCATCCACTTGAGAATTTCCAACGGCCTTTGACCCTAAAACCGTTGTCTGTGACCTCAGCAGGTTGTGGCGGAAAAATACCGGCAGCAAAAACCACATCAGGTCCATTTTGATAAATTTTTTCCAAAGTAGGGACTGGTAGACATCCTAAATAAGCTGGGCTCATTCCAAAACTTGCTACCCAACCTACGGATCCATCTGCCATTGAAATACGTTCAATACATTCACAGAATTGTCTTGGGGAACATTCATCACCACCAAAACGTGCTGGAACCAAAGCACGATAAATCCCAACTTCTTTTAATTTTTCGATAATGTCTTGAGACACATATCCCTGATCATCAAACTCGCCAGTACATGCACGTGTTTTAATTTCCTGACATAACGCTGTCATATCCGTTATTTCTATTTTTGATTTTTTTTCAGCTAAAGCGTTCATGAGCTAGCTCCTTGTGCAGATTTATTCGCATCTGAAATATATTTTGCTATGGCACAGAGTTGTTCATCTGCATGGTGTTTAGCGACCAGTTGCAACCCTACGGGTTGACCTTGTGCCGTTTCATAAGGAATAGTGATAGCCGGATGACCTGATAAATTAAAAGGTCTTACTAATGCCGTTAAATTTAGGAACGCAACAGTATTAGCAGCATCAACTACTTTAGGTGGAATCTGTGGAAGTGTTGGCAAACAGATCGCATCAAATTTTTCTAAGATGTCATCAATTTCTTTACGGAATTTTTCTCGAATTTGATTTGCATTATCGACTTGTTCCAGTGTTGTAGCAGATGCCTTAAGCAAACGCTGCTGAACATCATCTGCAATTTTTCCAGTCTCAGTTAAATGACCAAAGGCTTGCCATGTTTCATAATTAATCACATGCATGCCTGCTTCGAAAGCAGCCTTAAAAGACTCTGCTTTCACAACCTCATAAGCGATACTTGTATTTTTCAATTCCTGTAACAGAGTCGATTTCACGACTTCTTCTGCATCAACATCAAGTAGTGCTAAGCGTGGCGGCTTATTAATAAGAGGGAAAGGTTTGAAGGTTGGATCAATGCACTGCATTGCAAGTTCAATTGCATCTACAGAGTTTGCAAATGGACCTACACAGTCAAGTGACGTATCTTTAGGATGAACTCCGATACGGCTAACGCGTGCGAAAGTCGGTTTTAGACCATATACGCCACAACACGCTGCTGGCATACGTATAGAACCACCTGTATCTGTGCCCAAACTAAATTCAGCCAAATTTTCTGCAATAGCTGCTGCAGAACCACTCGACGACCCCCCAGGAATCAGTTCAGGATATTTAGGATTAGTTGGCGTTCCAAAATGATAGTTTATTCCTGTAATGCCATAAGCAAGCTCATGCATGACTGCCTTACCGACAATTTGACAATCATGAGCTAGTAAATGGTCTATCACATCTGCATTCTTTGTAGCTGGTGCTACATCAAGTAGTGCACAACTTCCCAAAGTTGTTCGCAATCCCTTAATATCAATTGAGTCTTTTATGATTACACGATGGCGGCCTGAACCGATTAACGTAGCTTCATATACACTATTCAATTCACTTTTCCATGTAATTTTATTAATTAAATCCAATATCTGAAAATTCAATGTAATTGTCAAGTAAATAAGTTATTTATTTTTCCGTAATATAATGAATGCTTGTATAATACGATTTATTTCAATTTACTAGCGTACGATTATGTTGAAAGATTTTGAGAGTTTCTTACCTAACCAGGACCCTAAAAGCCTCGAGAAGTTTCCTTTCTTCTGGATCTCACAGGTGAATGGAAAATATGCTCAACTAATTGATAAATCTTTAAAAAAAATTGGATTAGACAATACAAAGCGTAAAATCATTCTCAGCTTAAATGCGCTCAATGAAGCGAATATTACTGAGATTTCAAATTTATCTACCATTAAGCTTACGACTGCTACAAAAGCAATTTACCGTTTGGTTGATGAAGATATTGTGACCATTTTTTCCTCACCTTTCGATGAACGGATCTCAATGGTGAAGTTAACTGATAAAGGTTATGACCTCGTTGAACAGATTAATCAGATTAACAAAATTACTTTAGCCGGGATTTTAAACTCTTTTGAAGAAGAGGAGCTTTTGCAGCTTAATACCCAATTAAAGAAAATTTTTGATTTAATGCCTACACGCTAAATTGGTATTTAACTTGCTATCTTTGCTGCCTTAATTCTCTTTCCTAAGGCAGCGATTGAAAACTCTTTTGCTCTATTACTTAAATTATCTTATGAACATCCCTCATACTCATATGGATGTATTTGTTGGGGAAAGCTCATGCATATAATCTAAAATCTGAGAGATATAGATATTATTATCAATGCTGCGATAAGCAATTGAAATAGGACTATATGCCTCATTATCTAGGATAGGAATATATTGCAAATTACGCATACCAATAGCACTCGCACTTACCGGAATAATGCAAATCCCTTCACCAGATGATACCAATCCTAATGCCATGTGAATTTCTCGTACTTCTCTAAGGTTCTGTGGAATTAAATCTAACTCTGAAAATAAACTCTGAATAAATGTCGAGAAACTTGGTTTTGGAGCATTTGGATAAATGTAGATGATTTCGTTAAGAAATTGTGATAGATAAACCCCCTGCTGCTGATATTGAGTTAGAGGATGATCCTTATGTACGGCTAAGAGCAATTTTTCTCGCTCTAGGATTGTTCTACGTATAGATGGATCACTAATACCGAGACGACCGAATCCCATATCAATCTTACCCATTTTCAAGGCTTCAACTTGATCTCGCGTACCACATTCGATAAGTTCAATTTTAATATCTCTTATATTCTTACGAAGATGATCTATGATTTCAGGCAACTTCCAATAGAACAGTGAACCCACGTAGCCGATTCTGATCGCAGTGTTCTTAACATTGTAGCGGCTTACCATCGTTTTAGCATGTGCCGTAAGTGTTAAAATTTGCACAGCATATTGATAAAAATACTCACCGACTTCGCTAGTTTTTATCGGCCGTGTACCTCTTTCAAATAAGGTAACCCCTAATTCATCTTCTAAATTTTTAATCTGTCTCGTTAAAGGTGGCTGGGCGATACATAATCGTGCCGCAGCTTTGGTAACACTTTTTTCCTCAACCACTGCGACAAAGTACTTTAAACTTCTCAATTCCATTGAAATTTCCCACTATTATACCTTTTAAGTATTTTTAAATACTAAAACATTTCTATTTAAAAAGAAAAATATCAACTAAGGTATTTACAGCAATATATGGATTATAACGCTATATGTACAAGAATATAGAAACTATACTCGCTGAGATACCGACAATTCGCCCTCATAAAATGGCCGTTGCAACAATGCAAACCCAAACATTAGTCTTAATCAAAATTGAGACTGAAGATGGATTTGTAGGTTGGGGTGAGGCAACCACGATTGGTGGCTTAGGTTATGGTGAAGAAAGTCCTGAAAGTATCAAGGTAAACATTGATACTTACTTCTCTCCTCTACTTAAAACTTTATCACATTTGAATATCGCACAAACATTGCAGATTATTCAAAAAAATATCAATGGGAATCGTTTTGCTAAATGCGCAATACAAACAGCTTTACTGGATATTCAAGCACAACGTTTAGGTTTGCCATTATCAGAAGTTCTAGGTGGCCGACTACGTGACAGCGTTCCAGTTCTATGGGTATTGGCTTCAGGTGACACAGATAAAGATATTGCTGAAGCACAAAAAATGTTGGCAGCAAAACGTCATAATTTCTTCAAACTAAAAATTGGTTCACGCCCAGTTGAGGCTGATGTCGAACATGTATTGACCATTAAGAAAGCACTCGGCCCTGACGTGTCAATCCGTGTAGATGTAAACAGAGCTTGGTCTGAACTAGAAGCGATTAAAGGAATTCAACTCCTCCAAGACGGTGGTGTCGATCTAATCGAACAACCGTGTGCAATTGATAACATCGACGCTATGCAGCGATTAACCCATCGATTTGATATTGCCATTATGGCTGATGAATCTTTGATGGGCCCTGCTTCTGCTTATCGTTTAGCAAAAACGAATGCTGCATCTGTCTTTGCTGTCAAAGTTGCGCAATCAGGTGGCCTATTTGAGGGACGTGATGTTGCAACTATTGCAAATCTAGCTGGAATTGACTTGTATGGCGGGACCATGCTTGAAGGATCCATTGGAACGATGGCCTCGGCACATCTTTTTTCTACTTTTAAGAATCTAGCATATGGAACCGAATTATTCGGCCCCCTACTTTTGACTCAAGAAATTTTAAAAACACCCCTTCAATACGAAAACTTTGAACTGCATTTACCCCAAGGTAATGGCCTAGGTATTGAAATTAATGAAGATAAACTAGATCAACTTCGACGTAAATAATTTGAACATTGATATTAAGGAGTGAAACTATGTTGTTTCATGTACGAATGGATGTGAATATTCCTCGTGACTTGCCAGAAGCGCAAGTTAACGAAATTAAAGCTGTTGAAAAAGCGTATTCACAAGAATTGCAACGTCAAGGTAAATGGCGTCATATCTGGCGAATTACGGGACAGTACTCGAATATCAGTATTTTTGATGTGGAAAGTAATGAGGAATTACACAACCTTTTACAAGGCTTACCGCTTTATCCATTTATGAAAATTGAAGTGATGGCCTTAAACCGTCATCCATCTTCAATTCGAGATAATGATAGTTAATTGATTTGTCTCAATATCTTAAGATCAATCTAATAAATACGATAAATAGTTAGTAATAAGGATCAGGACAAGATTTTTTCAAAAGTAAAAATTGTCCTAATTAACAAAAAATACTTAAGGAGTAAGTAGCATGAACCATCAAGAAATCGATGCTTTAGTAAAAAAAATGAACGTAGATACTGCAACTGGGCCTGTAGATGCACGTGTACAGCAAGTTGTTGTTCGTTTGGTTTCAGATCTATTTAAAGCCATTGAGGATTTAGACTTAACTCAATCAGAAGTTTGGAAAGGTCTTGAATATTTCACTGATGCAGGTCAAGCAAATGAACTTGGTCTTCTTGCAGCGGGTCTAGGCTTAGAACATTTCTTAGACCTTCGTGCTGATGAAGCTGATGCAAAAGCAGGAGTAACAGGCGGTACTCCGCGTACCATCGAAGGTCCTCTGTATGTAGCAGGTGCACCAGAGTCTGTAGGTTTCGCACGCATGGACGATGGATCGGAATCTGACAAAGTTGATACTTTATTTATTGAAGGTACCGTGACTGATACTGAAGGCAATATTATTGAAGGTGCTAAAGTTGAAGTTTGGCATGCAAATAGCTTAGGCAATTATTCATTCTTTGATAAGTCTCAATCAGACTTCAACCTTCGCCGTACGATCCATGCAGATCAAGACGGTAAATATGTTGCTCAGACCACAATGCCTGTCGGCTATGGCTGCCCGCCAGAAGGTACCACTCAATTTGTTTTAAATAAATTGGGCCGTCATGGCAACCGCCCTTCTCATGTGCATTACTTCGTATCAGCACCTGGTTATCGTAAGTTGACGACTCAATTTAACATCGAAGGTGATCAATATCTTTGGGATGACTTTGCTTTTGCTACCCGTGATGGCCTAGTGGCAATAGCTGTAGACATTACTGACGAAGTGGAAATTGTACGTCGTGGCGTAAATAAGCCATTCAAACATATTCAATTTAATGTTCAACTTGTAAAAGAAACTGCATCTGCGCCAACTACAGAAATCGAGCGTCGTCGCGTCAGCGCTTAATTACTCTTAAGAATGGATAGTCCACACTATCCATTCTTTTCCTCTCTAATTGAATTGAATCATTACTAATCACTATAAGTAAAAATACTGATTAATAATGATTTAAATATAAATTAATATTAGTTTGAGCAATTTTTATGATTAATAAATCAACATCATTACAAACAGCTCTTTCCCAAATCAAGGACGGTTCTACCATTATGATCGGTGGTTTCGGTACAGCGGGTCAGCCTGCTGAACTGATTGATGGTCTAATCGAATTGGGTATTAAAGACCTGATTATTGTTAACAACAATGCCGGTAATGGCGACTATGGTCTGGCTAAATTACTCAAAGCTGGTGCAGTGCGTAAAATCATCTGCTCATTCCCGCGTCAGTCTGATTCCTGGGTATTTGACGAGCTTTATCGTGCAGGAAAAATTGAACTGGAACTGGTACCGCAAGGTAATCTGGCTTGCCGTATCCAGGCCGCTGGTATGGGCCTAGGTCCAATCTATACCCCTACCGGTTTTGGTACTTTGCTGGCTGAAGGCAAACCGACCATGAACTATGAAGGTAAAGACTACGTTTTAGAAAATCCAATTAAAGCTGACTTTGCTTTAATTAAAGCTTCTAAAGGCGATCGTTGGGGCAATCTGGTCTACCGTAAATCTGCGCGTAACTTCGGCCCAATCATGGCAATGGCAGCAGATGTGACCATTGCTCAAGTTTCTGAAGTGGTTGAACTGGGTGCACTGGATCCAGAGCACATCATCACCCCGGGAATTTTTGTTCAACACATTGTTCAAGTTAAGCCTGCACAATAATTGGCATCGGAGATAAATAATGAGCTATAGCAAACTGACCCGTGACCAGATCGCTGAACGTGTGGCACAAGATATTCCTGATGGCGCTTATGTGAACTTGGGTATTGGTTTACCAACAAAGATTTCAAGCTATCTGCCAAGCGATAAAGACGTCTTCCTGCATTCTGAAAATGGCCTGTTAGCATTCGGTCCTCCTCCTGCTGAAGAAGACCGTGATCCGGAGCTGATCAATGCAGGTAAAGAATTCGTCACATTACTTGAAGGCGGCTCATTCTTCCATCATGGTGATTCTTTCGCGATGATGCGTGGTGGTCATTTAGACATCGCCGTATTGGGCGCGTTCCAGGTGGCTGAAAATGGTGACCTGGCCAACTGGCATACTGGCGCACCGGATGCGATTCCGGCGGTTGGCGGTGCGATGGATCTGGCTGTCGGTGCCAAGAAAGTTTTCATCACCACCGACCATGTGACTAAAAAAGGCGAGCCAAAAATTGTAGCTGAACTGTCTTATCCTGCGACTGGCCTGAAATGTGTCGACCGTATTTATACCGACCTGTGTGTGATTGATGTCACCTCTGAAGGCATGAAAGTGATTGAGAAAGTCGAAGGTCTGTCATTTGAAGAATTGCAGTCATTGACCGGTGCCAAACTGATTGATGCGACTCAAGGTTAATACACTTTAAAGATAATTTTAAATCCCCCTAAATCCCCCTTTTTTCAAAGGGGGGACTTCCATATCTCTATTTTATGTATGGAACTCCTCCCTTTATTAAAGGGAGGTCGGGAGGGATTCAAAGATTTGGAAAGTAAAAATATGAAAAACGCATACATCATTGATGCCATCCGTACCCCATTCGGCCGTTATGCCGGTGGCCTCGCGCCTGTCCGTGCAGATGACCTGGGTGCGCTGCCAATTAAAGCATTGATGGAACGCAACCCAAGTGTGAACTGGGAACAGGTTGATGACGTGATCTATGGCTGTGCCAACCAGGCTGGTGAAGATAACCGTAACGTCGGGCGCATGTCATCCCTGCTTGCAGGTGTGCCTTATCAGGTGCCGGCAACGACCGTGAACCGCCTATGTGGTTCATCGATGGATGCAATCGCAATGGCAGCACGGGCGATTAAAGCCGGTGAAGCTAATCTGATTATTGCCGGCGGTGTAGAAAGCATGTCGCGTGCCCCATTCGTGATGGGCAAGTCAGAAACAGCGTATGGCCGTAGCCAGAAGATTGAAGATACCACCATGGGCTGGCGTTTCATTAACCCGAAACTCAAAGAAATGTACGGCGTCGAAACCATGCCGCAAACGGCTGAAAATCTGGCGGAACAGTTCAACATCAACCGTGAAGATCAGGACAAGTTTGCCCTGACCAGCCAGCAACGTACCGCAGCAGCGCAGGCCAATGGTTTCTTTAAGAATGAAATCGTGCCTGTGGTGATTCCACAACGTAAAGGCGATCCAGTGGTCGTGGATAAAGATGAACATCCACGTGCGTCTACCACTGCAGAAGCGTTGGCGAAATTGAAACCTGTGGTAAAAGCAGATGGTACAGTCACAGCAGGTAATGCATCAGGCATTAACGATGGTGCAGCAGCACTGTTGGTTGCATCCGATGACGCCATTGCACAATACGGCTTAAAACCGCGTGCCAAAATCATTGGCTCAACCGTTGTCGGTGTTGAACCGCGCATCATGGGCTTTGGTCCAGCACCTGCCATCAAGAAACTATTGGCACAAACTGGTCTGACTTTAGAGCAGATGGATGTGATCGAGCTGAATGAAGCTTTTGCTGCTCAGGCACTGGCGGTAACTCGTGATTTAGGTCTTGCGGATGATGAAGCACGTGTGAATTCGAATGGTGGTGCGATTGCACTCGGTCACCCACTGGGTGCTTCAGGTGCACGTTTGGTAACGACTGCACTGAACCAGCTTGAACAGACTGGTGGCAAATATGCGCTATGCTCAATGTGTATTGGTGTGGGTCAAGGCATCGCTTTGATTATTGAACGCGTCTAACAACCTATTAAAAAGATAAACCTCCTCCCTGAATGTAGATTCAAAGTACTGCTTTGAATCAAATGCAAGAAAGGGAGGTCGGGAGGGATTTCAATGCCAACATTTACATCAAATGATGCCCAAATCAATTACCAGACTTTTGGTGATGCCGCAAAACCTGCACTGGTTTTCTCAAATTCGCTGGGTACCAACTTCAAAATGTGGCAACCACAGATTGATTTCTTTGCACAAGATCATTTTGTGATTTGCTATGACACCCGTGGTCACGGTGGGTCGGAAGCGCCACAAGGCCCTTACACGATTGATCAATTGGGTCAGGACGTCGTAAATTTGCTTGATCATCTGAATATTGAAAAAGCTGCCTTCTGTGGCATTTCAATGGGTGGTTTAACCGGTCAATGGTTGGCAATTAACCGTCCAGAACGCTTTAATCAGGTGATAGTATGCAATACGGCAGCAAAAATTGGTTAGGAAAAAGCATGGTTAGAGCGTGCGACACTGGTTCGTGAACAAGGTTTAATGCCGATCGCATCGACTGCAGCTGGGCGTTGGTTTACTGAAGCTTTTGTCCAAAGCAACCCAGACATTATTACTAAACTTTCAAACGACTTAGGCGCTGGCAGCCCTGAAGGTTATGCAAGTTGCTGTGAAGCTTTAGCGAAGGCAGATCTTCGAGAACAACTAAAGCAAGTTAAAATTCCGGTATTTATCATTGCTGGTCAACAAGATCCCGTTACGACCATGGAAGATGGCTTGTTTATTCAAAAGCAAATTTTTAACAGCCAATTATTTAATATAAATGCATCTCATATTTCTAACCTTGAACAGCCTGAAGATTTTAATAATACTATAATTAATTTTTTAAATTAGTGATAAGCACCTGTATGCCAACCACTTTGAACAAGCCAAACTTCAGCTGAGTCGTGAGCCTTTAGGTCTATGTCAGTTAAAACTGAATCCTGAAATTAAAGATCTATTCGATTTCAAATTTGAAGATATTGAAATTGTCGGCTATGAATCCCATCCGGCAATTAAAGCGCCTATCACGGTTTAATTTTTCCCAAACCCAAGAAAATCAAAATCCCACTTTGCTTAAAGTGGGATTTTGCATTTTAATAGGAACAATTTTTACTTGTTTTTGAGTGTGGGTATGGCATTTCAGGATTTAGAAGTCGTTCATGTCGTTGCAATGGATCAGCAGCGCTGTATTGGTAAGGACAATGACCTGCCTTGGCATATCTCAGCAGATCTAAAACATTTTAAGGAAATCACCCAGGGCGGTGTAATTGTAATGGGACGTAAGACCCTTGAATCCATGGGACGTGCCTTGCCTAAACGTGTCAACTGGGTCATTACCCGTGATACAGACTGGTCTTTTGAAGGTACTAAAGTCGCACACACGATTGAAGATGCCTTGAACCAAGCTGTTGCAGATGTAAAAGCGTCAGAAAAACCGGAGTCTATTTATATTATTGGGGGTGGTGAAATCTTCAAACAGACAATGAGTATTGCTGACCGTCTGGAACTGACCCATGTCGAACTGGATGTACAAGGTCATGCCTTCTACCCGGAAATTCCTGCTGAATTCAAAAAAGTTTTTTCCGAACAACATATCGACGACAAAACCGGGATTGCTTTTGAGTTTGCAACTTATAGAAAATGAAGAATAATTTTTAATTAAAGATTCAATTATGCATACACAGGGAAATCCTGCACCTCACTGGCTATTCTGGTTACTGAATGCAGTATTTACCCTGTTTGTCATCGCATCAAGTCTATGGCTGTGCCTTGCGATTTGGGTACAGCAACCCTTAGGCATGATTGGCAGTTCTGTGCTGATTGGTCTTTGGATTATTTTAGCCTGTGCAGTTCTCGGCATTTATTTTAGCCGTCATCTGATTTCACGTGGTGTAGATACCCTTCTTTATATTCTGGCTTTTCTATTTAGCCTGTTCTGGTATTTCAGTCTGGACGCTCGTCAGGACCGGGAGTGGAATCCTGAAGTTGCCCGTATTCTCAGTTATGAACAACAAGGCGATCAAGTCACCTTACATAATGTGCGTAATTTTGTCTGGCTGCCAAATGGGAAATATATTGAGCGCTGGGAAAGTCGCAGCATCAATTTAAATCAGATCACCGGGGTCAATGTCATCACCTCTTACTGGATGGGACCGCATATTGCCCATACCCTGGTGAGTTTTGACTTTGCTGACCAGAAGCCGCTGACTTTTTCGATTGAAATCCGTAAGGAAAAAAATGAAGATTTCTCTGCTATCGGCGGCTTCTTCCGCAAGTTTGAGCTGAGTCTGGTGGCAGCTGATGAACGGGATATTATCTACACCCGTAGCAACACCCGCGGTGAGCAGGTATATTTTTTTCCGGTTAATATGCCACAGGCACAAGCCAAGGCGCTTTTCAAAGAATATCTCAACAAGGTGGATGATTTGGCTCAACAGCCGAAGTGGTATAACACTCTAACCAGTAATTGCACTACCCTGGTGTTTGATATGGTTCAGGCTGTTTCCCTGAAACCATTACCAACAGATTATCGCCTGCTGGCGTCGGGTTATTTGCCAAATTATATGTATGACCTGCAAGCGCTGAATCAGGATTGGGACTTAAGCACCTGGTATGCTCGAGCGCATGTAAACCCACGTGTCAAAGAATTTGCTCAGGTCAGTAGTGAACAATATTCTGCCCTACTGCGGCAAGGATTACCTGCGCCAAAAGCAGAATAGAACCTATCATCCCGGGAGCCCGAAGATACAAATTGTATTGGTATCATTCTATTTTTTCTGTTTATATACAGTGATGTATCAAAGAAAAAGAGTAAGCCCAATGTTAAAAAAAGTGACCACAATTGCAATGTTCGTTTCAGCGCTGGCAATAACAGGCTGTCAAACCACACCAGACCAGACCTCTTCCCAAGCGGTTGAAAATCTACAGCAACTTCAGAACCGCACCTGGATTGTCACTCACATTGGCAGTACAGAAATCACCACTGCACCTACCACACGTAATATCCCAAGCCTGCAATTTGATGCTGCCACTCAGCGTGTTAGCGGTGCCGATGGCTGTAACCGTATTATGGGCAGCTATACTGCAGGCAAAGACACTTTGAATCTTAGCCAGATGGCGGGTACAAAAATGGCTTGTCTGAACAATGACAATCTGGATCAAAAATTTAATGAAGCCTTGGCTAAAGTGACCCACTATCAGGTTTTTGGTAAAACCCTGAAGCTGCTCGATAGCTATGGCAACCCAGTCATTCAGCTGGCAAGCCCGGTACAACCGCGCTAAAGCTTAAATAAAAAGCCTGTTTTTACAGGCTTTTTTCTATTTGATATTTACAGCGTAGAATAGAGACAGAAACTCGGAATTAAGGACAAGATTATGCAACAGGCGCTATTTGGTGGTGGATGCTTTTGGTGTACCGAAGCGGTATTCCTGCAGATTCGTGGTGTCAGCAAAGTCGTTAGTGGCTATGCCGGTGGACATACCACTCATCCAACCTATGAAGAGATCTGTAATGGTGATACCAACCATGCAGAAGTGATTCTGATTGATTTCGATGAAAGTCAGATCAGCTTTAAGCAATTGCTGGATGTATTCTTTGCCACTCATGATCCAACAACGCTCAATCGCCAAGGCAATGATGTCGGTACACAGTATCGTTCTGTTATTTACTATCTGAACGAAGAACAGCAACGGCAGTCACAAGAAGCTATTGATGCACTGAAGGCTGAAGGTTTAAATGTAGTCACTGAACTCAGTCCTGCTCCGACCTTCTATCCAGCTGAAGATTATCATCAGAACTTTTTTGCCAAAAACCCAAGTCAGGGTTATTGCAACTTTGCCATTCCTCCAAAGCTCAACAAGCTACGTGCCAAGTTTGTAGAACTGTTGAAGTAAAGCAATATTGTCATAAAAAAGCGACCATCTCAGGTCGCTTTTTTTGATCTTGGAAAAATCAGTTATCGGTTGCAAAAGCAATATCGGTGAGTCCGGCTCCACTCGCGCGTGACATCACTTGAGCAACGGTGTCGTAACGTGATTCCTTATCCGCCTTCAATACAATCGTTGGCTGACGCTCTGCCTGCCCAGCTTCATTGAAACGGGTTTCCAGCTGTTCCAGGCTAAGCACATCACCATTCCATGCCACATCACCCTGAGAGTTAATGCTGATGGTAATGTTCTCTGGCGGAAGATCAATAATTTCCGCAGTCGTTTGTGGCAAGGTTAATGGAATTGATGGGTTCGCAACGGTCGCTGTCACCAGGAAGATGATCATCAATACCAACATAATGTCGATCAGGGGAATGAGGTTCATCTCATTCATGCCTACATCGTTGTCTTCACCCAGTTGAAAAGCCATTAAACTTGACCTCCCACTAAACTGTCTTGTGCAACTTTGCTTTCAGCTTTCTTGGCAGATTCCTGTTGCAGCATCGTATCAATCAATAAGCTATGAGCATGGTCTTGTAGTTCATGCGATAAACCACGGTTAAAACGTACCGCGATGTTATAAGCCAATACAGCTGGAATCGCCACTGCCAGACCCAGACCTGTCATGATCAGTGCTTCACCTACGGGTGTTGCCACCTGAGCCAGACCTGCCTGACCGCTCTTACCCACTGCTACCAGTGCATGGAAGATGCCCCATACTGTACCGAATAAACCAATGAAAGGTGAAATCGATGCGATGGTACCCAGAACTGACACACCTTTTTCCGCATTGGCTTTTTCAGCTGCAATCTGGCGTAGCAATGCTTGTTCAGCTACGACTTTGCGTTGTTCAAAGCCCAAAGGCGCCATTTTTGATTTCAGTTTATCTAGGGCATCAGATAACTGTGCATAAGCCACTTGCTTGAGTTGGCGCGTACCGAGTAAACGCAGTACAAAGATCGTCCATGTCGCAATCGACATTGCCAGTAACACAAAATAAAGTGTTTTACTGACTGCATCAGCATGTTGCCAATAAACTGAAAAGTTCATATTCGAACTCCTAATGGGTTAGCCGTTATCTGGTAATCTGGAAGTCAAAGGGCTGCTCAACACGTGTTGGATAAGCAACGCCATTTTCAACATATTTGGTTAATTGTGCACGACGTACAGCAGACTCGACCTTACGGTTAATCGAAGGGCTGCAGCTTGAATTACGTGCTGTCGCAGCCACTACCTTGCCTTGTTCATTCGCTGAGATATCGACCACCATGGAACAGGAACTTTTCAATTCACCTGCTGACATCGATACTTTTGGCGTACGCAACCAGGTCACACCACCACCCAAAGAAACACTTTTAGGAGAAGGAGGCGCAGGTGGTGCCGGTGGCGCAACAGGCGCAGGCGGTGCCACAGGTGCTGGTGGAGGTGTCGGAGCGACTTTGGTTTCTTTCACAACCGTTGGTACAACCGGACTTGGCGTTGGTTTTGCTTCAACTGCTGGTGCCACAACCTTAGGCGTTTCAGCCTTCTTCACTTCCTGGATTTTTTCAACCTTTTTCGGAGGTGGTGGCAACGGTTTTTCAACAATCTTGACCTCTTTCGGCTTCGGCGGCTCTTTCTTCGGCTCAGGCTTTGGCTTCGGAGGTAATGGTCTTGGCGCTTCCTGCAGTTTTACAAAGCGAACCTTCATCGGCTCCTTGTCTACAGGCTTGAGTTCAGGTGCTTCCATCTGGCTGACAGCCCACAATAGGCCAACATGTCCCACCAGTACAGCTGCCATAACAGCTGCGACTTTCTTTTTCATCTGGTTGGGTGGAGTAGGCATCATAGGAGAAGCAACTTGGCTCATTAAATCTTTTACCTTGAAGAGATGATATGAAACAAACAATCAAGCTCATCGGTTAGCACAATTAAAGTACGCCAATAATAAATGAGAAGGGTTTTCATTTGCAATAACAATCCCCAACTTTCTTCATTTTTTTCGACAAATGAGAGAAACAACTCAAATAAAAAAAGGCATACTTAAAGTATGCCTTTTTGAATGATGATGCAAGACTTATTGGAATACCACTGTCTTGTTACCATCCACAATAATACGGTCTTCCAGATGCCATCTTACGGCACGCGCCAGTACATTACGCTCTACGTCCTGCCCCAGTTCACGCAGCTGCTCTACAGTAAAGTCATGGTTTACACGCTCTACGTCCTGCTCAATGATTGGACCTTGGTCCAGATCAGCCGTTACATAGTGGGCAGTCGCACCAATCAGTTTCACACCTTTTTCATAAGCCTGCTTGTACGGATTTGCACCGACAAACGCTGGCAGGAATGAATGGTGAATGTTGATCACTTTCATTTCCCATTTTTGTACAAATTCTTCATCCAGAATCTGCATATAGCGCGCCAGTACTAACAAATCATTGCCTTGCATCAGCTCATCAATTTTTGCATAAGCTTCACGTTTATTGTCTTTAGTCACTGGTACTACTTCAAATGGAATACCAAAATTTTCAACCGATTCACGCAGCGTTTCATGATTCGATACCACTTTGGTGATTTCACATGGCAGACCGCCACGTGCATGACGCCATAACAGCTCAAGTAAAGCATGATCAACTTTAGACACCAGAATGCCGACTTTTTTCACATCACTTACCAGCGCCAGACGCCAATGCATGTTATAGCGTTCCGCAACATTGACAGCAAAAGTCTGTAACAGGCTTTCTTTACGGCTTTGCAGGTTATCGAGTTCAAACTCAACACGCATGAAGTAACGTCCGCCCTGAGCTTCTGTCGCGTATTGATCAAGCGCAGTAATATTGGCGCCCTGATGATACAAGAAGCTTGAAACAGCCTGCACGATGCCCGGCTTGTCTTCACAAGTAATCAATAAACGTGCGGTGTTAGCAGTCGTCATATTCATGTTGGTAAACGTCACTAATCAGATAAATTAAAAAATAAGCCGAGTATTCTAGCGCGTTTCTTAATTATTCTGAATAGTTTGTTCAGTTTCCCGATCTTTAGCGGATGACAGACTGGCAAAAAGCTCGGAAGAACCAAAAGAGTTCAACAGGCTTTCATAGGTATGACGGCTTTCACCACGCAGATAGGCACCTTCCAGGAACACCATCTGACGCAATGCCTGCCAGACCCATTTTTCTTCCAGATGGTTCGAGTCGGTAATATGACCAGACATATACAGGAAGTTGGTCCAGTTGGTCAGCACGATCCACAGGTTGATAATTAAGGCTTCAATTTCCGAATCAGTCATTTCCATTAAGCCAGCGTTGACAAAGGCTTTATAGATTTTTTGTCCCTGCTGCATGACTTCACCCGCAAAGCGCGGATACAGCTTGCGGAAGTCTTCATTATTTTCCACCAGGTGATAAACATCACGATGCAGGAAACGATAGGCCCATAACTGGCTGCTGAGCACCTGGAAATAATGGATCTTGTCATTAGCATCCAGCGGACGGTCATCCGGCAATGCCAGCATTTCCAGGGTTTCCTTCTGGTACTGCTCCATCAGTTCCTTGATGATTTCATTCTTATTACGGAAATGATAGTACAGGTTACCCGGGCTCATACCGAGTTCAGCAGCAATATGATTCGTCGTAACAGAACGCTCACCACGCTCATTAAATAACTGCAAACTGAGCTGCAAAATACGTTCTTTCGTTTTCAACGTTTTGGTTTGGGACATCCTAAAATAACCATTCAGTTCATATACCCGCACGCACCAGCAGCGCATTGACGGTCGAGTACACAAAGTAACTTGACTAATTAGAGTATTTACTCTAAAAATAAATAATCGATTTTCTTAAAAGTGGTAGTGCTGCATGAACAGTCACACAAAAACGACATTAATGACACCACATTTTTTTGACAGCCAGTGCCTTAATGACATTCTGGCACAACAAAAACATGCCTACTTACGTTACCCGTTGCCGACTGCAAAGGAACGTATCGATCGTTTAGCTCGACTTAAGCGTATCTTAGTTAAGTATCAAGATCAATTTGCCGATGCAATTAATCAGGATTATGGCAACCGTTCGATTGGGGAAACCAAAATCGGGGAACTGTTGACCTGCCTGGAACACATCAAATATTACAGCAAGAATCTGACTGGCTGGATGAAACCATCCAAGCGTCACGTCAGCATTATTCACCAGCCAGCCAAAGCCTGGGTGCAGTACCAGCCTTTGGGCGTGGTCGGCATTATTGCGCCCTGGAACTATCCCTTACTCCTCTCGATTGGCCCATTGGTCTGTGCACTGGCTGCAGGCAACCATGCCATGATTAAAATTTCGAGTGCCTCTGCTCATTTTGGAGCTGTACTTGAAACAGCCTTGGCGGAAGCCTTTCCAAAAGAACTGGTCGCAGTGATTACTGGTGGCGGTGCAGTATCTGATGCCTTTTGTCGCTTGGCTTTCGATAAAATGATTTTCACGGGCTCAACCGCGGTGGGTAAAACCGTGATGGCAGCAGCTGCAGAAAATCTGGTGCCGGTGATTCTGGAACTGGGGGGCAAATCTCCAGTACTGGTTCATCCATCTATTGATATTGAAGATGTGGCAGAGCGTATTGCCGTGGGTAAACTCTGGAATGCTGGTCAAACCTGTGTGGCCCCTGACTATATGTTCCTGCCACGCGGTAAAACCGCTGAATTTATCGACCATTTCCGCAGCTATGTGGAAACCATGTATCCAGATATCACCCATAACCAGGACTACACTTCGATTGTGAATGACAAGCAGTACAATCGTCTGCAAGGCTATTTGGAAGATGCACGTGCACATGGCGCCCAGATTATTGAAATCAACCCGCGTAATGAAACACCGGCAGATCTGCGTAAAATAGCACCGACCATTCTGACCAATGTGACGCCAGATATGGATATCATGAAAAATGAAATCTTTGGTCCACTGCTGCCAATCATGGAATATGATCAAATTGACGATGTAATCGACTTTATTAATAGCCGTCCGCGTCCACTTGCATTATACTATTTCGACTTTGATCAGGCGCGTGCCGATTATGTCGCACAGCGTACCCATTCAGGGCACTTCGGCCAGAACACGGTACTCACTCATGTTGCACAGGATGACCTGCCATTTGGCGGCGTTGGCGCTTCGGGGATGGGTAAATACCATGGGCCAGAAGGCTTCTTCAGTTTGTCGCATGAACGGTCTGTAATGTCCAATCCTAAGCTGTATAGCTTGAAATACATTCTCCCGCCGTTTAATAAGCCGATTCATAAACTGATTTCGAAGACTCTTCTTCGATAAATGATCAAGGCATGAGCTGTTGCACCAACTCATGCCCGGTTTTAGACAAAATCGCTTGTCTTTTAAGCGCATTTTTGGTATAAAACGCCCCTTGAATGAATTCAATCCGTTTATTTTTGACTGGCCATACAGATTTGCTGTTGGCTAAATCAATGGAGTTACACCATGTCTAAGGTTTGCCAAGTTACCGGCAAGCGTCCAGTCGTTGGTAACAACGTCTCACACGCCAACAACAAAACTAAGCGCCGGTTCGAGCCGAACCTGCACCAACACCGCTTCTGGTTAGAAAGCGAAAAACGTTTCGTACGTCTTCGTCTTACTACTAAAGGTATGCGTATTATCGATAAATTGGGCATTGAAAAGGTTGTTGCTGACCTTCGTGCTCAAGGTCAAAAGATCTAAGTAAGGAGTCAGGACAATGCGTGATAAGATTCGCTTAGTTTCTTCAGCTGGTACAGGTTATTTCTATACCACTACTAAGAACAAACGTACTATGCCGGAAAAAATGGAAATCAAAAAATTTGATCCAAAAATCCGTCAACACGTGATCTTCAAAGAAGCTAAAATTAAATAATTTTAGTTTTTTGAAAAAAAAGCGACCTTTTAGGGTCGTTTTTTTTTGCATTTTTTTTATTCAGCTTGATAAACTTTCTTTTTGTTTTGGCACTTTTTGTGCTTATTTCCCATAAAAAACTGAAATTTTAAAATTCATCTTAAAGGAGTGTTTAGTGCCACATGACGTAGATCTCATCATATTACTGGCTGTAGGCTTTGGACTGGCGCTGGCATTCGGCTATATCGCTGCACGCTTGCGTCTACCTCCCTTGATCGGATATCTGATTGCCGGGATCCTGATTAGCCCCAATACCCCTGGGGTGGTCGGTGACATCCAGCTCGCCAACCAGCTTGCCGAATTAGGCGTCATGTTCCTGATGTTTGGTGTCGGGATGCACTTTTCCTTAAATGATCTGATGCAGGTAAGGCGTATTGCCCTGCCTGGTGCCATCCTGCAAATTGCAGTGGCTACCCTGCTTGGCGTTGGTGTCTCCATGCTCTGGGGCTGGAGTTTCGGTTCTGCGCTTGTTTTTGGTTTAAGTCTCTCCTGTGCCAGTACTGTCGTGCTCCTAAAAGCACTTGGAGACCGTGGTCTGCTTGAATCCATTAACGGTAAGATTGCTGTAGGCTGGCTGTTGGTTGAAGATCTGGTCATGGTATTGGCACTGGTGTTACTTCCTGCAACCGCAGTTTTACTCGGTGGTCAGGCACTGGAAGGTAGCAGTGATGGGAATATCTGGCTCACCTTGGGCATTACCCTACTCAAGGTCGCAGGCTTTATTGCCTTTATGCTGATTGTTGGTAAACGTCTAATACCAATGATCATGCAGGTTGTCGCGCGTCTAGGCTCACGTGAACTGTTTACGCTAACTGTTGTGGCCGCTGCTGTATCGATTGCCTTTGGTGCCTACAAAGTCTTTGGTGTCTCTATGGCACTAGGTGCATTCTTTGCGGGTATGGTCGTGAAAGAATCTGATTTCAGCCATCGTGCAGAAGAAGAAACCCTTCCGCTACGTGAAATTTTCTCGATTCTATTCTTCGTTTCTGTTGGTATGCTGTTTGATCCGCGGATTATGATTGAGCAACCCCTGCATGTGCTGGCGGTTGTTGCCATTATTATGATTGGTAAGACCATTGCTGCGATGGCATTGGTACTGTTCTTCCGTTATCCAATCAACACAGCGCTGACAGTGGGTGCGTCACTGGCGCAAATCGGTGAATTCTCGTTCATTCTTGCTGCACTTGGGGTATCGCTAAATCTGCTGTCACTGGAAGGGCAAAACCTGATTCTGGCGGGTGCCTTGATTTCAATTACCCTGAACTCTTTTATTTTCGCTGCCATCGAACCAGTACAGAAATGGATTCGCGAACGTTCCAACCTGGCGCGTTTACTGGAGCGCAGTGGCGATCCACTGGCCATGCTGCCTGATGAAGTATCCCAGGACTACCTGCGCGATCAGGTAGTGATTGTCGGCCATGGTGAAGTGGGACGTCGCATCACGACTTCCTTGATGGAACAAAATATTAAAGTTGTGATTGCTGAAGAAAACCGGGAGATTGTTGAAAAATTGCGTGCCAAAGGCATTGCGGCGGTATCGGGTGTAGCGACTGAACCAGGCGTCTTGATTCAGGCGCATATTCAGCATGCACGTCTATTGGTCATTTCCCCTATGGATATTCTGGACATTCATAAAATCGTGGATATTGCCAAAACTTTAAATCCTGAAATTCAGGTACTGGTCTGTGCCGAAAGTAAGGAAGAAGCTGAAGTTATCCGCCGCGATAATGTGGGTGCGGTATACTATGCTAAAGAAGAAATGGCGAAGAACATGAGCCGTCATATCCTGCATCAGATTCAGATTGCCCATCAGAATCCATCACATCATTAAAACTATAAAATAAAAAAGCGCACGTTAAAGTGCGCTTTTTTATTTAGAATGGGAGAGCAATCAACTTAAATATTTTGGTTTTTCATCCACAATTTCAGCCTGCATTTCATTTGCCTGCTTTTCGAGCAGGCCAAATAAAGCCGCCTGAATCATATGCTGAGCAACCACCGGGGTCTGATCACCGAGAAGTGCTTTTACTTCATCATTAAACTGAATAATGACCAATGGCTGTTTTTCTGAGCCTGCATTGCGTAATGCTAACTCACCACTTTCCAGTTGAACGAGTTCTAAAATCGCTTCTTGACTACCAAATAGTTCTTTCAATTGTTCTATAGACATATGTCCTCCATGTTCAACATGGTGGCAAAGCGCAGAATCACTTTGCATCGCTGTTTATTGGATATATGGTTAATAATTTCAATTTCAAGGGCCATTGGTCGGATTAAAATTCCACCATCTCATTGCGAAAACCATCAATCAATTGTGTCAGGTCTCGATGCCATTCACGCAGGATTGCTGTATCTGGTAACCAGGCTTGAGGTGTTTGAGTGACTTTAATAATCAGTTTAGAAGATGTTTCATCTTCAGGCTCCGGCACACTCGGCTCAGGTGTATACTGACATAAACGATAAGCACGCTTCAGCTCAGCGATAAAGCCGTCTTTAGACAGTTGCTGCATTACGGTGACTTCTGGAGAGATCTGCCCTTTCGCAGCCATCTGCTCTTCAATCGATTTCAAGGTCGGACTCAGATCATTTAAACGGTAGTAACGCACCAGTTCCTGCAAAAAAGCCAAGACTGCACCATGCAAATGGAAAACTGCTGATTCACGATGTGCCTGAGCCTGCTGGACATGATCGGTTTGCTCTGCCTGCTGACAGGCAAGACGGGCGAAATAAAGTTTCTGATTGGTACGGTCCGCATGATAGCGAGCAACACGAGTCATGGATTTTTCCTAAGTGTTAAAACAAATTTTGGCTTTTATAACTTAAAACCAGATCATTATTTTTACAATGGAATTTATTTTATTTATTGATTTTTTCAGGAAATATGAACAACCGGGCTGAATTACTAATGCAATTTATTTTAATTTTTGAAGAGTCATTAAATCTCTTTCATAAATCAAAAAATGATCATTCTATTCATACTTAAATAGATATTGAAAGTCCCTTATCCCTCTGGAATGAGATGCACTGCTTCGCTTTATAATGATTAAAAAATGATTTATGACAGAACTCTATTTTATTGAATAGACAATAAAATTTGGATTGAGTTATTCAATCAGAAGCTCTAACTATTTGGTCATTCAGAAAAGTTATTTCCATAAAAAAGGAGCATTATCTGCTCCTTTTTCTATTTACGCCTGTGGCTTTTCTTCAGCCTGTTTCACACGAATGCCTGTACCATGTAAGCGCAAGGTATTCAGACCTTTGATCGCTTTAACTGCTTCACGGCCATGCGGCATTTCTACAAAGGCAAAGCCTTTAGACTTACCAGTTTCAGCATCCAGCACCAGCGTACAAGTATCTACTGTGCCATATTGCTTGAACAATTCCAGTAACTCAGCCTCTGTCACAGTACGTTCCAAGTTACGAACTAAAATTTTCATTTGATAACCTTAAGAAGATAGGCAAAAAACATCAAAAAGCACTCGCCTACTCTACTTTTTGCATACAACAATATCTGTCTAGTTTAATCGAGATCAATACCAAAATCTAAATTAATCGACTGGCGTTCGATTAAGGCACTTTTTACGGTTTGCTGACGGGTCTTGTAATGGGTTTCCGTAGTACACAGCTGGCGAGTTAGGTCATTCATAAAATAACTCTCTACTTTACGGCCCTGCTCATCCACGGTTTCGCGTGCCCAGTGATTCAGATTCTGTTTTGTCAAAATCAACTCATTCTGCGCACGGGTCAACGCTACATACAACACCCGACGTTCTTCTTCAACATCATCAAAATCACCTTGCGCACGCGCATGAGGGTACTGTCCTGGTGTCACATTCGTCACATAACAGACCTTCTGCTCTGTACCCTTGGCAGAATGGATGGTGATTAAAGTCACCACATCAGGATCTGACTGGCGTTCAATTTCAGAAATCGATACCGGATCGAGCACATATTCTTCCAGAAACTCGCTCAGCTGGGCATGTTTGGAAGCCAGCTGCTTGACCAGTTCAAAATCACCCTGACGGCGATTCCAGTCTTTTTTGTAATTTTCAGCGAGCTGGTTTTCGATGGCTTGAATGGCCAGACTAACACAGGCTTCAACTTCTGTTTTTAACACAGCCATCTGCTTCATGATCAGAATGGATTCCAGCGGAATCTTGCCAAATTTTTCCAGCTTGTCTGCAATGATGTCCATCTCAGGCTCTGCCAAGAGTTGCTGTGACAGTTTGCTGGCACCGACATCACCTACGCCATTCCACAGCGTCAGGAAACGCATCCAGGCAATATCATCCAGCGGATTGGCAACCACACGCAGTAAACTCAACAAGTCTTTAACATGTGCGGTTTCTAACAGCTTCATCCCACCGATAAAGCGATACGGTACATTGGCAGCAATACAGGCCGCTTCAATATGGCGTGCCGCAAAACTGGAACGCACCAGCACCATATGATCAGACCATTTACTGCCTTGTAAGTAATGACGCTCTTTGATATCGATGGCGATCCATCTGGCTTCATCAAACTCGTTCGGGAAGATATGCATTTTTGGCTTAATGCCTTCACCCCGATGTGCATCCAGCCGCTTGTCATATTTAATTTCGGATTGATCCAGCAGCCAGTTGGACAGGTCTAGAATTTCCTGAGTCGAGCGGTAATTTTTTTCCAGTTTAAAAATTTGTGCATCAGGCACACGCTCTTTGAAATGGTGAATATTTTCAAAATCTGCACCACGGAAACCATAAATCGACTGGGCATCATCTCCAACACAGAACAGGCTGATATGATCTTTGAGTGGTTCTAGCAAGGCCCATTGCAATGGATTGGTGTCCTGCATCTCATCGACCAGCATATGACGGCAGATTGAAGTGACATAATCCACCAGTCCTTCTGATTGTGCCAATGCACTCGCGACCACCGCCAGAATATCGTCATAGTCTAGGAAACTACGTGCCTTTTTACGTGTTTCGTATTCTTTCATGATGTCAGCAATCTGGTCTTTCAGCGCCAGATATTCCGGCATTTGTTTTTCCAGTGCCAGACTCAGTTTCTGCCGAGTATTGCGTGCAAAGGAATACAGGTCACACAACTCTTGTGGTTTGGGTAGGTAATTTGGGTTTTTCTTGTCATCACGTCCGCGGATCAGACGGAACATCATCAACTGATCATCACGATCAATAATCGAAAACTGCTCCAGTCCAAATGCTTTGGGAATACGGCGAAGCAGATACATACAGAAGGTATGAAAAGTCGATGCTCGTAAACCTTTAGCCTGTTCACCGAGTGCTAATTCTACACGCGCGACAATTTCACTGGCCGCACGACGGGTAAAAGTCAAAATCTGAATCTGATTCGCAGGTACACCCTGATCGATGAGATATGCTGCACGCGCCACGATGGTTTTTGTTTTGCCACAGCCTGCCCCAGCAAGGACCAAACTATGCTTGGCATCAGTCGTCGCAGCTTGTTTTTGTTGGGGGTTCAGTTCATCTATTAGGGTGGCTAAACTCATGATCACTCATCATTCTGTGGATGCGTGTAGTTTAACAGATCACTCTTATAATTATGGCTTTTCATCCGCGCTAAAACAGCACCCAATTTTATCTCTAGATTTGCTATAGGGTCGACGGCATGGATGCCGTCTGCTGGATTGGGGTATAGGGATATCCCCTCAATCCAGTAAAGGATTTTTGTTACCTTGCGAAGCAGTGCCTCTCATCCAGGAAAAGTAAGATCTGCTTACGCATTATTATCTACCATTATGTAAAGCTTTTGCAGCAATGACTATCTTGCAAGAGAAAACTAAGTCCTCGGTTCCAAAATATTTTTAATAGTTTTGGACACTGCTTTTTCCAGATTTACTTCCGCATTTTTTAATGCTTCTTCCAAGCTACAATCTGGTGGATTAATTCCCACAATCTGACTAAAGCCGGCATCAAATAAAGACTCAATTCCTTCACCCACCAGACCAGCAAAAGCTAACACCGGTTTATTGAACTGCTGTGCGACCTGAGCAACGCCAAACGGTGTTTTGCCTAAGGCCGTTTGGCTGTCAATCTTGCCTTCACCAGTCAGTACATAATCCGCTTGAGCAATTTTTTCGGCTAATCGGCTTTGCTCAATAATCAATTCCACACCGGATTGCAACTTGGCATCCGCAAATGCCATAAGGCCAAAACCCAAACCACCCGCTGCACCCGAGCCTGCTACATTCTTTATAGAAATACCTAAACTTGCTTCGACCAGATTAGCATAATGGTTGAGATTACGATCCAGTTGCTGCACCATTTCCGGAGTTGCTCCCTTCTGCGGCCCAAAGATTGCCGAAGCGCCATTCGGTCCACACAGTGGATTATTGACATCAGAAGCGATTAGAATTTCGGTGTTTTTCAAACGAGCATCTAACTGGGAAATATCTATTTGATTAATCTGATCTAGATTACCGCCGCAGACCTGAATCGCTTCACCTGTACTATTGAAAAACTGGACACCCAATGCCTGTGCCATCCCGGCACCGCCGTCATTGGTGACACTACCACCAAGTCCAACAATGATTTTTTCAATACCGCGATCTAATGCTTGTTTGATCATCTCTCCTGTGCCATAGGTTGAGGTCAGCATCGGGTTACGTTGTTCTGCTGCGAGCAAATGTATGCCATTGGCTTTGGCCATTTCAAGGACGGCCGTTCGACCATAATCGACTATGGCAAAATAAGTAGACACTTGCTGAGTCACTAAAGGCCCAGTCACCATACAGGTAATACCTTGACCATCCAAGGAGCGCAGCAAGGCCTCTACTGTTCCCTCACCACCATCTGCCATAGGCACAGCAATACAGCATGCATCAGGAAAGACCTGTAGAACACCGCGTTGCATAGCTTGGCACGCTTGCTCGGCTGACATACTTTCCTTAAAGGAATCGGGTGCCAGGACAAAAGTATGCATATTCTTCTCAATTATTAATATTTTATGGTTAGCAGTTTCAGTCTATCTATAAGCTCATAAGCCAGTATTAAATTTATTTACAAGCACGACTAAAGTTCTGGGTAAATTCAGCATTATCCACATCAGTGTTTCCAACCCAATTCAATCGTAGTGATCTCATTAATTAGAGTCTGGCTTAAAGATTCTGGCATTTTACTTGACGTTTGAGAGGTTGGAATATGTCCTGCCATCAGTTCTGCTTTGGCCTGGGGAAACAAAGGTTGCTGATCTGGAAATGCATATCCCACAGGATACATCGGCTGACCGGTCGCCAGATCATATTTATCGCTGGCTCCAAAGGCATGTAATAGCTCATGTACAAGGACAATCTTGTTTTGTTCAGTCTGTTTCCTGGAAGCGAACAGGTTCACTGATCCAATCCGGCCTTTTTGTAAAGCTGTTGAATGCTTTAACACTTTATGCTGTGCCGGATCATAGTAGTTTAAATATAAGATCACATTGGCCGAAGGATCTGAACTTTGCTGCTGTTGCCAGGCATAGAAACGGAATTTCAGGCTCCAGAAAATGGTATCTATAACTGAGGCCTGCTCAGGAACTTTAGGTGGTAATTCTTTCAGTTCACGTCCAAGATTAAAATAGAAATATGTTGGTTGACCACGATACTGCTGCGCAGCCTTTTCCAGATATTCTTGTGCTCCATTTAAATCCTGAGCCGAGAGCTGCTGAATATATTGTTGGGTAGCTGCTGAACCATCCGCATTAATTGGATGCAACAAGACAAAAATAGGCTTGGACCAGTCCTGGTTTTGGTCACGATAGGCATTGACTGCGACCACAAATAAAATCAGTAGCAGAATCAGGATTCGGATTTTTTTCCACATGCTTTAAGCACTCTGTTTTTTTATTTTTCTAAGAAACATCTGGCTCATTTCAATCTTAGTTTCAAAAAGATTTAAAGTCTTGATTAATCCAGAAAGTTTGGCACGACCATAATTACGAGAGTCAAAATCAGGTTTTACCGCACTTATGTATTGCCCAACCATACTTAAATTGGCCCAACCATTTTCATCTGCATTATCTTTTACAGCTTTATAAATTAAATTAAGCGTGGCTCGGTCCATCCCTTCAGGTAACTGAATTTCCTTTTGGGCAGATATGGTTTTTTGTCCACTTGTCTTGCTAATATCCGAAACTTTTTTATCGGTTAAGTCTGTTTCTTCACTATCCTCATTATTTTTAATTTCACTATCTACAATTAAGTTTTCAACATAAATAAACTTATCACATGCTTTTTTGAATGCTTCAGGTGTAGCTTTTTTGCCAAAACCATAGACAGTGAGACCATTTTCACGAATACGTGAAGCTAAGGGCGTGAAATCACTATCACTGGATACAATACAGAACCCATCTAATGCTCCTGCATAAAGTAAGTCCATAGCATCAATAATCAGGATCATGTCTGTTGCGTCTTTACCTTTGGTATAGGCAAATTGCTGTACAGGTGTAATTGCATGTGGAAGTAAAACATCGCGCCAATTTTTTAAGGTTTCACTGCTCCAATCTCCATAAACACGTTTAACACTGGCAATACCGTATTTAGCAACTTCTTCTAATACTGATGCGATTGCATTAATCGATGAATTATCCGCATCAATGAGCACTGCGAATTTTTTTGTTTGAATATCCACACCTTCCCCAAATTTTATTATTAATCAAATTTCTAAAATTTATTCTGCCATAAAAAATGCCGACTGATGTCGGCATTTTTTACTTTTAGCTTTTAGGCTTCAACCCATTTTCCATCCTGGTAAACCAGAGACCATTTGGTTTGCTTACCTTCAGGTGTTTCTGAACCAATATATTGCGACTGGTTCTTACGGCTGAATTTCACCAGAGTTGGATTACCTTCAGGATCTACATCTGGCGCCTGCAAGATAAACTGATACTTCGGATCCAGCTGCTCTGCAACGGTACGTAGTTCCGCCACCTTCGGTGCACGGGTTTCACGTACTTTAGGGAATTTGCTCGCTGCCAGGAACAGACCTGCTGCACCATCACGCAGGACAAAGAAATCATCATGCTTGGTTGAGCGTAAATGTTCCATCTTGATTGGATCAACACGCGGTGGCGCAGGCTGACCATTTTTCAAAACCTTACGGGTATTTTCACAGCTGGTGCAGGCAAAATAAGGACCAAAACGGCCAGTCTTTAACTGCATTTCGCCATCACATTTGTCACATGGAATGGTTGGGCCATCATAGCCCTTGATCTTGAACTCACCTTCTTCCAGTTCAAAACCGGCACAGTCCGGGTTATTACCACAGATATGCAGTTTACGACCGCCATCAATGACATAGCTGTCCATCGCAGTTGAGCAGATCGGACAACGTTTTTTCGACATCAGATCAGCAGTTTCAGCGGCATCATCGTCAGAAAGTGCAGCCAAAGACTCAACTGGGGTCAAGTTCAGTGTGCCTTTACAACGCTCTTTAGGCGGCAGGTTATAACCTGAACACCCCAAGAATACACCTGTCGTTCCGGTACGGATCTGCATTGGACGTTCACATTCTTTACAGTGTACGGCATTGACTTCTACCGGCTGGTTACGGCGCATACCGCTCTCACCCTGTGCATTGGTCAAACGCTTCTTAAAGTCACCGTAGAAGCTGTCTAAAAGATCTTTCCAGTTCCGTTCACCATCTGCCACCTTATCCAGCTGACCTTCAAGATCTGCTGTAAAAGCATAGTTCATCAGGTTGTTGAAACTTTCATCCAGACGATCAGTAACGATCTCACCCATTTTTTCAGCAAACAGGCGACGGTTATCCAGTTTCACATAACCACGATCCTGAATGGTCGAGATAATCGCGGCATAGGTCGAAGGACGGCCAATACCACGTTTTTCAAGTTCTTTTACCAAGGAGGCTTCAGTGAAGCGTGCAGGTGGTTTAGTGAAATGTTGAGAAGGATCAAGTTTCTCTAGCTTCAGGACTTCACCCACTTTGACAGCTGGCAATAAAATATCGTCATCTGCCTTGTTGGCACCACGAACTTTGGTGAAACCATCAAATACCAGCGTACGGCCTTTGGCTTTCAGCTCCACACCATTGGCATCGACTAAAATGGTAGAAGATAAATATTCAGCAGGTGTCATCTGACAGGCAACAAACTGACGCCAGATCAGGTCATACAAACGCTGTGCATCTCGTTCCACACCGACCAGGCTATCACCTTTTAAGCCAACAGTTGAAGGACGAATTGCTTCGTGAGCTTCCTGCGCACCGGCTTTATTGCCATAACGGTTTGGCTTGGCTGGTAAGTATTTTTCACCAAATTCAGATTCGATATGACCACGTACCATATTGACTGCATCATCGCTCAAGAACGTAGAGTCAGTACGCATATAGGTAATAAAGCCCGCTTCATACAGACGCTGTGCCAGCATCATGGTTTTCTTCACCGAGAAGCCTAGACGGGTACTTGCGGCCTGTTGCAAGGTAGACGTGATATACGGCGCACTTGGATTCACCTTGGTCGGCTTATCTTCACGGCTAATAACTTTATATTCAGCGTCTTTAATCAGATTCAGTAAAGCATCTGTTTCAGCTTTATTATGCAGCTTTAAAGTCTTGCCATTTTGCTTGACCGCTTCCAGACGAATATCATCTTTCTTGGATTTGGTATCTGCAAAAACCTGCCAGTATTCTTCAGGAATGAACTTACGAATTTCACGTTCGCGTTCCACGACCAGCTTTACAGCGACAGACTGTACACGCCCCGCAGACAGACCACGGGCAATTTTTTCCCACAGTAGTGGCGAGATCATAAAGCCCACGACACGGTCCAGGAAACGGCGTGCCTGTTGAGCATTGACTTTGTTGGTATCCAGACGGGTTGGATGCTTGAATGCTTCCTGAATGGCATTTTTGGTAATTTCGTTGAAGACCACACGCTGGTAACGTGAATCATCACCGCCGATCACTTCTTTTAAATGCCAGGCAATCGCTTCCCCTTCACGGTCCAAATCCGTTGCCAGATAGACTTCATCGACTTGCGAGGCCAGTTTTTTCAGTTCAGCAACCACATGTTCTTTGCCAGGCAGGACTTCATATTTGGCTTTCCAATCGTGTTCCGGGTCTACGCCCATACGGTTAATCAACGCCTGCTGTGATTTTTCCGCCTTTTCTGCTTCAGTCAGCTTGGTTCGCGTTGCTGGTTTTTTCTCTGTACTTTTGGCAGAGCCGCCTGTCGGCAAATCACGCACGTGACCGACAGATGATTTCACAATGTAGTTCGAACCGAGGTATTTGTTGATTGTTTTCGCTTTTGCAGGCGACTCCACAATCACTAAGGCACGCTTATTTCCAGCGTCGGAAGACTTCGCTGTGCTGCTTTTTGATGTGGACCGAGGAGCGTTCGCCATAATTAACCGTTAATCCTGTATATTCTAAAAAATTAAAGTTCAGCCAAGGAATGTAATAGTGCCTTGATGTCATCGAGCTGGGCCGCTTTTAGATCAGCTTCTTCATCCCAATACAGTCCAACACAGTTTGCCTGCATATCAATAGCATAAATGCCTTTTAATGCAATGGGAAAATCTTTAAATTTGTCATCGCCTTGTACCAGCTCAAGCTTTTGATCGACCACACGGGCACGCATCAGTGGCAAACGTGCGTCTGGTATCAGCACACTATAATAAGCCACCATACTGGCACGCTTTTCAGTGGCCATCGGCACTTTGGTCCAGTCAGGAGCCACAACCAGACGTGGGTGTAATCCCATCTTGCGGGCTTTCTCACGCATCATGCCCAAAGCTCTTTCTCGTGGGCTGACACGCAGACCAAAAATAGATCCCAGTACAAATACAATGATGACGACAGCAACCCAGATTCCTGTATTTTCCATAGCTCAACCTTTATGTTCTATTATTAGAGTTGCATAAGCTCAATATAAAACGCAAGTTTGCGCGACAAAATTAATTCAGGAACATCTCATGGCTGTAGAGAACTTCATGACCATTCCAGTAAATATAGCCTTTCTCCAGCAGTTCCTTCAGCAATAAACGCACATCGGATTTTGGAAATAACTGTTCCAGTAAATCTCGCAATTCATAAATATCTTTAGGCTTGTCACCTTGCAGTTCACGCAGCTTGCGTGCCACTTCCATTTGTACCGGATCAATGCGGTCAAAGTTTTTGAACAATCCCTGTTGTGCAGACTGAATGGCAGATTGTTCTTCAATGACTTTTTCTGGCTCTTCCGGGGTCAATTCAGCAATGGCCTGACTCAGATCAAGCGATGTAGTTGGTGCAGCAGACAGATCCAGTTGTGACCATTGCTTTAATACCTTTTTACGGAAGGCAATCTGATCCTCATAGCGTTTTACAATCTTGAAGTTAATCAGCATTCCGACTACATGCTGTGCTTTGCCTGGCAGTACTTGCAGAATATTTGCCACAGAATTTTTCAGGCTTTCCAGTGTGGTTGGCTTGCCTGGCATTTTCGCCAGTGCATCACAATATTTTTTCACCAGTTGTAAAGCGGGTTTCTGCTGAATCGTGTCGAGACTTGGGATATTGAATTTAGGATTGGCTTTTTTATCCTGCTCCGGTTCTGCCTGTACCTGAATCAGGCTACAACTAATGTCAGATGCAATCAGCATTTGCATCAGCATTTCACTGCTGTCCATGGCTGAAATCAGTTCCACATGCGTGTCCGGTTCCAGCAGTGCCATCAGCTGTCCGACAATGACCGCATATTCATATTCACGGTGTTCAGCTTCAGGAATGTCCAGAATGACCACTTGCCCACTGGCGATCCAGCCTGCCAGTTCGGTCAGATCTTCTAGTTCAAATTCAAACTTGCCGGCACAGCTAAACAGGTACAAGATTGGATAATGCTTGGTGATTTCACGTAATAGAGTGGCGGTCGGGAAATTATTTTCAAGATCGAGTAAAACAACTTTCTGTGACATGGAACACCAATCTGAACAAAACCTGGAAGCGCTATTAGAGGGGCAAGCGTGAAAAAGGTCAAATTATTTTCAGCATGGCTAGTTTTACTGACTAGGATTACCCTGCTGAAACAAAGCATAAACCCATTAAAGCGAAAACCCTCACAATGGAGGGTTTTCTACATGACCAATTACATAATTAATAATGCGGTGGTCGATCAATAATCGGGTCGAATTCTGCAATGCCTTCGGACAAATCTGCCGACTCAACACGTTGATATAACAGCGTCATTTGCTTCTGAAGATTGATGATTTCCAGATTCTGCCTGGTCACCTGCTGATTCAACTGTTCAACTAAATCGTCCAAAAATGCAATTCGGACTTGCAAATCTTCAATGGGTGCGGAAAATGACGCCTGATCATTTAGATTTTGTTGTTTAGTCATTTTAAGTCCTCATCATAGGATTTCAGGAAACCATTATGGCATATATTACCCTAAGGGACGTCCAACTCGCGTTTGGCGGACCTGCACTGCTCGACGGCGCTAACTTTAATTTAGAACGCGGTGAACGAGTGTGTTTGATTGGCCGTAATGGTGAAGGTAAGTCTACCTTACTTAAACTGATTGAAGGAAGCCTGTTACCTGACAGTGGTGAAGTTTCCTTACAAAATGGCATCACAATTTCCATGTTGGCCCAAGACGTGCCGATGGATTCAGGCAAAGTCGCCGATATCGTGGCGGATGGCGCAGGTGAAGCATCAGAAGTTCTACGTGCTTATCATGAAGCCAGCGAAGCCTGCGTACTGGGTGATATGGAAGCTTGTGACCGCATGGGTTCATTGCAGCACAAGATGGATCAGCTGGATGGCTGGGCTTTAGAAACCAAGGTGAACTCTATCCTGAGTAAAATGGGCCTAGATCCGGATGCAGACCTTGCCGATTTATCCGGTGGTCGTAAGCGTCGTGTACTGCTGGCTCGTGCCCTGCTCACTCAACCAGACGTTCTGTTACTTGATGAACCGACCAACCATCTGGACGTGGAAAGTATTGAATGGTTAGAGAAATTCCTGCTCGATCAAAATAATTTAACGCTTCTGTTTATTTCGCATGACCGTTCATTTGTAGACAGCATTGCAACCCGTATTGTTGAACTGGATCGTGGTACATTGCGTAGCTACGAAGGTAACTATTCACGTTATCTCGAGCTTAAAGCACAGCAGATGGAAGCCGAAGAAAAGCAGAATGCGCTGTTTGACAAGCGTCTTGCTGAAGAGGAAGTATGGATTCGCCAGGGAATTAAAGCGCGTCGTACCCGTAACGAAGGTCGTGTCCGTGCGCTTAAAGCATTACGCGAAGAATCAAAAGCACGCCGCTCACAACAAGGTAAAGTGAGCATGGCAACTCAGGATGCGAGCCGTTCTGGTAAAGTCGTATTTGAGATTGAACATCTCAGCGTGAAATTTGGTGACAATGCACCAATCATTAATGACTTCTCGGCACTGGTAATGCGTGGCGACCGTATTGGTTTAGTCGGTGATAACGGTGTTGGTAAAACCACACTGATTAAAGCGATTTTAGGCCAGCTTGAGCATGGCGGCACGGTGAAAACTGGTACACAGCTTGAAGTGGCTTATTTTGACCAGTTACGTAACGTACTGGATCTGGAAAAATCGGTAAAAGATAATGTCGCTGAAGGTTCTGACCATGTCGATATCAATGGCAGTCGTCGTCATATCTATAGCTATTTACAAGATTTCCTGTTCTCACCTGAACGTGCCCGTACACCAGTAAAAGCACTGTCTGGTGGTGAACGTAACCGTATTTTGCTGGCAAAGCTGTTGCTTAAACCATCAAACCTGATTGTGATGGACGAACCAACCAATGATCTGGATATGGTGACCCTTGAACTATTAGAAGAAATGTTAAGTGGCTATAAAGGCACATTACTGCTGATCTCGCATGACCGTGCCTTTATGGACAACGTCGTGACCTCAACCTGGGTATTTGATGGTAAAGGCAATATCGATGAATATATCGGTGGTTATCAGGATTATTTAGAACAGCGTCCGAACCAGACAGCAGTCGATCAAAAATCTGCCGTTAAAAAAGCCGCAGCCAAAGCTGAAGCCGCAGCGGCTACGGCTGCTCCTGCACCAAAAAAGGTGAAACTCAGCTACAAAGATCAACGTGAACTTGAACAATTGCCTGCAGAAATCGAAGCACTGGAAAGTGAACAGGCTGAACTTTCTGACAAACTGGCAGATGGCTCATGGTTTGTGAAAGATGCAGCAGCAGCGACCAAGGCATCTGAACGTTTAGGTGAAATTGACGAGATTTTACTGGCAAAAATGGAACGTTGGGATGAACTGGAAAATATGACCAAAGCTTAAGTTTTCTATTTCTCCAATGCCAAGCATCTGTATTCGTACAGATGCTTTTTTTATTTTCACTTTTTTGTTTCAAAAAGCTCTTCTGCTACACTGCAGATATCTTGAGATTTAAATAGCAGATTATGAGTAAAAAGCCAGATTACCAACCCGGAGAATTTCAGTGGACCTTCCTGTCTCCCCAGTATTGGGGAATATGGATTGGCATTGTATTCCTGATGATTCTGGCGATTTTACCTTGGGCGATTCAGTACCGTCTGGCTTCTTTACTGGGTAGCTTAAGTTTTAAATATCTCAAATCTCGCCGTGAAACTACAGTGCGCAATCTGGAAGTGTGCTTTCCAGAATGGTCTGCGCAAGAAGTGCAGGAAAATTCCCGTCAGGTCTTTATTGACCAGATGCTCGGTGTGTTTGAAACCTTAAATGCCTGGTACACGCCAAAGTGGTTTAAAGGCCGTGTAACTATTGAAGGTCTGGAATATATCCAGCAAGCACAAGCTGAAGGAAAAGGTGCATTATTACTCGGTACGCACTCTACCCTGCTGGATGCTGGCGGCTACCTGTGTGCCCAGTATTTTGAACCGGATGTCGTCTATCGTCCGCAGAATAACCCCTTGCTGGATATGCTGATTTATCGCTGCCGCGCCACAATTTATGCCAACCAGATTGACCATGATGATATGCGTGGTCTGGTGCGTAATCTGAAAAATGGACATGCGATCTGGTACAGCCCGGATCAGGATTTCGGTTTAAAACAAGGCGTAATGGCACCATTTTTTGGTGTTCCTGCTGCAACCGTGACCGCACATCGTCGTTTATTAAAAATGACCAAAGCCGCTGCGATCCCACTGTATTTCTACCGTCACGGCGATATCAAAAACCCAAAATATCATGTCCTGATTGAGCCACCCGTTGAAAACCTGCCAAGCGCAGATGAACTGGATGATGCCACTCGCGTGAACCAGATTATTGAACGCCAGTTACGGATCGCCCCAACGCAATATATGTGGTTCCATCGCCGTTTTAAGACCCGCCCACAGGGTTATGATTCGATTTATTGAGTTCTCGAGCTCTTTAATCATGGATTAATGATTTGTTCCCTGATAAATCCACATGGCTTCAGTATGACCAACATAGCTAAAGCCTGATAAAAGCCGGTAGCATGCTGGTCAGCAACTAAAATTTTTTGATGAAATCTTGAATAACGCTCTAGCATGGCCTGCATAATTCGGCGACCAATGCCGGCCCTTGTAATTCTGGATAAACCAGTAAATGGGAAAATACATCACCAGATAGCCATCAGAAATGGCATTGCCGGGTCCAATCAGTCGACCATTCATACCGGCAGTCACAAGACTATGAGAATGGTTCAAGGCTTCTAAAAGCAGTTGCGGTTTTTTTTAGCTGCTGACCATCGATTGGCATGATAGAGTTCAAATATTTCAAATTCCTGGGCTGAGTCACTGTCAGAAATAATAAACTGCATACACGTTTTTCAGAAATTATTTCAACTCTATAAATTGTTTTAATAATCAATTAACTAAAAAAGAAAATTAAAGCTCTAAAATAGTTTAACCCGGGCTCTACATCCTGTAAAAACCCGGGTTAATGAGGTTGTGCTTTCAACATTTTAATTCTTGGTTTTTTGCGATTTCCATTTCATCATCATATCCATGATGTCTTCATTCAGCTTCGTCTTCCTTATGAGAAATTCCCTTCCCGACTCCCTGTGCTGATATAAGCAGAATATTAGAATCATCGAGGAATAAATATCGTTTAAGACCCCAATCTGTGTAAGCTATTTCGTACACTTTTCCGATAAATCCATCACACTTTTGAACTATTTTTGTAGGTTTGAGCAATTTCATCTGTGACTATTTTTTCTTCTTTCTCAGCTTTTTCAATACCTTCTTGTATAGCTTCCTGAGCCTGTTGCTCATCTTCTTCAGTCTGTTCCAGTTCTTCTTGTACATGATCAAAGACTCGCCCGGTTTGTAGTACCACAAACACCGGAAAATGATCCGAGCCCACATGTGGCAAACGCTCCATATGGACTAAAGCAAAGTCGGTACTGTGGAAGACATGGTCAAGTGACCAGCGGAACATCGGATAATCGGCATGAAAGGTATTCACATAACGGCGCCCGACACGCGGGTCGAGCAAGCCACTAATACGCTGAAACAAACGTGTAGTACGTGACCAGGCGACATCATTTAAATCGCCCATCACAATACAGCTTTCATCGAGATCCTTGATTTGATCTCCAACAATCAGCAATTCAGCATCACGCAGTTTCGAGTCCTTGGCTTCAGTCGGACTTGGCGGTTTCGGATGAAGGCAATATAACTGAACCGGATGGCCAGAACGTAAAGTGACTGTGGTATGAATTGAAGGAATTTCATTACTCAAAATAAATTTCACTTCGGTGTCACTGAGTTTTAATTTACTGTAGAGATGCATCCCATAAAGGTTATCTAAAGGCACAGGTACACGGTACGGATAGTCCGCTTCAATCATTGAGAGTTGTTTCTGCCATTCTGAATTGGTTTCCAGCGTCAGTACCAGATCTGGAGTTAAACGTTGAATCTGTTCGAGTAATAGATGATATTTTTCATTGGTCATTAACACGTTAGAAACCAGTAAAGAAATTTGTTTGCTTGGATCCAGTTGCTGCCGTTTGACCTTCTTCACCTGTTTCTTCCAGATAAAGGTATAAGGCAAGACCATCTTCAACTGGTAGGCTTGTGCCGCGACTAGTCCTACAAAAATACTTTGGTCTATCAAGGTCCAGGAATGCTCCCAGAATATATAAAGCCCTAGTGCAATGAAGCCAATGATCAGAATTTGTAGTCGCGGGAAATCGGCGCCACGGATCCACCATTCATCACGAGGAATCAGGGACCAGAAACTGAGCCAGATGACCAGCACTGACAATATCTGAATAAACAAAATCATAAAGTGACTCTTTTACTATGTTGTTATTTTTTCTAGAAGAAAATCTGCGTTATCAATTTTGTATGTAACATAAACAAGATATTTCGCTCAATATTATTGATGTTTCTATTGTGTAGCTATTGCAGTTGAGTCCCTTTTTGGTACACTCGAACCCCCTTTAATTTTTTAACGCACCGAGGCAAAGTGACATGAAAGTAGGTCTGGTCGGTTGGCGCGGGATGGTTGGTTCCGTCCTAATGCAACGTATGGTTGAAGAGAATGATTTTGCTCATTTTGAGCCATTCTATTTCTCTACCAGTAATGCAGGTGGTGAAGCACCGGCATTTGGTGGTAAAACTGCCCCAGCACTTATGGATGCGACAGACATTGATCGTCTGAAGCAAATGGATGTCATTATTACCTGCCAAGGTGGCGATTATACCATTGCGGTTTTCCCTAAGCTGAAAGCTGCAGGCTGGAATGGTTACTGGATTGACGCTGCGTCTACCCTGCGTATGGATGATGAAGCAATCATTGTACTTGACCCGGTTAATCTGAACGTGATCAAAGATGGCCTAGTGAAAGGTACTAAAACTTTCGTTGGCGGTAACTGTACGGTTTCCCTGATGCTGATGGGCCTAGGTTCTCTCTTCCAGAACAACCTGGTGGAATGGGCAACTTCGATGACCTATCAGGCGGCATCTGGTGCAGGTGCACAAAACATGCGTGAGCTGATCACAGGCATGGGTTACCTGTATAACAATACTAAAGACCTACTCGATGATCCACGCTCTCCAATTTTGGACATTGATTCTAAAATTGCTGAATTACAACGTGGTGAAGGCTTCCCGTCTGCAAACTTTGGTGTACCGCTAGCTGGTTCTCTGATTCCATATATCGACAAGCAGCTGGAAAGCGGCCAGTCGAAAGAAGAATGGAAAGGTCAGGTTGAAACCAACAAGATCCTCGGCAACCAGCAGATCGTTCCAATCGATGGTCACTGTGTACGTATCGGTGCAATGCGCTGTCACTCTCAGGCAATTACCTTGAAGCTAAAACGTGACGTACCTTTGAATGAAATCGAAGATATGATTCGTCAGTCTAGCCAATGGGCCAAAGTGGTACCAAATATACGTGAAGCATCAATGACTGATCTGACGCCTGTCGCAGTAACCGGTACATTGACTGTTCCAGTCGGCCGTCTGCGTAAAATGAACATGGGTAAAGAATACCTGGGTGCATTCACTGTAGGTGACCAGTTACTTTGGGGTGCTGCTGAGCCTTTACGCCGTATGCTACGCATTCTGATCGATTATAAAAATGCTTAATTAAGCACGTTATAATCAATCTAAAAGCCGATCTTTATTGATCGGCTTTTTTGTGTCACTATCAAGAAAATAGTTGAACAAACATAGACATCCCAATCATCGAGCCATACTGCCTATAATATGACCGATGCTGAGCCTAGAATGAAGATGACTGTATATAAAAAATTCAAAATTGCTACTTTAACCATGATGATTGCACAGCCTGTTTTTGCAATCACGGTTGAGCCAGTTCAGGTTCAATCGGCACCCGGGGAATTACTCTATGCGGAAATGAATTTCCGTCAGTCAGATATCAATATACCGATTGAAGTGAGTTTAGCTACGCCAGAAGATTTAATGACGCTGGGCACTACGCATCAACCTCCCGGTCATCTTAATTTTTTTACCCGTCGTAGTAGCAATGGAACAGGTGTGATTACTATTACCTCTTCACGCCCAATCACTCAAAATGATCTGAATTTTGTAGTTAAGGTTAAAGAAGGCAATGCAGCACGCTTACAACACATCAAGACCACACTCAAACCCAAGACAGATCTGCTAAAAGCTTCAATCAGCGCGAATGAACGAACATTAACCCCAGTCGTGGTGGTGAATGAAAATGAAATTGGTTTAAATTTACCTGTCAGTACGCAATACAAGACTGCAGCAGCGAATACCAAGGCTCTGGAAAAACTATTGGCTGTACAGCGTCTTGCTCCACCACCATTATCACCAAACTCTATCCCTCAGACAACATCGATAACGACTCCCGCTGTTCAGGCTCCAGCCAAGGTTGAGGAAGCTATTACAGCTGTGAATACGCGTCCAGTCACAAGTACTTTGACGACACCCACATCAATCGCTGAACCGGCAATACCAGCTATTCAACAAAAGCCTCTGGTCCCAAATAGTCTGCAAAAAAATCCTGCCACCCCTACAACTCAAGTAAAAACTCAGGTAGCGGAAGATACATCAGTAGCACCTGTTGCACAGCAGAATCAAGATATACCAGCTCAAAAAGTACAAAATCAAAAGCCAGTGGCGACCTATCCTGCTGCTGCGCCACAATCGAATTCCAGCGACCCATTAGTTAAAAAATATGCCGAAGAACAAGTCGCAAAACAGAAGCAAGTTACTCCTAAAAAACCGCCTCAAGCAGCTTCGGCTCCAGTGCAACACTCCCCTCAAGCGAGCCCGACATCTACTGCAAAAGCAAGTTATGTGGTTCAATCCAATGAATCTCTCTGGAAAATTGCTGCACGTATTGCTCAGGAACAAAACCGCGGTGTCGGTGAAGTCATGCAGCAAATTAAAAAAAATAATGAACAGGCCTTTATTGGCGGAGATGCGAATCGCCTGAAACGTGGTGCGGCACTGAATTTGAATATTGCGCCCGCACAAAAACAGCCAATTACCGTCAAGACATCTGAGCTTGCACAAGTTCAGAATAAGGCTAAAGGCAGTACCAAATATCGTTTAAATCAAGCTGAAATGAGCCTGGTTGCTGAGAACCAACAAGAAACTAAGCAACTTTCTGCAAATCAAAACACATTAGACCATCAAACTTCGAAAGAGTTGTCATTAAAAGTTATGACAGTTCGAGAAAAAACCGTTAAATTACAGAGAAACGTAACTGAATTAGAATTGGCGCTTAATCAGAAGGATCAGAGAATTCAATTATTAAATGCCCGTCTTGCCCGACTGCAACAACAGCTCAAAGCACAACAGGCAGATAAAAAAGCCAATTAACTAATCATTACATACATTGATTTACAGGGATGAGTGGATATATGGAGTCCTCTATCTCTAAGGGGTACTTATCATGCTGATTTATGTGATTCCATTAATTTTATTGATCATCGTTCTGATTGTAGTCAAAAAACGTCAGGATGCTCAAGAGTCAGATAAACCAAAGACAACTACAGCGAAAGCGAGAAAAACCACCAGTTCAGCACGGGCTACCCCAGCAAAAACCCGGGTGGTTGAAGAAGTTGCAGCGAACCCTCAGGAAGCTATTGCTCTTTCAGCAGATCTGCGCAAGAAAATTGAGCGCCTGATCAATGAAGGAAATTTCTTTGCCGCTGAAGCGCAAATCAATCAGGCACTCAAAAAAGACAACCCCCAGCATGAACTGTATCTGTTGCTCCTTGATATCCATATTCAGCAGAAAGATGAATTTGCCATTTCTCAGTTAATCACACATGTCCGTTCACTCGGTTTGGATGACATTCTTGCGCAGGCAGAAACTAAAAAGGCAGAGTTTGAAAATTCAGCTACTTCAACCAAGGATACAATTGATTTTCCTTCTGCGCAGTTAAGTGCTGGCTCATCAGTAAATGAGGCAGCACCTGTAGACAACACTGCTGCCTTTGAAGAGCTATTTCCCACCCACAGCCCAGTAGTTAATGATCTTGCTTTTGATGAACTGCAACAACAAAATAAGCCTCAAAAAGCTGTATTTGAGCCGGCGCCATCACAGAATGATATCCAGCCGCTGGAATTTAATTTTGAGCCCACTCTGACTAAACCAGCAAGTGATGCAGCCCAGGATCTCCCAAGAGCTACAGGTTTAGAGTTTAACTTTTCTGACGCTCCTGCAGTATCTGAGCCAGTACCGACGACAATACCGGATACGACCCCATCTGCACTAAACTTTAGCTTTGACTTAGATAGCTCAACAAAAGCTGAAACTGAAATTGCACCTGCTGCCGAGCCTGAAACTGCCGCACCGGTTATGGACTTTAAGCTTGACTTAGGCAACTCAGAAAAACCAGAAGTGACACCAGTACCTACTGCAGAATCAGTTCAACCTCTTGATTTTTCTTTCTCGGCAGATACAACGTCAACCACAGAAACTCAGCCAGAAATCGCAGTACCAGAATTTGATTTATCAGGTTTAGCTACACATGAACCTATAAGTCCAGCAGTACCTGCTGTCTCAGAATTGGACTTTAAACTGGATGCCGTTCCTGAAAAACCAGCCAGTGCGGCAATCAGTTTTGATATTCCATCTGCGCCCGTTACTTCAACCGCTCATCAAAATGATCCACTGGTTCAATCATTCCCTGAATTAACGGAAACTGATGAAGTAGTATTAAATCTGGAATTGGCAGAGCAGTATATCCAATTGGGTGCCTATGATGCCGCACGTGAAATCCTGACAGAAAAGGAAGCGGACTACAGTCCACAACAACGCACCCATGTTGATCAATTACTGAATCGAATCGCTTCTTAAGTAAATTCGTTCTACACTAAAGCAGTCACTATGGCTGCTTTTTTTATGATGAAAAATATTGCATTGATTTATATGGGAGGTACGTTTGGATGCGTTGGTGATCCACTCGCTCCTATGCCTGCCGAATCTTTTTTTATAAAACTAAAAGAATTATTGCATGAAGACACGCATTCAGTAGAGTGCTTCTGCGCCCCTGTAATTAAGGACAGCAGTGCATGTACTGCTCCTGACTGGCTAGCCTTGATTCAGTTTATTCAGCAACTGCAGGCTCAGAATTATCAGCGCTTTGTTATCATTCATGGTACAGATACCATGAGCTATGCCTGTGCCGTGCTTGCGCATCTTTTAGGGCAATCGGCCTATGTGGTTTTAACTGGTAGCCAGTATCCATTATTAAATGCAGCTGGCAAACAGCCACGCGAATTTAGTGATGCTTTGGACAACCTATGCTTTGCTCTAGATTCTGTACAGCAGGTCGAGATGGGCGTTTATCTGGCATTTAACCAGGAACTGGTTCATGGCAGAACAGCGTTAAAGCAACATACTACTGAACTAAAGGCCTTTGCTGGCATAGATGCAGAAGTAAAAATTCCACCGCAACTATATACACATATCATTACTGCACAAGATTTGATTAAGGCACAGCAATTTAATTGCCTGAGTATAATGATGCAGCCGGTTGGGCTAGATCAGCAGCTTCATAACCTTAAGCAATTATTGGCTTCACCTCCAAATTTCCTGATTCTGCAGGGCTTTGGCACAGGAAATCTCGCAGTTAATCCTGATCTCATTCAGCTCTTTGATGAGTTCTATAATGCTGGCTGTGCTGTAGTTTTGACTACACAGGTACCTTTCGGGAGCACAGACCAACGCTATGCTATTGCTGAATGGGTGCAGGACTGCCGGATTTTACTCAATGATGCCTATGGCCATGCCGATCTATATGCAAAAGCCCTGAAAATGTATTTACAATACGACAGCGTGGAGCAATGGCATCACCATTGGTCTGATTAGTTGAATCTTGAGGTGAATATGCAGCGTTTTGCAGTCGGTATTGAATTTAGTGGAGCACACTACAGAGGTTGGCAAACCCAACAGCCCGGCGTAGCAAGCGTGCAGGAAACGATTGAAAAGATTCTGTCTAAAGTCGCCAATGAAACTATTATCCTGCATGGTGCAGGTCGAACTGATGCCGGCGTGCATGCCACCAATATGGTTGCTCACTTCGATACCTCTGCTGATCGCTCCGAATATGGCTGGTTACGCGGCTGTAATAGTCAGCTTCCTAAAGATATTGTAATTCAGTGGATTCAGGAAATGGACATGGATTTCCATGCCCGTTTTAAAGCCCAAGCCCGTCGTTATCGTTATGTAGTCTACAATCACCCTGTGCGTTCTGCGCTATTGCATAAACAGGTCACCCATATCCATTACGATTTAGATGTCGACAAGATGATTAAGGCTGCGACAAAGTTTGAAGGCACACATAATTTCGAAAGTTTCCGTGCCTCTGCCTGTCAATCTAATCAACCTGTACGCCATGTGCATCATTGTCGCCTAATTCGTCATGGTCACTATCTGGTCCTGGATATTCAGGCTGATGGCTTCCTGCATCATATGGTGCGCAATATCATGGGCTGTTTGCTGGAAATTGGTCAGGGCATGTATGACATCGATCAGATTGATGCCATCTTTGCTGCAGAAGACCGTAAAGCGGCAGGTGTGACAGCACCATCAGATGGACTCTACTTTATTCAGGCACATTATCCTGAGCAATTTAATTTACCGAAAGTGCCCTTGGGACCACATTGGTTAAACATGCCAGAATAATTAAATCCTTTTTTATTAATTTACCTCCTCTCCCCCCTTCTGGAAAGAGAGGAAATTCCTCCCTTTTTTAAAGGGAGGTTAGGAGGGATTTAACGCTGCTTGCGCTTTCTATATTCCACTGGCGTTTCATTGGTCCAACGTTTAAAAGCACGATAGAAGGTACTTGGTTCAGAAAAACCGGTTAAATATACAATCCGCTCTACACTTTCACTGGTGCCTGCCAGTAAGCGTTTAGCCAGACGGCAACGATAATCCGAAAGGATCTGCTGGAAACTGGTATTGGCTTCACTCAGCTGAGTACGCAAACGGCGGGGAGTAATATTCAGCTGGGCAGCGACTGTTTCTAGCGTGGTTTCCCCACTTTCCAAGGTTGAGCCAATGGCACGGCGCACTTCACCCACCAGATCATAACGTGCCAGCTCTTGCAGCTTTTCAATTGCTAACTGCTCATGCAGCTGGAGTAATTCTGGTTCTGCCTGCCAAAGCGGATATTCAAGAATACTTGAATCAAAATAAAGACGTGTTTCTTTCTGTCCCAGACTTACTGGGCATTCATAGACACGGAAGTATTCATCATCAGTTGCGCCTTTAGAAAAATTGAAGTCGATATAAATCGGTTCAAAACGCCCTTCGGTAATAAACTTAAAGAAACGCAGTACACCAGACATGGCACATTCAGTGAAATGACGATTGACGATGTTTTCGGCAAAAAGCTGTTCACCATTGGTCAAATAACAGCGGTCATCTTCCACGACCAGTTGCGCATGGAAGGCATCACTGATGAGGCGCTGGTAAGCTAAGGCACGTTTTAGCCCTTCACCAAAATTTTCTGATGAAATAAACAAATGCTCAATGACCTGACCACGGTAAAGTGGCAGGTGTTCACCCAAATGTAAGCCGATATCAGGGTCCTTGCTGACCTCTTCTGCCGCGACCCAGAATGCATACTGTGCACTCAACGGGGTACGGTCATTGGCTTCAACCTGGTTTAAGGCAACTCCTGCTTTAGTAAGCAATTCTTCGGTTGGCAAACCCGCACGACGTATCGCCTGGTAGCCTAATCGCAGTACAACCGATGCATCTGTTAGCTGACCCACTCAAAAACCTTCCTTGTATGTGCTTCATTTATACCTAAAAAGATATTTTTTAGATTAACTGTGATTGACCAAACTGACAACATCAACAAGCAGTTTTTTAGTTAAAATATTTGTACTGATGCTTCGCTTATTTTACTTTCAGATGATCAGTCTAAAGCCTGCTATGCCTTGTGTTATACGAAAAAATTGACTATAATTTGCGCCTTTCTAATTTATTCTTTTAGGTAGGCTATGGCCAATAAAGAGGAACTCATCGAGTTCGAAGGCGTTGTCACCGAGACGCTTCCTAATACTATGTTCCGTGTACGTTTAGAAAACGGTCACGAAGTGATTGCTCATATCTCTGGTAAAATGCGTAAACACTATATCCGTATTTTGACTGGCGACAGTGTAAAAGTGGAGATGACTCCTTACGACTTAACTAAGGGTCGTATCACTTATCGTGCACGCTAAGATTTAGCGTCAGTAAAAAAAGCCACTGATCAGGGTGGCTTTTTTTGTGACTTTAATTATTCATTATTTACCAATAAATAAAACAATTTGACATAGCCTGAGAATTACAAGACTATTCAATTTAATTAAAACAATATTTATAAAAACAATGAATATGAAATATTTGACTCTGCTTTCCAGCTTGTCTCTTGTTGCATGTGCTACAGGCAGCAATCAGCATCTGCATCATTCTCTACAGCCCTATATCGGTCAAACTGCCGCACAGGTTCACAGCCAACTTGATCTTCGTGCAATGGGATTTAAAACCTCCCAGCACCCCATTCAAACAGCAGACTTTCTCAGTTATACTATTTTCCGGGATGTGAATATTCCGATGGGTACACCTAATATTAGTCAAAGTATCTCCCCTGGTGCACCAATTCCAATGCCTTCGAATGGAGGTTATAACATTAAGATGAAATGCCAAATCTGGTTTGACTTGAAAGATGAAATTGTTCAGGACATTCGTTATACCGGTAAAGCTTGCTAAACTGTGTCCAGTGAAGTTTAAAACCTGTATGAGATTTAATGAGAGGTCCAATTTATCAGGATACTTCTCTCTACCGTGTGTCAAATTACAACAATAAGCTCGTTTTCTCCTCGCTACAATAACCGCAATGGCTTTTGTAGGAGTCAGAAAATATGTTATCTGCATTTCGCCAAATGAAACTCGTGTTACCAGGCATGCTTCTGCTGTTGTCTGCATGTACGCATACGCCTACCCTGTCTCAAGCCGAACGTGACGCTTATTTACAGCAGTATATTGGACAGTCTAGCCAAACCATTTATGCCAATCTGGATTTAAGCAAACTCGGCTACCAGCAGGTAAATGAACCTGTACTTTCAGCCGGGCAACTGGTCTATATCGTGCAGCGTCCCGTTGCACTTCCACTCTCTGTCGCTCAGCATCCGGTTGCCGGCACTGGAACCGTACCCATTCCGGTGACACATAGTCCATCGCGTGGCTATGACGTAAACCTGCAATGTAAAATTGTTTTTGAACTCAAGGACAATATTGCACAAGCAGTGAAATATACCGGCCGAACCTGTTAATTCAGCAGACACAAAAAAACGCAGCCTGAGCTGCGTTTTTTATTGATCAGTTCTGGAGTGAAATTTAGTTCAATGCAGCAACTACTGCCTGGCCCATTTCCACTGTACCGACTTTGCTCATGCCTTCGGACATAATATCCGCAGTACGTAAACCTTGATCCAATACATGACCTACTGCATCTTCAATTGCTTTTGCAGCCGCTTCTTCACGGAAGGTGTAACGCAGCATCATTGCAACAGACAGAATGGTTGCCAATGGATTTGCTAGGTTTTGACCTGCGATGTCTGGTGCAGAACCATGACATGGTTCATACATGCCTTTGCCATTCTCATCTAGAGAAGCAGATGGCAACATACCAATTGAACCCGTTAACATTGCCGCTTCGTCAGACAGAATGTCACCGAACAGGTTAGAAGTGACAATTACGTCAAACTGTTTAGGCGCACGTACCAACTGCATTGCAGCATTGTCGACATACATATGCGACAGGTTGATGTCTGGATATTGCTCTTCTTTCAATGCAGTAACGGTTTGTTTCCAAAGCTCAGTCACTTCAAGCACGTTTGCTTTATCGACTGAACATACTTTACCGCCACGCAGACCGGCAAGTTCAAATGCAACTTTGGCAATACGCTTGATTTCAGACTCTGAATACACATCAGTGTTAAAACCTTGTTTTTCACCATTTTCCAGTTCACGGATACCACGTGGTTGACCGAAGTAGATACCACCTGTCAATTCACGTACGATCAGGATATCTAGACCAGCTACAATTTCAGGTTTCAGGCTAGACGCATCAGCAAGTTGCGGATAGAGAATCGCCGGACGCAGGTTCGCGAACAGGTTCAGTTCACTACGCAATTTTAACAGACCACGTTCAGGACGAATTGAGCGTTCAATCGTATCCCATTTAGGACCACCCACAGCGCCAAGCAGAATTGCATCAGCTTTTTTTGCCTGCTCAGACGTCACATCTGGATAAGGTGCACCATGTGCATCAATCGCAGCACCACCCAACAGGCCATGTTCCCAGCTTAGATCTAAATTAAATTTTTCATTTACGCGAGTCAGCACTTGCTCTGCTGCTTTCACAATTTCAGGACCGATGCCGTCACCAGCTAAAATCAAAATTTGTTTAGACATGAGATATTCCATTTATAAAGTCAGCATTTCGCTGACTGGGTTAAATTTTCTGTTCTACAAACTCGGCAATGCCAGTTTCAACATTGTATGGCTTGCAGAAGCGTCGAATTATTTTGGTGTTCTGCAACAGATCTACACACAGTGGATCAGGTGCAGAGGCCTGCAATAAGCTGGTGTTTCGAGTCGAGCGCTGGCGATACATCTTAAAGGTGTACTTATGCTTGGCCTGGAAGTTCTGGAATACATGTAGAACTTCGGCCTTATCCGGACTAATCGGATAAAAGCGTACCACCAGTTCATGCTGCCCCGCGGGTACCGACAGGTAAACCGGATTAGGCTCTTTCAGGCTTTTTGCTTGTAAACGCACAAGCTTGAGCTTGAGCGCTTCACTCTCCACATGTCGCTTTTCAGCATTGATGATCTTGATATCATCCATACGTTCAAAATTACAATCGTGGGTACCTGAACAATAAATCAGGGCATCTGAACTATTTACAGCCGAATCTGTCAATTTCTTCAACTGTATCGTATCGATGGTCTGACATGCTGTCATTAACATCGAAACCGTACCCAATGCAAATAACTGTTTCCAATAGCTGGCCATGCTGAATGTCTAACCCAAACGAAATTTCCATGATTTCACGATATTAGCAAGGGTTAGACTTTCCCGCTATGACAATTTAACTAGATTTAGCCACTAATTTCTGCAAATACCCAAGGGCGAGATTGTTTGGTTTTTTCTTCATAAGCGCGAATCGCATCGGCATCCTGCAAAGTTAAACCGATGTCATCCAAACCGTTTAAAAGACAATGCTTGCGGAATGGATCAACTTCAAACTTGAAGCTTTCACCAGATGGTGTGCGTACTTCTTGCGCTGCAAGATCAATTGTTAATTGATAACCTTCAGTCGCAGCACATTCTTTAAATAACTGGTCAACAATTTCTTCAGACAGGATTACTGGCAACATGCCGTTTTTAAAGCTGTTATTGAAGAAAATATCCGCATAGCTTGGTGCAATTACGGTACGGAAACCGTATTCATTCAATGCCCATGGCGCATGCTCACGGCTTGAACCGCAACCGAAGTTAGCACGTGAAATTAAAATTGATGCACCTTGGTAACGTGGTTTGTTTAACTCAAAATCAGGGTTTAAGGGACGTTTTGAATTATCCTGACCTAAATAACCTTCATCCAGGTAACGCAATTCATCAAATAAATTTTCACCAAAACCGGTACGTTTGATCGATTTTAAAAACTGTTTTGGAATAATTAAGTCGGTATCTACATTGGCACGGTCTAATGGTGCAACGATACCTTGTTCAACGGTATAAGCTTTCATGTCTTTGCTCCTACTAGCCGATTAGAATGAACGTACATCAACAAAGTGACCGGCAATTGCTGCTGCTGCTGCCATTGCTGGGCTCACCAAGTGGGTACGACCGCCATTGCCCTGACGACCTTCGAAGTTACGGTTAGAGGTAGATGCACAGTGCTCGCCCGGTTGTAACTTATCAGCGTTCATGGCCAAGCACATTGAACAACCCGGCTCACGCCATTCAAAGCCTGCTTCAATCAGGATTTTATCTAAACCTTCAGATTCAGCTTGTGCTTTGACCAAACCAGAACCTGGAACTACCATCGCCTGTTTAATGCTCGGTGCAACCTTTTTACCTTTCGCCACTTCAGCCGCAGCACGAATATCTTCAATACGTGAATTGGTACAAGAGCCGATAAATACACGGTCTAACTGGATATCAGACAAGGCCTGACCAGCAGTTAAACCCATGTATTGATAAGCACGTGTCCAGTCATTGCGTTGTACGTCATCTTTGGCTTGTTCTAAAGTAGGCACTGCTTGAGAGACTGGAATCACCATTTCAGGAGAAGTCCCCCAAGATACTTGTGGTTCAATCTCTTCACCTTGTAATACCACAACGGTATCAAAGTGCGCACCTTCATCAGAATGCAAGGTATTCCAGTAAGCAACCGCTTGATCCCACTGCTCACCTTTCGGTGCATATGGACGGTTTTTCACATATTCAATGGTTTTATCATCGACTGCGACCATACCAACACGGGCACCGCCTTCGATCGCCATATTACATACGGTCATACGGCCTTCGATCGACATGTCGCGGAAGACCTGACCGCCAAATTCGATGGCATGGCCTGTACCACCCGCAGTCCCAATTTTGCCAATGATGGCTAAAACTACGTCTTTTGGAGTTACGCCCTGACCCAGTTTGCCGTCAACGCGCACCAACATGTTTTTCATCTTCTTTTGAACCAGGCATTGGGTTGCCAATACATGCTCAACTTCAGAAGTCCCGATACCATGTGCCAAACAGCCGAAAGCACCATGCGTTGCAGTATGTGAGTCACCACATACCACCGTCATGCCTGGCAAGGTCAAGCCCTGTTCTGGACCCACAACATGTGCAATGCCTTGCCGAACATCATTAATGTCAAACTGCATCACATTAAAGGTTTTACAGTTGTCATCTAAGGTTTGTACCTGGATACGTGAAGTTTCATCTTCAATCCCAGAAATACCTTCTGAACGTTCTTTGGTAGAAGTCGGTACGTTATGGTCTGGCGTTGCCACGTTCGCGCTTAAACGCCATGGTTTACGACCCGCCAGTTGTAAGCCTTCGAATGCCTGCGGAGAAGTTACTTCATGCAATAAATGACGGTCGATATAAAGTAAAGCTGAACCATCGTCACGCTGTTTTACTAAATGGTCATCCCATAACTTATCGTATAATGTTTTTGCTGTTTGGGTCTCGCCTGCCATGTCGATGTACTCCACTGGACTGGGTAAATTCTATCTCTAATTTTGATTATATCGCTGCGGTCACATAAATCTAATTTATCATTTTTATTAGTTAATAAACTTTTTGGAATCTTTAAAATTGGATTCTAAACAGACCAATATTGATTTTTATTTAATCTAATTTTCCGATCATTTTTTACAAAATATACGTTTTTACAAATTAAATGAGAATTATTATTATTTATTCATACAGAAAACATTGAATTTATTTTTTGAGGAATATCGACATGGCACACGTTCAAAAATTTGTTGTAGATAATCAGCGTATGTTCAAGAAAACCTTGAGCTATTACGTCATGCACATCACGGTAGCCATGTTAGTCGGTTATTTTGTAACTGGTAGTTTAGCCATGGCAATTGCATTAAGTTTATTAGAACCGACTGTTCAGGCTGTTGCTTTCTTCTTCCACGAAAAAGCCTGGGAGGCAAAATCTGAACAGAGCAATAATGAGGAAATCACAGCCTAAATTCTTTTCTGTCCTTATTCCTCGTTTTGCCACCGCTTACCCTCGGTGGCTTTTTTTATTGATGCATATCCGATTTTTATAAAATATTTTTTTGGGTTCGAGCCGCTATTTCCAGCTATCTATTGTATTAGCGATCAATGAATGTCGGATTTTACAGCAATAGATACAACTTTTCCTTTGATTTATTCTTAAAATATTACAACAATAGAGATACGCATAAAAAATCTTTATAGGTGATTAAGATGAATCTCGCAGCCTTTGAAGCCTTTGTAAAAGTCATGGAAACTGGATCAATTTCTCTGGCGGCAGATCAGCTTTTTATTACTCAACCCGCCGTGACCAAACGGATTCATAGTCTGGAAGAGTATTTTGGAGTCAAGCTGTTTGAATCAGCGGGTCGTGGTGTACAAGCAACCCATGCCGCGCATTCGCTGTTACCGAAAGTGAAAAACTGGCTCAATGAACTGGGCGATATTCATCATACCCTTAGTCATGAACAAGGCCAGATTCAGGGCAAACTGAAAATTGGTACCAGTCATCATATTGGTCTACATCACCTTCCAGCACATTTGCGTCAGTATGTACTGCAATATCCGGATGTGACCCTGGATGTGCACTTTGTTGATTCTGAACAGGCGCATGAACAGGTGATTGCCGGTGACTTGGAACTGGCTTTCCTGACTTTACCTCCACATGGCGATGAACGGCTGAACTATGTGACTATCTGGAACGATCCATTGGTGTTTGTAGTTGCTCCCTTCCATCCATTGGCCCAGCAGAAGAATCTGTCACTGGACGATCTGGTGCATTACCCGAGCCTGTTACCGTCTGCACAAACCTATACCACGCAAATTACCATGGCAGAGTTTGAAAAGCGTGGTGTCAAACCAAAGATCACCATGAGTAATAATCCACTCGAATCGATCCGCATGCTGGTTTCCATTGGTCTGGGCTGGTCAGTACTACCACAAACTCTTGTAAATCATGACTTGCAACAGCTGGATATTCCTCTGGAAATGAATCGCCAGCTTGGCATGGTCTGGCATCCGGGACGTACCCAGTCCAAAGCTGCACAGGCCCTGGTTGAGTTAATGCAACAGCCTAAACTCTAAGTCACTTCATTTTAAAATAAGAGGCTGCGATGGATTCAATTCGCAGCATTTTGTTACCTAAATGAGCAACAACTGCATCCTGCTTTGCATTAAGTTTAGGATATTCCCTGCGCGGACTTATCAGTGGAATATTTTAAAATTCTTAATGGAGTCTGATGGATGCAGCCCGATTCAACCTTATTTAAACCTAACCAGCCAAATAGTAAGTCATCTACATATTTAGCAGACGACAGCCCTTGGCAACAGGGCAAAATTCGCCTGCTTCCAACACCTAATTTAAACTTTGAAGACATTGCCACAGCGCGTCATGTGATTCGTGAATATTTCCTGAATACCTTTGACACCTACGAATCCCTGTTTGACTGTCTGCGCAATGAAGAAGCATTTTATGTCAAACCGATTAGTCTGCGTCATCCGCTGATTTTCTATTTCGGTCATACCGCTACTTTTTTTGTCAATAAACTGCTGCTCAGCAAACTGATTCCTGAACAGCTGAATCCACATATGGAAAGTATCTTTGCCATCGGTGTAGATGAGATGAGCTGGGACGATCTGGATGATCAGAATTATGACTGGCCTGAAGTCAGTGAAGTAAAAGCGTATCGGCACCAGGTACGAGCCTTGGTACTGAAGATCATAGAAAATGCACCTCTAGAACTCCCCCTCAACTGGCAGAATCCATGGTGGTCAATCCTGATGGGTATTGAGCATGAACGGATCCACCTGGAAACTTCGTCGGTATTGATTCGACAACATCAACTGCAATATGTGCAGAATCATCCACTATGGCATGCCCGAATCCTGACTGGCCCTGCACCAGAAAACCAGCTTCTTCCTGTTCCTGCGGGAACGGTTCGACTGAATAAAAATTTCACTGATCCATATTATGGCTGGGACAATGAATACGGTCTGCATGAAGCTGAAATCAACGCGTTTCAAGCATCACAATTTCTGGTGTCCAATCAGGAATTTTTCAACTTTGTCGAAGCTGATGGTTATCAGCAGTCAGAATACTGGAGTGAAGAAGGTAACGCCTGGCTGGAATTTATTGAAGCGCAACATCCAAGCTTCTGGATCAAAAAAGAGGATGGCTGGCATTTGCGCATCATGCTGGAAGAAATTCCGATGCCGTGGGATTGGCCAGTCGAGGTGAATTACCACGAAGCCAAAGCCTTCTGTAACTGGAAATCAGCACAAACCGGTGAATCAATCCGTTTGCCGAGCGAAGATGAATGGTATCGGCTGTATGACCATGTCGGCCTGAATCCTAAACGACCGCTACCTTTAGAAGCCAATATCGCCTTGCAACATGCACCTAATCCTTGTCCGGTACACCAGTTCCAGCAAGGCGAGTTTTATGATGTACAAGGCAATGTCTGGCAATGGACTGAAACTGCAATCTATCCCTTTGAAGGTTTTCAGGTCCATCCAATTTATGATGACTTTAGTACCCCAACCTTCGATGATCGGCATAACCTGATTAAAGGCGGTTCCTGGATTTCAGGTGGTAATGAAGCTTTGCATAGTTCCCGTTATGCCTTTAGACGACACTTTTTCCAGCATGCGGGTTTTCGCTATGTGGCTGGGTCAGATGAACCAGTTTCACCCTATCATTCACATTATCAGACGGATGAACTGATTTCGCAGTATCTGGAATTTCAGTACGGTCAGGAGTATTTTGGCATTCCGAATTTTGCCAGGTCTCTCATTATCCTCGCCGAGCCTTATTTTGTAAAAACTGCCAGAAAAAAAGCACTCGATCTTGGCTGTGCCACAGGACGCGCCAGCTTTGAACTTGCGCAGCATTTTGCACAGGTAACAGGTCTAGATTTCTCGGCACGTTTTATTCAGCAAGGTATAGCCTTAGCGCAAGGTGCAACTTTAGGTTATACCATTCCGGTTGAAGGTGAACTGGTCGAATATAAATCCTGTTCACTGCAAGAGACTGGACTTGATCAGGTTGCTCACAAGGTCGAGTTTTATCAGGCGGATGCCTGCAATCTAAAACCGCAATTTAAGGAATACGATTTCATTCTGGCAGCCAATCTGATTGATCGGTTGCACCACCCTAAAGCCTTTTTACACGAGATTCATCAGCGACTGAATATTGGCGGTATTCTGATGCTGGCTTCACCTTATACCTGGCTGGACGAACATACCGCGCGTAGTGAATGGTTAGGCGGTTTTAAGCAGGCTGGAGAAAATTTTACAACCTTAGATGGAATACAGGAATTATTGAGTCCACATTTTGAAATGCTGGCTGAACCTATAGATGTTCCTTTTGTGATCCGTGAAACAGCGCGTAAATATCAGCATACCCTGTCACAGGTCACTTTATGGAAACGCATACGTTAAGATGCCAAAATCGAATAAAAAGCCAGTCATCGGACTGGCTTTTGGTTTTAAGATACATTCAGATTTCGATGGTCGCATCCTCATGCAGGGATTCATTCAGTTGGTCTACCACGATGGCCCATTCACCATCAGACGTAATCTTTTCAGCGAGAAACTGGCGCTGTGCCTCAGACCAGTAGGGTGCATCCAGCAGATTAAAATCCTTATGCAGCTGATGATTGTTAATGAAGGTTGCAATTCCTTCCTCACTGGCATCCAGGCCCAACTGTTCAAATAGGTGCGTCATGCGTGGTCTTACTTTATTCATTTCAACTACCTCTGAGTTTCCCTTATTCTCATTATGCAAATTAAGCTTAGCATGAGCTGCAGTGAGCTAGTGTGACAATAGTTTATTTTTCACCTTGAATCTGTGCACATAAAAAAGCACAACCTGAGTTGTGCTTCACAGATTTGAACGCTTCAGATGATTAAATCGACCAGTCCTGAATTTCCCAGCCCTGCTCTTTCGCCAGTGCTTCTAAACGATCATCCGGATTGACTGCAATGGCATGATCAGCATGTTCCAGCAAGAAGCGGTCATTGATTGAATCCGAATAGGCCCAGGACTCGGTCACATCACGGCCTTCCAGCCACTGTTCCAGGCGGATCAGTTTGCCTTTTTGGTAACAGGCAGTATTGATCACTTTACCGGTATATTTACCATCAACAATTTCAGCATTCGTCGCGATAATTTCGGTAATGCCAAATTCACGAAAAATTGGCGCAGTAATAAAGTCAGAAGTTGCAGTAATACCGACCAATTCATGTCCTGCTTCACGGTGACGTTCAATTGCCTTAAAACCTTCTGGACGCATTTGCGGACGAATGACTTTTTGCATGAATAGTTGATGTAGTTCAGTCAGATAATCATTGTCATGTTTGGTTAAAAATTCAAAGACAAATTCATTATAGGCATAGGGGTCCAGCTGACCTTTTTTATAATCTTCATAGAACTTGTCATTCATGGCACGGTGATGAACAGGGTCAACCAGGCCCTCGTTGACCAAGAATTCTCCCCAAGAATGATCCGAATCTGTATTTAACAAGGTGTGATCGAGATCAAATAGCGCCAATTTCATGAAAATACTCGTAAAAACTGAAATTTAAGAAAAAAATTGTAAATCTATCTCCGCTAGTCGATAGAAATTCGTTAAGATCATAGCAATTTTAACATTTTTAAACTTTGCTTTTTTCGTGCTGGATACAGAAATAAAAATCCCCGAGGGCAAAGGCATAAATTACACAATATTAGGTGCCAAATGATCGACTCTGAAGGTTTCCGACCGAATGTCGGGATCATTTTGGCAAACGATGCTGGACAGGTTTTATGGGCGAAGCGCATTGGACACAATGCATGGCAATTTCCACAAGGAGGTATCCAATATGGAGAAACCCCTGAGCAGGCACTCTACCGTGAGCTGAGAGAAGAAGTCGGCTTACTGCCCGAACATGTCCAAATTATAGCGCAAACCAAAGGCTGGCTGCGTTATCGTTTGCCACACCGGTACATTCGTACGGATTCAGATCCGGTGTGTATCGGCCAGAAACAAAAGTGGTTTTTACTCAAACTGACGGCGTCAGTACAGAACATTCAGCTTGATCTGTCTGACCCGCCCGAATTTGATCAATGGCAGTGGGTCAGTTACTGGTACCCGCTTGGTCAGGTCGTGAATTTTAAACGCGACGTATACCGCAAGGCCATGGTAGAACTATGTCAGCAACTTCCCAAGGAAAAACCTTAAAAACTGCACAAATATGCAGATTTTTTAGGCAGTTATTGTTATAAATAAAGAATATACCGGACCCTAAATTACGAAGGAGCAGCGCGAATGTCGAATATGCAACTGGAGACCCTGAGACGTATTGTTCAAGAGATCAATGCGTCAGCCAGTTTGCACGAATCACTCGACATTATGGTTAATCAGGTAGCCCAAGCGATGCAGGTCGACGTCTGCTCCATTTATCTGCTGGATGAGCGCAACCAGCGCTATCTACTGATGGCATCTAAGGGCCTAAAACCTGAAGCGGTGGGCCATGTGTCGCTGCAAACTGGTGAAGGTCTGGTGGGGCTGGTCGGACAGCGCGAGGAAATCGTCAACCTTGACAATGCCCCGAAACATGAGCGTTTCTTGTATTTACCTGAAACCGGGGAAGAAATTTATAACTCTTTCCTTGGCGTTCCGGTCATGTACCGTCGTAAGGTCATGGGCGTTCTTGTGGTTCAGAATAAAGAACCTCAGGATTTCTCAGAAGCTGCTGAATCCTTCTTAGTGACGCTCTGTGCTCAGCTCTCTGGTGTAATTGCCCATGCCCATGCAGTCGGCAATATTGATGTGTTCCGCAAGCCCAGCAATCTGCCTGCTTATAAAACCTTCCAGGGTGTATCAGGCTCAGGTGGTATTGCTCTAGGTCGTGCCGTGATCCTCTATCCGCCCGCAGATCTGGGAGCAGTTCCGGATCGTGAAGCGGATGACATCAGCGAAGAACTTGCCCTGCTCGACAACGCGCTAAATTCCGTACGTGAAGAAATCCAGTCTCTTGATGACAAGATGCAGGATGCTCTCATGGCTGAGGAACGTGCACTGTTCAGTGTGTTCCTGCGTATGCTGGACGAAAATGCCCTGCCGGCTGAAATCAAGGAACTGATCCGTGAAGGTCACTGGGCGCAAGGAGCGGTACGAATTGTCATTGAAAACCATGTGGCGCAGTTTGCCCAGATGGAAGATGACTATTTACGTGAACGTGTTGCTGACCTGAAAGATTTAGGCCGCCGGATTCTGGCTAAATTACAGGAAGCTGATGAAAGCCATCGTGAACTGACCGATGAAAGCATCCTGATTGGCGAGGAAATCTCGACCGCAGCGCTGGTAGAATTACCTGTTGATAAAATTGCAGCGATTGTCACCACTGAAGGTGCAATGAATTCACATATGGTGATTGTCGCGCGTGCACTCGGTATTCCGACCGTAGTGGGTGTGACCGAATTACCTATCAATACCCTTGATGATGTCGAAATGATTGTTGATGCGCATCAGGGTCGGGTATTTATCAATCCGCCACGTCGTCTGCGTACCCGTTATAAAGAAATTCAGAAAGAAGAAGAACAGCTCGCCAAAGATCTGCGTCAATATGAAACCAAGGATGCGATTACCCCAGATGGTGTGGCTGTACGCCTGTTTGTGAATACAGGCTTGATGATTGATGTGGTACGCGGTGTACAGCGCGGTGCCAAAGGTGTCGGTTTATACCGTTCTGAAATTCCGTTTATGCTGCGCGACCGCTTCCCGGGTGAAGAAGAACAGCGTGCCATTTACCGCCAGCAACTTACTCATTTCGCCAATAAACCGGTGGTGATGCGTACCCTCGATATTGGGGCAGATAAAGACCTGCCATATTTCTCGATTGAAGAAGAAAATTCGGCATTGGGCTGGCGCGGGATTCGTTTTACCCTCGATCATCCAGAAATTTTCTCTTCGCAAATTCGTGCGATGTTAAAAGCCAGTATTGGACTGAATAATCTACATATCCTGCTACCAATGATCACCAGTGTCAGCGAAGTAGAAGAAGCACTATATTTGCTGGAACGTGACTGGGTTGCAGTCCAAGAAGAAGAACAGGTCAAGATCACCAAGCCTAAAATTGGTATCATGCTAGAAGTGCCGAGTGTCCTGTATCAGATTGATGAATTTTCTGAATTTGTCGACTTCTTCTCGGTCGGCTCTAATGACTTGACCCAATATTTACTGGCAGTGGATCGTAATAACCCGCGTGTCGCCAACGTTTATTCGCATTTGCACCCTGCCGTTTTACGTGCCCTGACCCGTTTGGTACAGGATTGTCATCGTAATGAAAAACCGATCAGTATATGCGGGGAAATGGCAGGTGATCCGATTTCGGCTGTGCTGCTGATGGCCATGGGCTTTAATACCCTGTCAATGAGTTCAAGTAATATTCTGCGGGTGCGTAAGACGATTTGTCATGTACCCATGCCGGATGCTCAGGACTTATTGGAACATGTGCTAAAACTGGATAATCCGCTGGTCGTAAAAAGCTGGATGGAACATTATTTCCGCACGCATGGTCTGGGAGATATGGTGAAAGGCGCGACCCGAATCGTGGGAGCTTAAGCTGCTAAATTTAGCAAAACTGCCATAAACAAAAAGGGAGATAGTCATTTGAGTATCTCCCTTCTTTGTGCTTGCTATAGCCACGTTTTGCATCTTTTTTGCGGTCTGTAAACACTTGGCTTTTGTTGACCTCATGCATGTGTTTGGCCACAAAGTTATGTATTACTGCTTCTGGTAGCTGCTTTTTCTTTGCCATCTTTTCACCTGTTTTTTGACATAGCATCTGAATTGACACTGTGCATATATTGCGCTCTATTCAGTATATTTCAAGTGGTTTCCAATATTTTTAGGATTTGAGAATAACTTTTAACAAGAAGCTATTCTCTCCTCCTTTTTAATATTTTATGAAGATGAGTCTTGAGCTAAAGCCCGTTCCAAAATCCTCTCTACATCTACTTGTTTGGCACTCATCATACCTACTACTCGTCCATGAAACTTGCTGTATCGGGTCTGAATAAATGCATTAAAAATAAATTCAGGTGCATGACGTTGCAGTAATACGGCTTGGGCTAAAATAGTCAAGCGGCTGACCAGACTACGCCCCATAAATTGCAGTTCATCTGCAGGCTGCTGAAACAGTTTAAACAGCGTCTGAAGTTCCTGTTTCAGTATTTCATCCTGCATTGCAGTAGCAGCCAAATCCTGAAACAGTATTTCAATCGATTCCGGTTCACGACCAATGGCACGCAGTACATCCAGACACATAACATTGCCTGAGCCTTCCCAAATGGTATTCACTGGCGCTTCTTTGAAAATTCGTGCCATGATGCCATGATCGACATAGCCATTACCACCAAAGACTTCCATGGTTTCACCGGTCAATTCTACGGCACGTTTGCAGATCCAGAATTTGGAAGCCGGGGTCATAATCCGCTTCCAGGCTAGTGACAAGGCATCATCATTTTCATAACAAGAAGCCAGATAGAAACTCAGCTGTATTGCCGCTTCTGTTTCCAGTGCCAGATCAACCAGCACTGCCTGCATTAAGGGCTGTGCTGCCAGATGCTTGCCAAAAGCCTTACGCTGTCGGGTATAGGCCAGACATTGCACCAGCGCCTGACGTAACATCGCAGTACTGCCAACCGAGCAGGTCAGACGGGTGTAGTTCGCCATTTCAATGATAGTTGGGATACCCCGTCCTGCTTCACCGATCATGATGCCCCAAGCTTCCTGAAACTCAACTTCCGAGCTGGAATTGCTACGATTCCCAACTTTGTCTTTGAGTCGCTGTACATGAATATTATTCTTGGTTCCATCTTCACGCCAACGTGGAACAAAGAAACAGGCCAGACCATCCTGTTCAGTTTTCGCCACGACCAGATGGGCATCACACATCGGTGCTGAAAAAAACCATTTATGACCGGTCAGCAGATAAGCCTGCCCTCGACCTGATTCACCGATAGGCACGGCAAAGGTTTCATTCGCCCGAACGTCGGAACCACCCTGCTTTTCGGTCATCCCCATACCCAGCCAGATTGATTTTTTTTGGGCAATCGGCAGATCACGTTCATCGTATTCAGTAGATAATAATTTATCGCCGATTTTGGCCCAAAGTTCCGGTTCACGCTGGATCAAAGGAATACTGCCGAGGGTCATCGAAGTCGGGCACAGACTGCCACATTCTACCTGTCCACTCAGGTAAAACCGTGCTGCCCAGTCGACCCATTTAGATTTTGATTCAGCCTGATTAAAAGGATGTGCATGACTATCAAACTGACGATTAATGCGCATCCATTGATGCCATGCAGGATGAAATTCAATATAATCACGACGGCGACCCCGGGCATCAAAAGCATGCAGAATAGGCGTATGCCGGTTTGCCAGATCGGCATATTGATAATATTCTGATGAACCCACCACCTGCCCCATTTCATTTAAAATTGTCTGATCCTGACTACCATAGCTCTGCAAAATTTCCTGCAAAGTGGCGTCAGTTGCAAACAGGTTATAGTCCTGTTTTTCATCAAACTGATTGCTGATCTGATGGGTTGTCCATGTGTTCATCTTCTCTTCCTTAATCTTCATTTTTGTTGTGTGGTTTTCAGTCCAGTATAGAGAAAAAGTGGCGAATACCTATTAAGTTTTCAGTAAGACCATCTATTTTTCATGACTGGTCGTTCTATGAGCTGATTGACCAATAAAAATTCAGGTAATAAAAAACCGGCCCTACGACCGGTTTCCTATTTCAAGATCGAAAAATTATCGTTTCACATCAAAACGGTCTGCATTCATGACTTTGACCCATGCCTTGACAAAGTCACGCACGAATTTTTCTTTATTGTCATCCTGAGCATATACTTCTGCATAAGCACGAAGAATCGAATTCGAACCAAAGACCAGGTCTACACGTGTTGCAGTCCATTTCTTCACACCTGTCGCACGTTCAACAATGTCATACTGGTTACGGCCAGTTGCTTTCCATTGATAGTTCATATCCGTCAGGTTCACAAAGAAGTCATTGCTTAAGACACCAACATTGTTGGTGAGGACACCTTCTGGCGCACCACCATAGTTGGTTCCGAGTACACGCATACCCCCAACCAGCGCAGTCATCTCAGGTGCAGTCAGCCCTAACAGTTGTGCACGATCGACTAGCAGCTCTTCAGCCTGAACCACATATTCATCTTTTAGCCAGTTACGGAAACCATCGTATTTCGGTAACAGGTCTTCAAATGAATAGGCATCTGTCTGTTCCTGAGATGCATCGCCACGGCCCGGTGTAAATGGCACCTTGATATTTACACCTGCTGCTTTGGCTGCCTGTTCAATTGCTGCGCTACCGCCCAATACAATCAGATCGGCAATACTGACTTTCTTCTCAAGACCTGCCTGAATCTCTTCAAGTTTATTCAATACTTTATTCAAACGTTCCGGTTCATTCCCTTCCCATTGACGTTGTGGCTCTAGACGGATACGTGCTCCATTGGCACCACCACGATAGTCCGAACCACGGTAAGTACGTGCGCTATCCCAAGCCGTATTGATCAGTTCGGTTGGGGTTAAACCACTGATCAGTAATTTTGCTTTGAGTTCTTCAATTTCAGCCTCAGACAAGGTGTAGTCCACTTTTGGAATTGGGTCCTGCCAGATCAGATCTTCAGCCGGTACGTCTGGGCCAAGATAACGGGATTTTGGCCCCATATCACGGTGGGTCAGTTTAAACCATGCGCGTGCAAACACTTCAGAGAAGTAGGCCGGATCACGATAGAAACGCTCTGAAATTTTACGGTATTCCGGATCAATTTTCAGTGCCATGTCAGCGTCAGTCATCATCGGATTACGGCGTACACTGGTATCATGCGCATCAAATGGTTTGTCTTCTTCCTTGATGTTAATCGGCTCCCACTGTTTCCCGCCTGCCGGGCTGACAGTTTTTTCCCAATCATAGTTGAGCAACAGATAGAAGAATTCATTGTCCCATTTGGTTGGGTTGGTGGTCCAGGCACCTTCCAGACCACTGACCATGGTATTCGCCGCGTTACCAGTCCCTTCCGGGTTATGCCAGCCCAAGCCCTGAAATTCGATATCTGCGCTTTCAACATCTGGTCCAAGCAAATCTGCTTTACCATTACCGTGTGACTTACCTACAGTATGACCACCTGCGGTCAAGGCAACTGTTTCTTCGTCATTCATGCCCATACGGTCGAAAGTGACTCGCATATCCTGCGCCGTACGTAAAGGATCCTGTACACCATCCACTCCTTCAGGATTGACATAGATCAGACCCATTTGCACCGCAGCAAGAGGATTTTCTAGCGTTGAACGATCTTGGTTATTTTCATAACGACTTTCGGTCGGTGCCAGCCATTGGCGTTCATCCCCCCAGTACACATCTTTTTCAGGATGCCAGATATCTTCACGACCACCAGCAAAACCGAAAATTTTCAAACCTGCAACTTCATAGGCCACTGTCCCTGCGAGGATAATCAGGTCACCCCAAGAGAGCTTGTTACCGTATTTTTTCTTGATCGGCCATAACAGACGACGGCCTTTATCGGTATTGACATTATCTGGCCAGCTGTTCAACGGTGCAAAACGCTGGTTACCCGTATTGGCACCACCACGTCCATCCTGCTTACGGTAAGAACCTGCCAAGTGCCAGGCAGTACGAACAAACATACCAATATAGCTGCCATAATCTGCTGGCCACCATGCCTGGCTGGTCGTGATCAGTTCACGCAGATCTTGTTTTACTGCTTCAAGGTCAAGGGAATTAAATACTGCTTTATAATCAAAGTCGGGATCAAAAGGATTGGTTTTTCTATCGTGTTGAGAAAGAATGTCGAGGTTAAGCGCATTTGGCCACCAGTCCGTATTGTGTGAGCTGGCATTGCTTGCCGCTGTACCTTCGTGTTTTTGATGAAATGGGCAGCCTGATGCTTGCAAATCTTGTGTCATTTTGTAGCTCCAAAACTTTATAAAGTCTGTTTGATCTGAACTGTTTAAACATCTTATTTACTTCAACATACCCCTTTTATGTGACAAGCTAAAACAATTTTTATGAATACAAACCATCGTTTTCTTCTATCTAAAAGCTTGTAAATCTATTGTTTATTTATTTTTTGCAATTTTCTAAGGGAAATTGCAGAGAACTGGTGAGTTGATGAAAATTAAACTATCTTCAACATTGCTTCTGTTATTCGACTAAAGTTATAGAACATAGATGTAGGAAAGGCGCTCCAGCGACAACATGAGTCTATCAATCATTACAAAGATTGATTTGAATCCTGAGATTTTTTAGTTCAAGATGCACTTTTGCGTCTGCTTACTGTTGTCTTTAGGGATGTTATTGGCAAAAGCAAACGCCGCTGCGCCTATTTAAATCAGTGATCTGAATATGCAGTTTAAAAGGCTGCTATTTGAAGATATTTTCTATCCATATCAATTAAAAAAATAGCTTCTTATACACGTCCCTGGGTACGTTCCAGCCAGACGGCCTGAGTTTGTGGTTTCACAAACAGGGTAATAATTTCCGGATGGATCTGTTTGATCTGCGCTTCAATCCGGTTGACGCAGGCTTCAATTTCATCCGAATTCAGATTATCCATAAACTCCAAGCTTAAAGAAGCAATCACCTGATGTGCACCGATCTGTTCGGTCAGTACCCCGTTGGCACTAAACACTGCGATATCCTCTTGCGCAATCAGCAGCACATTTTCTCGCAGTTTCGGATCGGCAGTTTCACCAAGTAACAGCCCTTTTGTTTCACGCGCTAACAGCCAGGCCGATACAGCCAGTACCACACCAATCAGAATTGAGGCCACCCCATCCAGCTCAGGGATATTTAGCTGATGTGCGAGAAAAATACCCACCAGCGCAATAAAAAGTCCGATCAATGCAGCCGTGTCCTCAAATAACACGGTAAAAGTTGTTGGGTCTTTACTGCGTCTAAAAGCTTCAAAATATCCCATTTTGCCTTTGTGTTTGCGAAAGGCTTTTAAAGCCACGAACCAAGAAGTTCCTTCACATAAAATCGCAATACCGAGCACAATATAGTTGATCATCGGGTCCCGCATTTCTTCAGGATGGATGATGTGCTGGATACCCTGATAGATTGATACAATGGCACCCAAAGCAAAGACCATTAAAGCGACGATAAAGGCCCAGAAATATAGCTCACGACCATAGCCAAAGGGATGCAATGCATCGGGGCGTTTTTGAGATTTTTTCATGCCGTGCAGCAGCAGAATTTCATTCAGGGTATCCACAACCGAATGAATAGCTTCACTCAACATGGCAGAACTGTTGGTGATATAGGCTGCGACAAATTTCACCAGCGCGATTGCCAGATTACCAAACAGCGCTGCATATACCACAATTTTATTCGATTCAGACGACATTCAAATTTGTCCTAATTTTTTTCTCAAACAGATGGATCTATTTGATTTTTCATTTTATCTCTTTGCATCTTAATAAACTGCTGCGATAAATTGTTTATTGTTTTGTTGTTCTCATTTTTAATCGGAATCTTCATGCCTGTAATTGTCCATACTTCTGCCGATCGGCATCCTCAGCTCCTAGAATTGTGGGAACAATCCGTCCGTGCTACGCATCATTTCCTAAATGACGCGCAGATCCTAAAGATCCGTCAGCAGATTATTGATCATAATTATTTCACCCACGTGCAATTGTTCCATGTGGAACATCAGCAGCAGATTCTGGGTTTTATGGGCATTGCAGGCAACAAACTGGAAATGCTGTTTGTCTCTCCTGCGGCATTTAGAAAAGGCATAGGCAGCCAGTTATTACAACATGCGCTTGCTCTAGGTGTGACTGAAGTCGATGTGAATGAGCAGAATCCTGATGCGACTGCTTTCTATTTAAAACATGGTTTCGAGATGATCAGCCGTTCAGAAACCGATGCTGAAGGTAATCCCTACCCAATTCTGCATCTAAAACTGCAAAAATAAAAAAGGAAGCCAAAGCTTCCTTTTAGGTCTGAATTTAACTTGAACAATCTATTTTAAGATTTAGAAAAATACTGCTCGCGCCATTCTTTCCAGAAGTACATCACGATCCCGAACATCACTACCGCAATACCAGCAAAGGCATGGCTGCTGATCACTTCGTTATTCAGGGTTGCACCGAGAATCAGGGCAATGATTGGCGTCATTACATTACTGAGGGATACGGTGGATGCGGCTAAACGGCGAATCAGCCAGAAGTAACACAGCATCGCCACAATCGAAGACAGGATCATGGTAAAACCAAAGCCGAACAGCGCCTGCATACTTGGCATTTGTGTTGGGAAAGATTGCCAGATAAATGGAATGATTAGCAATGATCCCAATGAGGAAACAATCAAAGAACCGGTGGCTTGGGACATCGGTTTTAATGGCGCATTGATCTGCTTCACCCAGAAAATCGAGCTGATATAAGACACCATGCTAATCAGCATCAGGACCACGCCCCACGGATTCACCTTACTATCTGCTGACTCCGCAAAGACAAAACTTAAACCACCGACGGCAACTGCCATACCGAGCCATTGCAGCCAAATCAGACGATTGGTTTTCAGGATGACATGCCCGATTAGACCTGCAACCAGTGGTGAGAAACCGAAAATCAATGCCATTAAGCCAGAGGTCAAATAATTCGCCGCCAGATAGATAAATAACTGCGCACCAATGAGGTTCAGACTACCTGCTACATAGCTCATCATGGAGGTTCGATCAAATGGCAATGGATTACGCATGGCAGCCAAGATCGCCAACGCCAGCAGAGAAGCGCCGAAATAACGGATGATCAGCACCCACATCGGGTGCACTTCCTGCACGCTCCAGACAATCGCCAGTGGCGTTGCTGCCCAGATCAGCACCAGCAAGGCATAAATACTTGCCGTCACCAGCATGGGAGATGAATTTGAATTCATAAAAGACTCAATTAAATTTTTTTAGAAAGAATTGAACTAACTTCTCGTTCAAATCCACAATCGACAAAACTGATGGTGGCAGGGATGCCGCTCGAGCTTTTGGGATACAGGGAAGTAGCCTCAAATGCTCAAAAGATTTTTGTTACCTTGCGCCATATATGGCTCATCTTTTAAAAGTAAAAGCACCTACTCTATAACTTATATAAGTAGAATCAAAATTGGAGGTCATGATAACTGCTCATCACAATCAAGTCCCTACATCTTTCAATATTTTTTAATACTCATAAAAAAGCAGACCCAAGTTGCCCAAGGTCTGCCCTTTTGTAAACTTATCAATAAAACAAAGTTATTTCACAAGTTTACGAAGATCCTGGCTGAGATCTAAATATTTATCTGCTTCAAACGCTGCATTCTTGCTGATCAGCTTTTTCAGGTGACGCATTTCTTTTGCCGCATTTACCGTAATACCGCCGACAATAACGCCATCAGTCACACCAAACATCACGAATGATGATTCAGCGCGAAGCTCTGGATTGATTTCACCACGAACTTGCCATTCAGCAGCCGCCATGTCACCTACGAACTGATAATTGATGTCCAACTGATCTGTCCAGAACCATGCCGGGTTAGGTGTCGGATGCTCAACGCCCATCACATGACGTGCAAAGATCCCTGCTTGCAGGTTGGCATTTTCCCAAGTTTCGACACGACGGTGGTTACCGCAATTACGAAGTTGAGTTGCCACATCACCTGCTGCATAGATGTCTGCATTTGAAGTCTGGCAGTTTTCATTTACTTTAATCGCGAAATCAACATCCAGGTCAGCTTCTACAGCCAATTGTGCATTTGGCACGATACCAATACCATAAACTACAGCATCAGCGCGAAGTTCTTCACCACCCTCAAGGGTAATCACCACTTCTTCACCATCCAGTTTGCAATCTGCAATTTTGGTTTCCAGACGAACGTCGATCCCTGCCAAACGTTGTTGTTCAAGCAGGAATTCGCTCAGGATACGAGGTGAACAGCGGCCCATCACCATAGGACCCATTTCGATCACAGTTACCTGACACTCTTTGAAACGTGCTGAAGAAGCCAGTTCCAGACCGATCACGCCACCACCAATCAGGACAATACGACGGCCTGATTGCAATACTGGAACCAGTGCTTGTGAATCTTCTAGGTTACGTAGCGTATAAACATGTTTACCCAGCGCATCGAAGTTCGGCAGACGACGAGCTGCGCCGCCTGTAGCAAGCAACAGTTTGTCATAAGCAACAACGTCACCATTTTGAAGTTCAACCGTTTTCGCTTCAGCGTTGATTTTTTTCACGCCATTGCCACGAATGGTTTCTACACCAAGTTCCGCCAGTTTTTCTTCTGACAGGATTTCAATCTTGGTCTCTTCAGGTTTTAGAATCACGTCTTTAGACAGTGGTGGACGCTCATAAGGAAGATGCGTTTCATCACCGATCAGAATGATTTTACCTTCGTATTTGTTGCCACGAAGTTCTAAAATCGCGCTTGCACCTGCCTGGCCAGCACCTACAATTACGATGGTTTCGATGTTGCTCATGTCTTTAACCTTTTAACTCTGCAGATACGATGCCGAAGCCCGCAATCCATTCACTGATTTCTTCATAACAGTGCGTTGTCATTTCGTACTCGCCCATTTCGCTTAAAGCAGCAAATGCCGCCATCCACGAACGGACTTCCTGACCACCACGGCCACCATCACGGCGGATTTCAGCTTCAGTCATGGCTTCTAGTGCAGCGAAGTCGGCATTCTTGAATTTTTCAAGCAATGCGATATCCCATTCAGCATTCAGAGGAACTGCAACAGAGGTATCGCCCGCTGCCAGTTTCTGGCCCACTGCAATAATTTTTGACTGACGCGCGTTACGTGCTTCAGGTGTCGGGTTACGACCTGCAATCAGGAACTCTTCCACTTCTGGTGGTACAGAACCCATTTGCGGAGTTGGTGGATCGTGTGACAGACCACCTGTACCTAGGACAAGTACACGCTCATTTTCAAGGTTCAGAGATTTGATGAACTGACCTACAGCACGGCCTAAAGCGATCGTACGCTTAGTCGTTGGCATCGGTGCTGCAGCGCCATTAATGAAAATTGGAATCGTTGGATAACGATCAAGTTTGCCGTCGCACAGGAAGTGCAATGGCTGAGTCACACCATGGTCAGCTTGCATACGGTAAGAATACGCAACGTCCACGCCCTCATCGAGTACACGACGCACTAAGCCCAGTGCTTTGTCTTCTGGTACATCAATGTGTGCATTGTCTTTACCATAGTCCCAGTCACCTGCAGCAGTCGCGCGAATGCCCACACAGAAGCTTGGCATCAGGTCATAGAAGAAACCATTGAAATGGTCAGGACCAAAGGTAATGATCAGGGTTGGGTCGTAAGCTTTTACTTCAGCAGACAGTTTTTCAAACGCTTCACGAACAGCCTGTTCTTTGCGTTTTTCCTGCGGTGAAGCAAATTCCATTAAAGGACTGTGCGACGCACAAATAAGTTTAACGGCCATGAGAGACTCCTTAAAAGGAAGGCAGCCAAGAACAGGCTGCCGAAAAGTCCATTTCAGACTAGATTTTTATTCGTCAAAGAAACCGGCACGTGGCTGACGTAAGCCGCGAATACCCAGACCGCATTCTGCATTGATCAGAACGCCAGTCAAAGGACGGTTATTTTGACGAGATGCCAAGAGCACATATGAACCTGTCATATCTTCCGGCTCAGGTAAGAAATTCAGTGGCATGCCACGTGCGATTTTCTCAGGATCACGTGCATCGAGCAGGCCAAGATTTTCCTGACCCAAAGATGCAGCACCTTTGATATTCACATTCATACCTGATGGCGCAACGGCATTGACTCGGACTTTAGGTGCAAGTTCATAAGCCAGTTCTTTCATAATGCCTACACCGGCATGTTTTGATGCAGTGTAAACCGGACCGCCACCTGCAGAATAAAGTGCAGAATTTGACAGTGTGAAAATGATCGAACCTTCAGATTTCACGAGCTCATCAAGTGCAGCTTTGGCACCCAAGATCAGAGATTTGGTATTAATCCCCATAATCTCATCAAAGGCTTTTTCCAGCTGCTCACCTGAAGTATTGACGATATCTGCATAGTGATCCCAGATACCGGCATTACCCACGAAACAGTCGAGTTTACCGTAACGTTCTACAGTTGCTTTAACAGCGCGGACGTTGTCTTCATAGCTGGCCACATCACCTGCGATTGCCAGCACGCGGTCACCAAAATGTGCATTCAGTGCATCGACTTTAGACTGTGAACGTTGAAGAACGGCCACTTGTGCACCCTCTTCCAGGAAACGTTCTACCAGTGCCCAACCGAGACCTGAACCACCACCAGTGATCAGTGCAACTTCGCCTTGTAGCCAACCCATGATTACTCTCCTGCCATCTCTACGTATAACGCACCATCTTCAAGTACAACTGGGAATGTTTGAATTGGGTCAGTTGCTGGTAAGCAAAGTGCCTGACCTGTTTTCAAACAGAAACGAGCTGCATGAAGTGGACATTCCACTGTACCGTCGTCTTCAAGGTAGCCTTCAGACATAGAAGCATTACCGTGTGAACAGCGGTCGTTCATTGCGAAGAATTCGCCACCGTTGTTGAATACTGCAAGCGCTTCGATACCGTTTACGCCGCAATCCACTTTTAACGCTTCGCCTTCGTCTAATTCGTCAACTTGGCAAACAAAAATCTTATTCATTAGAAGAACACACTCAGGTTATGTGAGTTATAGGTAACTTGGTCAAGCGTGATCTTACGGTTGAAGATCTGGAAGCCCAGGCCGCCTTCAACTTTGCGGATCTTGTCATGACGTTTACCACAGTAAATCGTAACGTCTTTCTCTTTCTGAGTACGGTACAGTAGGTATGTCACGTATACATCGTATTCGCCTTCAACTTCAGTCGGCTCAACAATCACGTTGCTCACCATGTGAGTGGTACGTGATGGAGGCTCTTCAGCCCAAGCCATACCAGTTTCTAGACGTGCAACACGACGTTCCAGAAGATCTTTCGTATCGTTGAATACCCAGGTAGTAGGTGGTTCAACTGAACGACGACGGTCTCGCGTTTGAGCGTTTGGTGTAGTACGTAGCGTGTAAGAAATATCTTCAGCCAGCGTGTCTAACCACTCGCGGAATTTCCAGTCATCAAGAAGCTTGGCTTCTTGATACAGGAACTGACTAATTTGGTGATGAAGTTCTAAACTGATTTGACTCATTTCATAAGCTCCTTCTCGTATTCGTCAGCCGCAGCTTCAACGTCTTCCCATTTTTCATGAATCAATAAATCTGCCCAACGGCGGTACATACCACGTGCTGCAGTTTCAGAGAAAATATAGTTAGTGATACCCGGGATACCATCTTCACGTACTTTCTCGTTGCCTTTACCCATTTCCATAATAAGTTTGTTTTGACGCGCTTTGTAACCACGTAAAACTTTTTGGATTTCGATCCAGTTTTCAGAGTCATCTTGCTCCAGGAAGCCTGCAGGACCGAAGGCACGAGTTGCAGAACGTTCAAATGCTGCTTGTACATCTTCTGGTGCGTCCGCATCACAGATACAGAATGCCCAAACTTCAGTTTTGTTTGGACCACGTGGGTGCCATACACGAAGAGTCGCAGTACCGTTCAACCAAGACAATGTAGGGAACATGGTGTTGTGACCCGCTAAACGAAGCGCACGAGTTTCACCTAGGCGTTCTTTCACTTCTTCGTAAGTTTCACGGAAGTAGTTCGCTACTTCACCGTCAACCCATACGTTTGCATCTGGTTTCTCTGTGAAGAAGAAGCCTGAACCGTGACCACGTGAACCGTATTGGATCGCGTCTTTCGCAGTTTCCCAAACTGGACGAGCAGTTTGTGCAGCACCTAATTTCTTAGAAGATTCGTCGTCTGGTTTTGCACCAAGTACCTGAATTGCAGATGCGTGAGAGAACAACGCGTGGTATTGGTCAGATGCGAACTGTTCGGCTGCAAATTTCCAGTTACACTCGATTTCCCATTTGTGTACACCACCCACGATCACAGTACCGCCTTCACGACGATCGACAACACCGTCCAGGTACCAAGCGATATCGCCCATGTATTCTTCTAGATCTGGCGTAGTTTCATCCCAGCATCCGAAGATCAGGCCTTTGTATGATTTAACGCGGTTAACTTCTACCAAACCCCATTGCTCTTTACATGCACCATGTGGGTAAGCACGATCTTCAAGCGGAATGTCTTTTAGAGAACCGTCAATACCGTATGACCAGCCGTGGTACGGGCAAGTGAATGCACGTGTATTACCACAGTCAGCAAAGCTCACACGCATAGAACGGTGACGGCACTGGTTTAAGAATGCTTTGATTGAGCCGTCTTTTTGACGTGCCACGATGATTGGATCTTCACCCAT
>NZ_DFRO01000004.1:11572-63216 GCF_002381195.1 Acinetobacter sp. UBA3461 | reverse complement strand
GTCATCGCCAGCTCATTATTCCAAAACACCCCCTGTCAAATGACAGGGGGTGTTTTTTTATGCGTGGGAAAAATAGGTGGGTTTAAAGTATTTGATAGGCTTGGTTTAGTTTCAGCTATCGTATATAAATTATTAAAACTTAAAAAATTATAAAAAGGGATAAGTGTGTTTGATGTATTTGCACAACTTTGTGGTGGAATAGGTTTATTCCTGCTCGGCATGACCTTGATGACCGACGGCCTGAAGGATATTGCAGGTGAATCTCTGAGACAATGGTTAGGTAGATTTACGGGTTCTCCTTTAAAAGCGATGAGCTCAGGTATTATCTTTACCTTGATTGTGCAGTCTTCAACAGCGACAACACTTGCTACTATTGGTTTTGTAAGTGCAGGAATACTAACTTTTGCTCAATCTGTTGGCGTGATTATCGGTGCAAATATTGGTACCACTAGTACTGGCTGGATGGTAGCACTGCTTGGTGTCAAATTCTCGATTGGAAAATTCGCTTTACCCTTAATTGCAGCGGGTTCATTACTCAAGATCTTAGCTCAGGGTCGGCTAGCTTTGACTGGGCTTGTAATTGCGGGATTTGGTCTGATTTTCTTTGGAATTGAGTTATTGCAGGTGGCAATGTCTAGCCTGGCAAATCGTATAGATCTTTCTATATTTAGCACCCAAAACTTTTTCTCAAAATTATTATTAGTCTTGATTGGCTTGGTGATGACGGTAATTTTACAGTCATCTAGTGCCGCAATTACGACGACAATTACTGCATTGGCAAGCCAGATTATTCAGCTAGAACAGGCACTTTTGCTGGTTATTGGTCAAAATATTGGTACTGTAGCTACGGCAGTCTTGGCGGCAATTGGGGCGAATAGCAATGCACAAAGAACGGCTGCAGTACATGTGATTTTTAATCTGAGCAGTGCAACTTTTGCCTTCCTGATATTAATTCCATTTTTTCTCTGGTTATCCCACGAAGGTCACTTGCTGGCTTCCTGGGATTCTGTAGTAATTGTTGCAGCTTTTCATACGGCATTTAGTTTATGTGGGGCTGTATTATTAATGCCTTTCATCGAACAGTTTAAGCATTTTTTGACTTGGCTCATTCCTACTGATGAGGACAGTTTAATTCAGTCTCTGGATGAGTCGAGTCTTTCAGTACCCGCAGTCGCAGTTGCGAATGCTGAACATGTCATTGATCAGACGATATGGCAACAATATGGTTGGTTTATTGCAGCATTTAAAGATGGGCAGATGGTTGCAGCCAATCAACTTAAACAACAAGATCAACTTATTGTGAAGCTCAAACAATATTTAGCTCAAATTACCGTGTCTGAAAATACCGAAGAGCAAGCACATTTATTGGCCTTACTCAGGAAAGTGGTCTATCTCAATGTATTCCGTAGTGATCTTGAACAATTATCCTATAGTTTGGATATACGGACTCAGCCTGCTTTATATCAGGTTATATTGGATTTTGTTGAAATTTTTGATAATTATTGGAAGGAAGCTTCAGATTTAAAGGATTATGATAAAACTTGCATGTTACAAAATGAACTGATTCTGCTGGAACAATGGACGAAACAACATCATGCTGAACTTCGTGAAAAGATTAATCAGTATGCTTCTAGCAATCAATTGAGTGCTGCCAGAACCTTAGAATTACTTGCAGCACATCGCTGGCTGGATCGGTTTATTTCCCATAGCCAGCGCTTTGTAAATGTATTAAATGAAAATGCACTCAATACTGATCAGCTAACTGACGACGCGCATGCTTGAGTGCAGTACGTAAGCCCTCTTCTAGAGTCGGATGATAGAACGGTTTTTCTAGGATCTGATCAATTGTCACTCCTTCACCTATTAACCAGGCAAGAAGATGAGCTAGATGTTCTGCCTGTGCACAAAATAGTTCTGCACCCAAAAGTTTACGCGTAGACCTGTCTACATATATTTCAGCACCACCCATATTGGTAGCTTCCACCCGCGCTCGGCCCTGTCTTTCATAAGAAACAAAACCTGTAACGAAATCAGTTTTTGCTTTTTGTAATTGCTGATAATTTTTTCCAATAATAGCCATTTCAGGCTGACTGAACACAATCGCCAAAGGGGTAAGTTTTGGAATTGCTTGTACATCTGGATAATTTAGGCAATTTTTAACGATTTTTTTACCTGCATATGCAGCTTCATGCTGAATTGGAGCATCAGGAGCTGCATCACCAATAATAAAAATTGGATAGTTAGCTAATTGTTTTGTAGAAAGATCAATTGGAAGATTTTTGATGTCTGTATATGAAGGATCGATTTTTTCCAGTTCGAGTTGATCAAGGTTGCTGCTTCTTCCAGTTGCCGTTAATACATAGTCAACCTTTAAAGTTTCTGGTTGATCATTTTGCTTAAATTTTATCTGGACTTGATCACCTTGTCGGATCATCTCATCAGGAACAGTTTTAAATTTAATCTCAAGTTCTGAACTGAGTTGTTGTTGAGCAAGTTCCTGAAGCACCGGACTTGTAAGAGAACCGACTTTTTGACTACGGGCAAATATAGTGGTCTTGACTCCTAAGCGTTGCATGGCTTGTGCAAGCTCAATGGCAATAACTCCGCTACCAATCACTGCAAGTGACTCAGGTAGGGTAGGAAGCTCAAAAACTTCATTAGAGCTAAGCAGTCGCTCACCAAGTACTTCTTTTTGTTTTGAATCGATATTTGGTCGTGAGCCTACAGCCAAAATAAAACTTTTAGCTTGATAATATTGTCCATCTACTTCTACGGTTTGGGCATCTACAAATTTGGCATGACCTGAAATTTTATGTTTTGGATTCCATTGATTGACTTCTTTAAGGGTGGCTTGAGTAAAGAAATCACGTAATTCACGAACACGTGACATGACATTGTTCGGGGTAACTTCACTATCAATATTTAAAGCTAAATCATGTGCATGCTGAATCAGGTGCATACGATTGGCTGAAGCAATTAAAACTTTACTTGGCATACATCCGACGCGTGCACAGGTCGTATCCCAAGGGCCAGCATTAATGATCAGAATATTATCCGTATGTTTGATTGCTTCTTTGTAGGCTGTAATGCCTGCTGTGCCTGCGCCAATGATGATGAGGTCGTACATTTTTGATTTTTCCCATTCTTATATTTAGATAAACTAGCATACAAAACATTTAGCTTACCTTTGTTTACATAAAGCTATAACTATGATTACATATCGACTAATTAAAAATTGATTAATAACAAACTCTAATTTTAGGGAACTCTGGGGAATTGCATGATTACTAAACAGTTCGGTACAAAATTATCAGCGCTTGCTTTAGCTCTTTTGTTAATAGGTTGTGGCGGCGGTGGCAGTGATGGTTATTATAATACGGGTCCAAAACCTGGAACTGATGATCCTGAAAAACCTGTAATCGAACCAGATGAGGAAATAGTTGAAGAACAACCTATCATAGAAATTTCTTCAGCAGAGTCTACGTTAAATCCAAATGGTGGTGATTTTGAAGTAACTGTCCGTCTTACAGATAATAACGGTGGAGGCATATCAGGAAAAGAAGTTACTTTATTCTTAGATCAAGCTGCTAGAAATAATGGTTTAACAAATAAAGAGATAGCTGTAAAAAGCACTGATGCCAATGGATATGCTACTTATAATTTGAGTTTGAAAAAGCCTTTAAGTAATACAGTTATTAATGACCTTATTTCTAATGGCGTAAATATATCTGCAATTTATACCACTGCTGATAAAAATCAGTTAATACATAGTATTAATCTTAAATTAGCAAATAATGATACTGAGGAAGCTTTACCTCAATATAATTTACGCCTTAATTCGAATAAAAAAATAGCTAATGTAAAAGGTGATAATGTCATTATTGAAGCTCAAGTTATTAATTTGAATGGTGCAGTAATACCGAACCAGGAAGTAAATTTAAAAGTTCTAGACGCTAAAAACAACTTTGTAATTTTAACTAATGACAAAGTTACAACAAATAATTTGGGTATCGCACAGTTTGAAATCGCAATTCCTTCTAATTTGACGGACCAGCAACGTAATTTTTTACTTGACAATCATATAACAGTTGAAGCAACAGTAACGGATGTAAATGATGTAGTGTTTACTCAAGCATACCCAATTACTGTAACTGATTCAGAAGGTAGCCAAGTCAAACCTAATATTACCTTTGGTCGAACGAATAAGCTTGCTGCTATTGGGCAATTAGATTATCAAGAACAGATGTCTGTACGAGTCGTAGATTCAGATGGTAATCCAATTAAGGACACTGCATTTACGATTAATATGCAAGTTGTTAAAAAAGAATCTGGTCACTTTGCTTTGGCTGAAGAGTTTGAAGCTGAGCTAGCAGCAGATAAGGCACAATTAACGACAAATATTTCTACTAAAAATACAGAAATTAGCGGTTTAAACTCTAGAAAGTCAGCTCTCGAATACAAGAAACTAAACGATGCTGAGAATTTTACATTAACTGAGCAAAATGAATTAGACCTTTTACCTGGTCGTATCCAAATTGCAAACACGGAACTTAGCGAATTAACACAGAAGAAAGCAAGATTAGATGCTTATAAGTTACCGTCAAGGGTTCAATATTCATGTTCTGCTCAAAAAGATGATAATTCAATTGCCACTAAGCTAAGTGGTGATAAATTAACGAATATTGGTAATAACTATACAGCAACAACTAATGCAGATGGCGAGTTTAAGTTTAATATCACATATTTTAAATCATATGCAGGTTGGCAGGTTGTACGCTTTAATGTAAAACCTAAAGATACGAATGTTTCTTATAATATGTCATATGATTATCCATTAGGTATCTTAAAGACAGATTTTGATTCTAAAGAAGGGGAACCATTTGATATGAGCCCTTATAACCAAAATAATTTAGTATCACCTTGTCCTACTTTCAAGCCTTGGTCACATATACTTTAATCTTGAAACTGAAAAAAAACAGCGCCTCGGCGCTGTTTTTTTATGGGAACTAAAATTTAAAAATTAAATCGAAGTTCCCACACTCACCCCCACAGTCGGTCGAACATTCATTGAACTACAACCAAAAAAACTCAAGCTTAAACAGATGACAAGTAAAACTTTATTCATGAATTAATCCTTGTTCCTTTGCCTTGTGATATAAGGCAGCAGAGCGTGTACCACTACGGCAAACCATCAAGATTGGCTTTGGCAACTCATTGTAATACTTTGCAAATTCCTCAATATTTTCTTGAGTGATTTGTCCACTGATCACAGGTTGATAAATTACACTCACTTGAGACTTTTCAGCAATTGAACGCAAGTGACTGACTGTTACGGCATTTCCAGCTTCTTGATCCGGACGATTGACGATCACAGATTTAAAGCCTTGTTGCATTAACTGCTGAAATTTATCTGAGGTCATTTGACCCGTCACACTGACACTGGAGGTAAGCTGACGACTTAATTCACTATTTGCAAAACACAGTGTTGTATACGCAAGACTCACAGCGAATACCACACTTTTTAAAACAGACTTAGTCATCCAACAAGTCCATTTGTTTTGCAATTTGATATAAATTGTTTGAACGGTTGCCCGTACGACAGAACATCAATAATGGTTTTGGTAACTCATTGTAGTGATTTGCAAAGGTGCGTACGTCGAGTTCAGTGATTTGACCTGCTACTACAGGTTGATGAACATAATCGAGACCCGCTGCACGCGCCGCTTCTTCAATTTGTGCGCTAGTGGGTTGGTCTGGACCACCTTCCATATCTGGACGATTATTGATAATTGATTTAAAGCCTTTTTCGACCACTTGAGAAATATGTTCTGGTCCGATTTGACCTGCAAAACCTACATTTTCGCTCATGATGTCACTCCATCATTTGATTTATATCGATATGCTTTATGATAGCATTAAGCACAAATATCAGCTGAAAGATCTGAAATTTTTATAAACGATTACAACCATGAAATAACGCAACGGAGCGCGTATGCATGTATATACAGTTGAACCACTGTATGTCAAAAGCGGTCAAGATGTCATTGCTGCCGATTTTTATCGCCCCAAGAATATACAAAAACCAGCAGTTATTTTAATGGCACATGGTCTGGCTGCCTTACGTCATTTTGAACTGGTCAAATATGCCCAACGTTTTGCAGCAGCAGGTTATGCCGTCATTTTGTTTGATTATCGCTACTGGGGTGGAAGTACCGGACGACCACGAGAACTGGTTTCAATTAAAGCCCAGCTTGAAGACTGGCGAACCATGATTGCTCACGTTAAAGCACGTAAATCCGTGGATGCTAAACGTATTGTACTCTGGGGAACGAGTTTGAGTGGCGGATATGTACTAACACTTGCCGCAGAATCCAAAGATGTACAGGCCATTATGGTCCAAGTCCCATTTGTAGATGGTGCGGAAAGTGCCAAGTTGTATCCTTTACAGCAGCTGCCTAAAGCGCTGAAAATTTCCAGTCAAGATTATATGGGCTCTAAAGTCGGAATGGCTCCACGGACTTTACCCGTCGTGGCCCAGAATGAACTCTGTTTCTTGCCAACACCCGATAGCTACGAAGGTTATTTGTCAATCGTTCATCCAGACCATTACTGGAGCGGAGAAATACCAGCCCGGGTATTCTTTAAACTGATCCGCTATCGACCGATTCAGGATGTGCGTAAAATTACAGTACCGGTTCTGTTTATCGCTGCGCAACAGGATAGCCTGATTCCGATTGAGTCTAGCCGTGAAACGGTAACCAATATCGCACCATTTGCCCAATATCATGAGTGGAATATGCAACATTTCGATATATATCATGGTGAATGGTTTGAAAAAGCAATTTCGACCCAATTAGAATTCTTACATCAATATATTGGAGTTCGTTAGATGATCATTGTATGTCCGTCATGTCAGGCCAAAAACCGTGTGCCTGAAGATAAACTCACCGCGAGTCCTGCATGTGGCCAGTGTCATCAGGGCCTGATTCCACTTGCACCGATTGAACTGAATGAACAGAATTTTAGCCAGTTCGTGACTGGTAGTGATTTACCGATTCTGATCGATCTCTGGGCGGACTGGTGTGGTCCGTGCAAAATGATGGCTCCGCATTTTGCAACGGTAGCGCAGCAGTATCCAAATGTGGTATTTGCCAAAATTGATACGGAAGCGAACCCAAGACTCAGTGCTGCATTTAATGTTCGTAGTATTCCGACACTAGTTTTGATGAATAAAACTGATGAAATTGCTAGAATAAGTGGCGCACTCAGAGCACCACAGCTACAACAGTGGTTGGATCAGCATTTGAATGCCAAATCTTAATACCCAGGCCTGGAGTTAACGTGTCAGATTCTCATGTACAACCAGAGGGAATTCTTTCCCTACAGACGATTGCAATGCCAGCAGATACCAACTGGAGCGGTGACGTATTCGGTGGATGGATTGTTTCACAAATGGACTTGGCCGGTGCAATTCACGCAGAACGTTTTTCTAAGGGACGTTGTGCGACAATTTCGATTAATCAGATGACTTTTCTGGTGCCAGTAAAAGTCGGTGATGTGATCAGCTGTTATACCAAGATTCTGAAGGTGGGGAATACCTCGATTCAAATGCAAATTGAAGTATGGGACAGTCACGATGATTCCCGTCCCCCTGTACGTGTTACTGAAGGGGTATTTACCTTTGTTGCCGTGGATGTCAAAGGCAATAAGCGCCTGATTCCGGATGAAGCAAAACAAAAGTTCATTGATGCTCAACAAGCGAATTGATGAATGCAAAAACCAGACGATATGTCTGGTTTTTTATTTTTGAAAAATTAAATCATAAAATCTTGATTTTAAAACTTGTCCTGATTTTAAAGCTAAAGATCAAATCCTATTAAGCTCAGAAGGGTATGGTAGTCATCATCTCTATAAATAATAAGAATGCTTTAACTCGATCCCAATTTAATTAGTACAGATTATTAAAATATTAAGAAGCAACTCTATTTTTAAGTTGCGATTTTGCGATCCAAGCCCAGAGCATTTCACACTGAATCGGTGCTTCGCCGGATTCATCTGTTATGACGACCTGCACCAATGTTTCGCCTTTATCTGTACTTTGCATCAATTGCTGCTGTTCATTAGTCAGAGTGGCTATAGCACGCATTGCCCCCTGGGTAGGGCGTTTATAATCAATTTTGATACTTTTAATGAGGACGACTGCAGAATCAGGCACGTTCATTGCGGTGACAAATCCCGTGGCTGTTTCTGCAAGCAGTGCCATGGCACAGGCATGAACCTGACCAATATGGTTCTGCATAGCCTTATGATTGGCCATGCTGACCATGACCTGATCATGACTCACCTGTTCATAGCGAATTCGGGCAGAACCGACCATCGGCACCACACGTCCAAAGGTTTTACTCAGCAGTGCAGTACGAATGCCTTGAGGAAGTCGTGAACTTGCTTTTACCAGTTTGGAGAGTCGATTGCTTTTGGCCATGGTTCTATTATCCGAAAATAGACTGTCTTAGTCTTTAAAGTTGTTGAACTGTAAAGGCACACCAAATTGCTGTTCTTTGAGGAACGCCATAATTTGTTGCAAAGTATCGCGTTTTTTATCGGTCACACGAATCTTGTCGCCTTGGATAGAAGACTGCGCTTTAATGCCACTTTCTTTAATGGCTTTATTAATTTTTTTTGCGGTATCTGAGTCAAGACCGTCTTTCAGTTTAATCACCTGGATATAATTTTTACCTGAAGGTGCACCTTTTTGTGGATCAAGCGCCTGAATATCTACTTTACGTTTAAAGAAGTGATTTTCTAACATGCTATAAACTTGTTCACACTGGAAATCACTTTCAGTCTTGATTTTGATTTCTTTATTTTTTTCGTTCAGCTCGATTGAAACGTCCTGACCACGGAAGTCAAAACGGGTCGCAATTTCTTTTTGCGTGTTTTGAACTGCATGGTTTACTTCAAAAATTTCTAATTCAGAAACAATATCGAAAGAAGGCATAGTTTAGACCTTTACAAATGGAAAGAATATCTGAGATGCTAGGGATGTTTTCTTCATTTGCCAAGTGTTGTTTACATCAAAGGAGTGCGCAATGATCCGTAAACAAGAAATTACAACATTTGAGTTCCCAGAAGGTGCCGTAATCTGGGATGTACGTGATTCTAATGCTTTTGCTGAAGCACATATTAAGGGTGCGGTAAACCAGCCCATTAACGATCTTTCAGCAGATAGCCTTACTCAAGTGTCCACGGATCAGCCGATTTATATCCTGTGTGGTGGAGGCAGTAAAGCCCCTCGTGCTGCTGAAAAACTAGAGGGTTTTGACAGCTCTCGTGAATATGTCATCCTGATGGGTGGTACACGTGCTGCCCGTGATGCAGGCTTGCCGCTGGAACAGGGTGCCTGATTAAGCTTTAAAAAAGAAAAAAGCGCCGTCAGGCGCTTTTTTCTTGGCTAAATTTCTTCAATGGTCCCCTTTGAAAAAGGTAAGCCATATATGGCGCAAGAGCGGGTAAATTCGTCCTATAAATCCTTCCTTTGCGGAACAGTGTTCCTCACCCTTTAATAAAGGGAAGGGCTTTAGCACTAAGGTTTAAAATAAGGCTTCTTGGTTTTGATTTTATTTTCAAAGCGTTTGACATCCAGTTTCTTCACTAGATTTGTGGATGCAGGACAAGCCTCTCTTAGAATCTGTGCAGCCAAAATTTCACTGCACAATGGAGCAAATAGAAAGCCTTTGGAACCTAAGCCAGCCAGACTATAGATTTCCTGATCTGATTTAAGTTTTCCAAGCAAGGGGAAATAATCTTTGCTCTGGGCACGAACCGAAGCACGACCTTTCCATTCACGGACATCAGCTAAATCCTGTGCATACTCGGGAAATACTGAATGGATCAGTTCACGGTTATGGATATGATCTTCTTCCAATACCTCAGTATCGTCACGATTCAGGCAGAATGAAGCACCGAGCAGTAAATGCTGTTCATCAAACTGGATACAGTAACCGCCGTAGCTATAGGCAATATTCGGATCGAGTGGTTGATCGCTATTTTTGAGCCAACTGACTTGTCCACGAATGGGTTTAAGTTCAGGATGCTCTTCAAGCAGCTGTGGCGTATTTAATGCGGTACAGACGATGACATGATCAAACTGGCCGAGTGAGCTATCACCATCAAATAATTCTGGACATGAGTGTGGTTCAATTCGGCTAATTTGGGCCTGGATATAGCGAATATTGCTATGTTGCAGGATTTCATCACGCAACTGATGAGGCGATACAGCTCCTGCCTGTAACACCGCCAATGCTGGATACTTCGCTGTTAAAGACTGCTGATCCTGATCAGGGACTTCTAGAATACCATCAGGATACTCATCAGCCAGAGCCAACAGGTTTTCTGGATTTTTCAATGCCAGCTGCTGAACCTGAATCGCGCGAAAGGCTTTAAACTGTGCATAATGATTTAAGGCGTGTTGCCAAGCCTGGGTCATTAAATGTTCAGCGCTTTGTGCAATCGGTGACAGTTTCGGATTGAGTAGCGCTAATGGATTACCAGAACTACCGGAAAGTGGTGCTGTTTGATCAAATAGGCTGACTTGATGACCACGTAGAGCAAAAGCCCAGGCTGTACTTAAACCGGCAATACCAGCACCAATGACAGCGATCTGACGTGCCTGACATTTCAACTCTTTATTGAGCGAAGTGTTTTTTTGAATATGATGTTCAGGAATTTCTGTTACTGGCTCTACAAATGCAGGCGGATTCCAGATGGCTTTCAGCATTTCACGTTTATGACCAAAGCCACGTGGACGTGAAATCGAAATACCATGATTTCTAAGACCGCGTTTCAGTACCCCTGCGACACTAAAAGAGGCAAAGGTAGTGCCATAATCCGAGAGTCGAACAATATTGTTCAGGACATTCTCTTCCCACATATCCGGATTACAGGAAGGCGCAAAACCGTCCAGGAACCAGGCATTTACTGGCGCAGTTTTTTCAATGACTGGAAAGACATCATGTGCATCACCTAGCCATAAATCCAGAGAAAAACGTTCTTCAGGAAAACTGAGGCGATGACAGCCAGCGATTGGGAGTGGATATTGGGAAATTAGCTGATCTGCAAGGGGTTTTAGTTCCGGCCAGGCATTTAAAGCACGAATCAGATCATCTTTTGATAGAGGAAATTTTTCTACTGAAATGGCATGCAGATGGCTCCGGTTATCTGGACGAACCTGTTGCCACAGTTGCCATAAGGCCAGAATATTGAGTCCTGTACCAAAGCCCGTTTCCCCTACACAAAAATATTCAAAAGGTTTGAGATCCGCGAGCCGGGTACCGAGATCATTACCATTTAAAAACACATGGCGTGTTTCAAGCAGACCATTGTCCTTGGAAAAATAAACATCACCGAACTGTTTGGAAACTGGCACGTCAATGCCATCTACCAGCTGCCAATCGAGATCGGCAGTTTGAATTGCATGAGACAAAACGGATACAACCTTCAATACGTCAGGAGAGGGAATAGCTTACCACTGACGACGGCGTTTGGTATAAACATAACTCGCGATCAGGAAGCCAAGTAGTACCCCAACTGCCAATGTCGCAGCACCGTAGAGAAACATTTGTGCACTACGTTCACTTTGTAGCACCTGCACCTGAACGCCGAGATTATCGTTTTTCAGCTGTAGTTCCTGATTCTGGGTCAATGCTTCAAGGTTGGCTTTTTCCAGTTGTTGCAGACGTGTCGCCTGATCTTTGACCAAAGCCTTCACTTTGGCATCTTGCTGAGCTTTGTTCTGTGCAATATCTTCTGCAGTCAGGGGCTTGGCAGCAGGATTTTGAACAAGAGGATTATTCGAAGCAGCCACTGGCATGATGCCAGGTTTATTGGCAGGCAGTGTTTGCGGTGGCATATTGGCTACCGCGGGTTGCACAGTTGCTGGTGTATTTTGCGCTGGGGCAGCAGATTCCGCTGCCGATGTTGCTTCAACTGCCCAGGCAGTTGTACAGGCAAAAGATAAACCGATTAAACTGGCAATTACAGCGTGCATGAACCTTATCCTTGTGGGAATGCTTTATTGAATGGTTTGACGTCAATATGCGCATAGACGCCTTCTTTTAAGAATGGCTCTTCCTGTAACCATTCCTCCAATGCTTCACGGCTGTCAAAGTCCACAATGATGGTGCTGCCATAAAAACCTGCTTGAGGATTACCTGGTTCTTTTGGCATCGCGCCGGCAACGATTAAACGACCTTCATCATTTAATTTTTGCAGACGTGCAAGATGTTGAGGACGAATCGCAAGGCGTTTTTCGACAGTACCTTCCTGATCGGTACAGCTGACAACAAATAATGGCATGGCAGTTCTCGATGACTTAGTCTAACTTTTATTCAGCAGTTTTAAAGTATTTGCGCAATACAATGAACTGAATAATGATAAAGGAAAACATCACGATCATGTCACCAAATGCAGTAAATTCTCCCCAATATTTTCCATCCATAAAGATATAGGCAAAGAAGCAATGCAAGAAAGACATCACCGCAAACATTGCTGCCCAAGCATAGTTGAGCTTAAACCAGCCTTTTTCAGTTAAATTAAACACCGGTCCAAACAGACGCTGGATTAATGGTTTTTTATCTTTACTGAACCATGGTGAAAGCAGGAATACGCCAGCAAAGACCAGATTTAGCAAGACAGCTTTTAAGCGGATATAGAAATCATCACTGAGTATTAAGGTGATTCCACCGAAGATCACCGTCATGAACAATACGATCCATTGCTGTTTGTCCAGACGGAATTTCTGTGAAACAAATAACGCGCCATAGACCACTAACATGGAAATGATCAGACCTGTGGTTGCCACAAGAATATTGTTATTGTCGACACCGCCTGCGGAGCCAATCAGCTGGAGTAATGGATGGTTGGTGTCTTTAGGATCTACTGTCTTATATAAATAAAAGAAAATAATGAGTGGCACAAAGTCTAAAAGTGCTTTCATGTTAGAGTATCTAAATCTGATCAAATAAATGTCATAGTATAGAGATGCACGGCGTAGATTTACATACACACAGCAATATTTCTGATGGAACCTTAAGTCCACAGCAGCTGGTTGAGGCCGCGGCAGCGAGCTTTATCCATACGCTGGCCTTGACTGATCATGACACCATGGACGGTTTAGAGCTGGCGCGTGAAGCCGCGAAAGATCACGAAATTAAGATCATTTCTGGCGTAGAAATCTCCAGTCAATGGTCACGTCCGGCCACCAAGAAGAATTATGGCGTGCATATTGTGGCGTTAGATGTTCAAAATCCTGAACCATTGCAACAGGCTTTAGAACAGCAAAAACGGATTCGCGCTGAACGCTCAAAAAAGATTTGTGATCTACTGATACCATTGATTGGACAAGATATTTATCCAGATGTAGTCGCTAAGGTCGATAATATTCCAGACCGTGTCACGCGAACCCATATTGCCAAAACACTGGTTGAAAAGGGGATCGTCACCCGTCCACAACAGGCTTTTGATAAATATATCAAGGAAGGCAAGAAAGCTTATGTGAAGTTTGATGGACTGGGACTGGAAGAAACCATTCAGGTGATTCATGCCAGTGGTGGTTTTGCAGTCCTAGCGCACCCCACCCGTTATGATCTGTCTGCGACCAACATCCGTTACCTGATAGAAATTTTTGCTAGGTTCGGTGGTGACGCCGTTGAGCTGCCACCCGCAGTTGATCCGGCTTCTACCCGGCAGATGGTAGATCGGATGATTGCTGAACATGGGCTAAAAGTATCTGTAGGCAGTGATTATCATGGGGACAATATGCCCTGGATTAAGCTCGGCCATATTCCAACAGTTAAAGACGGGCAAGTGGGCATCTGGGAAAGTTTTCGGTAACAGGCGTCAGGCTTCAATAAATGGAGACTGCTTTTGCTGCTGGATTTTTATGCCTAGAAGGCAGGCCAAAGCCAAGCTCAGTAATGCCAGTTGCCAAGTTGTTGTAATCGCTGCCATCAGTAATAATGCTGCAATAAGCGTATAGTTCAGTAAATTGCGATAAAGAAAAGGATGGTTCCGGGAAATTACCGCCTGCTGGATGTCTGGATGATGTTTGAATTCTCGATAGCGTAGAAAATCGATCAAATTCGCGAGTGCCAGTTCCAGTTTGTCAAAATGCACAGCCTTGCAGGACACCCGATAGTACTTACCATAGTTGGTACTCAGCTTAAGCGTATAAGTTGGAGAGTCATCTTCACGACTCGCCTGAATATGTACAATTCTCGGTAAGTCCAGCATGAGTCGGCTGGGAATATGGTCGAAGTAAATCCGTCCGCGGAGCGGTGTCGCGATATAGTACTGCAAATGCTGAAAATTTTGATCTCCATCATGTGCATACAGTTGAACAATCCAGCGTGTACGCCTCAGATAATAGACCAGAACCTGCTGGCCGATGAGCGCATCACTTGGTTGAACATGGATATCCAGATACGATTCTGTGTTAAACAGCTGATTCAGATCGACATTAAACCATTGTGGGGCTTCATGATCATTGATCTTTAATAGGAGTTGCTGCTGTTTGCCTAGCCGGGTCGTGTGAATCTGACGTTGGCCCATAATTGTAGCATCTGAGCTGCGTAAGGCTCTTTCACGGATATCCTGAGCCAGCCTCGAATCAATCAGGTATTGCTGAATCAGAAAAGGAAATCTGAAATATTGTTTCTGGTCATAGCTTAGACCAAACACCAGTATGAAACTGATGAGAAGCAGTAAAATCCAGTACTGTTCTAATCCAGTGAATAAAATATCTTGCCAGGCCAATACACAGCCAAATGCGAACACGACCCCGCTACCAAGCAGTAAAGCCACTAAAGTTGCACCCAGACGCGTCACCGGTTGCGGTGTATAATGATGAATCCGTTGCTTGATATTCATGAGATCTTATTTTTTATTGTTTCATTATTTTAATTTTGAATTGAATATATGAGCTGCGTTCAGCTGTAATCGTATTTCTTATAATAGATTATGATCTTGGGCCTGAATAGGTGGTGGGGTTGGTTTGCCTAAAGTACCCAATAGTTCAATTTCAATGGTACGTACCATTGAATCAAGGGGTAAGTCATTGCTTTGCGTACCAAAAGGTTCTTCAATTTCTGAACTGAGCGCATCCAGTCCCAAGAAAGTATAAGCCAAAATTCCGACCAGCAGCGGTGTCACCATTCCAAGGGTCGAACCCAGACTAAATGGCAGCATAAAGCAGAAAAAATATACGGTACGATTCAGCAAGACTGAATAGGCGAAAGGTAGTGGTGTGGTGGCAATCCGATCACAACCTGTCTGTACAATACTCAACTCAGCTACATGCTGGTTCATCTGCGCATAAATGATGTCTGAAATTTCGCCTTCTTTCAGGGCCTGCATAAATTCCCATTGAATCAGACTGAGGGTGTACTGTGGGGCATTGGCCTGTTGATAGAGCTGTTGCAGGGCTTGAGGACTCATGCCACTGGTCTGTACCAGTTCGGTTGGATTGGCAGTCTGATGCCGCAAACGATCGCGCAGTACATTGGCAAAGACAATTACATGCTGGATGACCCGCTCACGGCGTGCCTGCGTCAACATACGGCAGTCTCGGTCAAAATGACGTGCATTGGCAATCAGGATCCCCCAGAGCTTACGCGCTTCCCACCAGCGCTCATAGGCGGCAGAGTTCTTGAAACCAAGGAAAATTGACAGTACTACTCCGATCAGGGTAAAACCGACCAAGGGTAATTCCGGTAAATGTAAATAATTGGTATAGGATAGCCCGCCAATAATGGCAGAAATGAGCATGACCACGCCTAGAGGCGGCAGTACCTTAGGTAAAATCGTTCCCCGCCATGAAAATAATACTTTAAAGATACTAGGTTGGTCACGTACGATCATTTATTGGAATCATCACAATTTTTTTCATGATCTTGTTGAGTTGTGCCTGCTTTGTCAAGTGCTATCGTTCAGGGTTTTAGCGTATTGATGAGTTGCTGTTCTGCAAAGGAAAAACTGCCTTCCCGGGCAATAATACAGTGATCAATCAGGCGGATTTCGACCAGGCGACAGGCTTTTGCAATCTGCTGGGTGAGTTCAAGATCTGCTGCGGAAGGTCGAGGCTGACCGAGTGGATGATTATGGGCAATCACAATCGATGTTGCCTGTTGCTGAATGGCATGGCGTAGTAACTGATTAATCGAAATCTCACATGAATTAATCGAGCCATAAAACATTTTTTTAAAGCTGATCTTTCTTAACCCGGCATCCAGACACAATACAGCAAAGACTTCCTGAGTTTCTCCCAGCAGTTCAAAGCGCAGATAGTCCATAATTTTGCGGGAATGATTCAGTTCCCATGCATCTTGGCGAAGGTGCTCGGCAATATAGCGCCGTCCCAGTTCCTTAACAGCCATCAGCTGGGTAAATTTACTGACACCCATCCCGTGAAACTGGCCGATCTCTTGCAGTGAGGCATCCAAAAGAGTACTTAAATGACCAAAATGCTGAATCAGAAGTCGAGCCAGTTCCACTGCGGAATGCCGCTGGGAACCTGAGCGCAGGAAAATTGCCAGCAATTCGGCATCGGAGAGGCTTTGTGGGCCTGACTGTAACAGGCGTTCGCGTGGACGTTCCTGTTCAGGCCAGTGTTTAATCGAAAATTGCATATTTATTAGACTTATTTATTATTAATTATTGTTTTTCACACAAGAAGGTCTCTTGGGCATGATGTTATTTAATGCTATTGTGAGCGCCACTGCAACAGAAAGGTAGCCTGTTTGTGAGCTTCGACGTAAGTGTAATTCCTCATAAAAATATTATTTTAGCTGTGACAGGCGGTATTGCTGCCTATAAAAGTGCAATTCTGGTCCGTCGTCTGAAAGATGCCGGTTTTAATGTTCGTGTGGTCATGACTCAAGGCGCACAGGCCTTTATCACGCCGCTGACGTTCCAGGCACTGTCGGGTAATCCTGTCCATACTGAATTACTGGATCCAGAAGCTGAAGCAGGCATGGGGCATATTGAACTGGCACGCTGGGCGGACCTGTTACTGGTCGCCCCAGCAAGCTGCGATACTTTGGCCAAATTCGCTGCCGGTCTGGCCGATGATTTGCTCAGTACACTTTATCTGGCGACCAACGCACCGGTCTGGGTAGCACCAGCGATGAATCAGCAGATGTGGGCAGCCAAGCCGACGCAACGTAACTTGGCCACTTTGATTGAAGATGGCGTGCATGTGATTATGCCGGATGCAGGTTCACAGGCCTGTGGCGATGTAGGTTTAGGCCGTATGCCGGAACCGGAAGATCTGGCACGTCAGGTAACCGAGTATTTCCATAAGGCGCAACGAGCGATTGCAGAAAAATTTGGTCAGCTTGCGGGTAAGCGCGTCACGATTACAGCAGGTCCAACGCGTGAAGCGATTGACCCGGTTCGTTATATTTCCAATCACAGTACCGGGAAAATGGGTTTTGCCTTGGCGGCAGCTTGTTATGCCGCTGGTGCGGATGTAACGCTGATTGCAGGACCAGTGACGTTGGATACGCCAAATGGCGTGAAACGTAAAAACGTCAGCTCAGCCGTGAAAATGCTGGATGAAAGTCTGTATATGCTAGAACAGGGCTGTGATATTTTCATTGCTACCGCTGCGGTTGCGGATTACCGCGTAGCACAAGTGGCAGAACACAAGATTAAAAAAGCCGGTGATGAGCTGAATGTCGCACTGATCAAAAATCCGGATATCGTTGCAACCATTGCCCAACAGGAAAAACGTCCATTTATGGTTGGCTTTGCCGCAGAAACACGAAATATTGAAGAATATGCAGCTGGCAAACTGGTCGCTAAAAAACTGGATATGATTGCCTGCAATGACGTTTCCCGTGCAGATATTGGCTTTGCCTCAGATGAAAATGCCATGACGGTATTCTTTGCAGAGTCCTATCATATGGAAAAACGTGATCTGGAAAAGGCTTCCAAACAGGAAATTGCCCAGCAACTGGTTGAAGCCATTCATGATGCTCTACATCATGATCCTTCTAAGGATGATGATTTCTAAGTTATTGTATAAAAAAGCCCTGCATAGACAGGGCTTTTTTATTTCTACAGAATTGACTGAATGTTCAAAAGAAAACCAAGTATTTTGACCTTAAAAGACACTTTTGGCTATTTCGTGCCCAGTTTGAAAAAGATAAAATCACCCTATAAGAATCAGAATTTTTTTATTTTCCAGCCTCACTAATTTGAGCACTGGGGGTGGTATGAAAAGAATAAGTCTATTGTTTCTGACCTTGCTATTGTTTTCCTGCAGTTACTTTGTCTCTATTGATGAACTGTCGCGCAATATTCAGTCTCAGATGCAACGTGAATTTAATTCCAGTTTGGATTATCGCCATTACCGGTTAAAAGTCATGGATGTAAAAATCATGGAACGTTCTGGTGATCATTTTCAGGCCATTTCCCAGATACAGTATCAGGGCCAATCTTTTCCAGTTAAGGTCTCTATCCAGAAGGTGGAGCAGGGTTATAGCTGGCAGCTGGAAGATGATGCTTTCGCCTTTATTGATGAAGTTGAAATTCAGCGTTATGAACAGCAGTTACAGGAGGAACTGGCTATGATTTCTGCAGAATTCGAACAAGATGAAGGTTTTGAGGACGAGAAGGTCAATGAGATCAGTGAGGCTGCAACGCGGGAATCCAGGACGACATCACAGCGGGTTGAAGAACCCATTCCTGTGGGAAATATTACCGCTTATACCCAATAAATTCTCTAGTCAAAAAACCTTAATAAAAAAGCACCGGGGAAACGGTGCTTTTTAAATTAAAGATTCTGGGTTTGCTGTTCGAGCAGGTAGTCTTCAGTGCGTTTGATCGCCTCCTGAATATTGAACAAGGCATTTTCTACATCTTTTAAGGTTTTGGCATTACCACCGCTTAATGCCTGACGCCATTTACGCGCACCTGGCAAGTTCTGGAACAAGCCCAGAATATGACGGCTAATAATCGAGAGTGGTGCACCTTCTGCCATACGCTGGGCAATATACGGCATCATTTGTTGCATGATCTCAAAACGATCAGGAGCTTCAAGATTCCAAAGTTGGCCTAACTCGGCCAGTAAATACGGATTGTGATAGGCTTCGCGACCAATCATCACACCATCCACATGTTTTAAGTGTTCAACCGTTTCCGCATAGGTTTTGATCCCTCCATTGATTTCAATCAGCAGTTCCGGACGTTCCTGTTTTAAACGGTAAACATCTTCATAACGTAATGGAGGAACTTCACGATTTTCCTTCGGGGATAGGCCTTGTAACAGGGCAATTCGGGCATGCACGATAAAATTATTACAACCCGTCTTCGCTACGGTATCGACAAAATGCAGCATCTCTTCATAAGACTGCATATCATCAATCCCGATACGATGTTTCACCGTCACCGGAATATCCACGGCATTGCGCATCTCACCAATACATTCTGCGACTAGATCAGGCTCCGCCATCAGGCAGGCTCCAATTTTATTGTTTTGTACCCGGTCACTTGGGCAGCCGACATTCAGGTTGACTTCATTATACCCCCAATCCTGTGCCATTTTACTACAGGTGGCCAAGTCTTTGGGATTAGAGCCACCAAGCTGTAACACAACTGGCTGTTCTTGCTGATTAAAGTCCAGATGACGTTTGGCATCACCATGAATGATGGCACCTGTCGTTACCATCTCGGTATAGAGAATAATATTGGGATTAAACAGACGTGCAAAGAAACGATAATCTTTGGTGGTCCAATCCATCATCGGCGCAACACTGATTCGTGGTTGAAGTTGTTGTTCAATGGTTTTGAGATCAGTCATTCAAAATCACGCCTTAAGTTAGAAATGGAAGAGACAGCACGCCGTTGGGTCTTTGGGCGCTCACCGGCAGTGATACGACCAGTAAAAGAGGGCGCAATATTAGCATAAAAATAATCAGGCTTCATGGCTGAGTACTAGCACTGCAAGAAAGCCTTCTAGGAAATTAAAAAGTATTGAATTCATTCAAATAGATGCAGAGGTTAAGGAATAGTTTACTAAACAGTAAAAGAGTTTAAGATAAAGAAAACAGGATAAAAAAGGAGAAAAATAATGATGTTACTGGAAGAGATTTACAAAACAACAAAAGCTCAGCGTTCAGAATATTTCAATCTGCGTATTCAACGCAGTCTAAGCTGGTTCAGAAAAGCGGTAGAGTTACAGGCCGATTATGATTTTCAGTTTCTGAGCCTGTGGATTGGTCTGAATGCTCTTTATGTACAGGAAAATGAAGATAGTCTTGATCAGCAGGCCTTATCACAATTTCTCCATCTCATCCTTAGCAAGGATCAGGAGAAAAGAATTTCTCAAATTTTATTGGGTCGCTATGAGATTACGCTGCATGCACTATTGAATAATCAATATCTCACTCAGCAATACTGGGACTATCAACACAATAAAATCAGCCAAAATGATTGTCGTGAAATACTGAAGCAACAGAAAATAGAGATTCAAAAAGCAGTGGAACAGCAAGACATAATGAAGCTTTTGCTAGAAGTTTTTAAGCGTTTCACTATTTTAAGGCAACAAATTCTGCAGGGTGGAGTGAGTTATGCTAGTGCTGTATGCCGCAAGCAGATGCAGGAAAGTTGTAGTCTATTTTCAGCCTTGCTGAACACCTTTATCTATATATTGCTGGAACATGCAGCAGTGATGGATTCCGGCAAAGCCTACTATCCAGTGGTTCAAGTAAATTAGATGATCATTAGTTGGTTTTTATACGCGCATGATAAAACTGATCAATCAGGGCAAAGACGGTGGCAGCTAGTGCAAATATGAGTCCAGTTAGGCAGCTCATGCTCCAGCCACCATGATGCCACGCGTATACTCCCGCTGCAGAGCCACAGGCACCTCCAATAAAATACAGGGTCATATAAATAGAGTTAATCCGGGATTTGGCATCCGGACGCAGGCGGAAAATTACATTCTGGTTACAGCTATGGGTAATTGCCAGTCCCAGATTAATTAGCGCATAACCTGCAATATAGCTAATCAAGGATGTACCACCAAAATAAAGAAACAGCCAGCTGCCTGCCAGAATTGAACAACCAATCCAGCTCAGCAGTTTGATATAACCTTGGTCTGCCCATCTCCCAATCACTTGAGTTGATAATGCGCCAAAAACTCCTACTAAAGTGACTAATCCCACCATAACATCTGCCAGATGAAAGGGAGACTGTGTCAATAGCAGGGCAATGGTAGAGAACAGAATACTTATCGCAGCAAAGGCAAAAGCACCGGTAAGGGAACGAAATACCAGTCGTGGTTCTTGGGCCAACAGACTGCCCATAGAGTGGAAAATTCTGGCATAGCTGATTCTGAATTTTGGTAGGGTCGGTAGCTGCCCACGTAAATAGATTCCCAGGAACAGCATCGAGACTGAACTCAGTGCATAGATGACTTTCCAGTGAAGCAAGTCAGAGAGTAAACCGGCAATACTGGTCGACAGCAAAATCCCGACCAATAAACCACTCATCAGGAAGCCAACAACTTCACCAGTTTTTTCCGGTTTAACGGTCATGGCCGCTAAAGGGATTAGTACCTGTGCCGCCACAGAAAATAAACCGGCGATAACCGTCCCTAACCAGAGCATGGGCAAATTGATTGCAGTCGCACAAATCATCAGTCCCAGCGCAGCCCCCCACATCAGGGCAGGAATCAGCTTGGTCTTATTCAGCATGTCACCCAATGGCACGATGAACAGCAGGCCCAGTGCATAAGACACCTGAGCAAAGGTGACGGTCAGGGCGACTTGCGATTCAGGTACCTGATAATATTGCTGAATTGATGAAATCAGAGGCTGACAGTAATAATTCGCCCCAGCACATAGACCACATGCAATTGCCATCAGCCAGAGCAAAGGTTTATTTTGACTGATATCCAGTGCAGGATTCATGACAGCTACCTTATAAGAAGCGGAAGACTATTTTTGATAATGGCATCAAAAAGATGCAAAGATTGCAGGCACTATAGGTCAAAATAGCACATGATAAAAGTAGAAAAATACAACAGAAATTGAAGACAGATCTGGTTATTACCATCTCTGAATATCTTCAAAACCATAACTGATGCGTATTTAATCTTTTTTTCTTGCAAAGAAGCTTAAGTTGTCGAAACGGCACTGAAGAAAAACATTGCAATTAAGTCAGAGATAAAACTGTATTCTATTGCACAAATATAGTGCAAATTTGACAATTTATGATGCTGAGCCAGTTTAAGGTATTAATATAATAAATGACTCAAAAATTATTTTTTAACGATTATTAGCGTAGTTTTAGACTTGAGTAGAATAAGTCAAAAGAGCCAATTAAATGAAACATTAAATTCAACTGATTTAAAAATTTTATGATTAAAAAAGGAAAAAGTTATAGGAAAACATGGTTTTCAGGGGTTCCAAATGAATCAGTATAATTCAGTTAAATTTGTCAAAGAAGTCAAGGAATCAAAAAGTGCCCAATAAAAGTGCCTAAATTAGGGCATTCTGGCATGGCGGAAAAGGGAAGGATTACAGCAAAAAAAATGGAATGACTGTCAGAATGATCAATGTAACAAAGTGCAACAAAACTTAAGCTAAGAAAAAATGAACAAAAAAGGAAATATCCTTCAAGAGAATGAATATCGTTTATAAATTCAGCAGATCAAAAAAGCAGGGTCTAACTTATAAATGATATATGACAACATCATTTTTATGAATCATCAGTTCAAAATATGGCTATTTATTAAATAAATATTGGGTAGTATTTTGGAATAGTTTGATTAGAATCCAAAAATTCAACAAAAACACATCCTGAGGGGAAACATCGTTTTTGCGATGTTTACTTAAGAAAAAATTAGCTTGAGGGACGCTCATGCAAATCGGAATTCCAGCCGAAACTGTCGTCGGTGAACATCGTGTCGCTGCGACACCTGAGACAGTAAAGAAATTGATCAGCGCTGGTCATAGCGTGATTATCGAACGTGGTGCAGGGGTAAAAGCTGCCTATATCGATAGCGCTTATGAACAGGTTGGTGCAAAAATTACGGATGATGCCTATACCGGTAGCCAGATGATTTTGAAAGTTCGTGCACCGAAAGGTGAGGAAATTCAAAAATTACCTACGAATGCTACGGTGGTGGCGATGTTTGACCCATACCGCAATACCGAGCTTGACCATTTCGCGGCACAGAATGTGTCTGCATTTGCATTGGAACTTTTGCCACGTACTTTATCCCGTGCGCAAAACATGGATGTCCTGTCTTCTCAGGCAAACCTGTCGGGTTATAAAGCAGTGCTTCTTGCTGCAGCAGAATACCAGCGCATGTTCCCGATGCTGATGACTGCTGCAGGGACGGTAAAACCGGCTCGTGTCGTGATCATGGGGGTAGGGGTTGCAGGTCTGCAAGCGATTGCAACTGCAAAACGTCTCGGTGCTGTTGTAGAAGCAACTGACTTGCGTCCTACAGCAAAAGACCAGGTTGAATCTTTGGGCGGTAAGTGGTTAGACGTACCGATGTCTGAAGAAGAACAACAAAAAGCAGCTGATGCGGCTAAAAATGGTTATGGCTGGATGCCTGGTGAACAGTACATCAAGGATCAGGCGATCATCGTTGATAAAGCAGTTTCCAATGCGGATATTGTGATCACGACTGCATTATTGCCAGGTCGTGATGCACCGCGCTTAATCCGTGCCGAGACCGTTGCCAAAATGAAACCAGGTTCAGTCATTTTAGATATGGCGGTTGAAACTGGCGGTAATGTAGAAGGCTCTCAATGCGGTGAAACGGTTGTGACTGAAAATGGCGTGAAGATTCTGGGTATTCCAAATATTCCTTCAACCTTGTCGACTGAAGCATCTGCACTGTATGCACGTAACGTTTTGAACTTCATTGAAACTTTATTTGATAGCGAAAAGAATTTTGCTATCAATCCAGAAGAAGAAATTCAGAAAGCCCTACTCGTCACTCACGGCGGCCAAGTGCTGTTAAAGCGTGGTTAAGGAGAGTACTCATGGTTGAAACTATTACGATTTTTGTCCTTGCCATCTTTGTAGGCTACTACGTGGTATGGGGCGTGACTCCAGCTTTGCATACGCCGTTGATGGCGGTAACCAATGCACTTTCTTCAATCATTATCGTGGGTGCGATGATTCAGACTGTTGGTTTACCAATGGTCGGTGTTGAAGGCAGTGTAGACTTCCAGACCATTAACGTGGTGAGTGTACTTGGCGCGATTGCCGTATTCCTGGCGAGTATTAACATTTTCGGTGGCTTTGCCGTAACTGCACGTATGCTGGAAATGTTCAAACCAAAACAAAAGAAAAAAGAGGGCTAATTGATGGAATTCATTCGTGAATATGCAAATTGGTTCTATTTGATTGGTGCCATTCTCTTTATCTTGACGCTACGTGGTTTGTCAGGTCCTAAAACAGCAATTGCAGGTAACCGCTACGGTATGCTTGCCATGGCGATTGCAGTGCTAACAACTTTCTTTGTCGCAGAAAATCCGGTGATCTGGATGATCCTTGGTGCAATGGTGCTTGGTGCGATCGTAGGTATTGCCCGTGCGAAAACTGTACCTATGACTCAAATGCCTGAAACTGTCGCGCTGATGCACTCTCTGGTAGGTTTGTCCGCAGTTCTGATTGCTATTGCTGCGATTATCCATAACAACAAGTTAATCGAATTGGGTCCAGACCTTTTAGCTGCAAATGGGGTAACTTTCCATGAAATGAGCAAAGTGCATTTGTTCGAACTCTTCGTGGGTTGTTTCGTCGGTGCGATTACTTTTACTGCCTCTGTATTTGCTTACGGTAAACTGGCTGCGAAGAAATGGGCAAAAACCATTTCAGGTACTTGGGTAAAACCAGTTCAGGCATTGATCTTTATCGCAATGCTGGCAGCAGGGATTCACTTCTTCCTGACTGGTAACATGACATCCTTCTGGGCAATGACTGGTCTAGCACTGGTATTCGGTTGGGTATGGATTGCACCAGTCGGTGGCGGTGATATGCCAGTTGTGGTATCGCTTCTGAACTCCTTCTCTGGTTGGGCAGCTGCAGGTATCGGTTTCACGCTAGAAAACAACATGCTGATCGTTGCTGGCTCGCTGGTGGGTTCTTCAGGTGCAATTCTGTCTTACATTATGTGTAAAGCGATGAACCGTTCGATCATCAACGTTCTGTTCGGTGGTGCGATGGGCGGAACCGCAACTGCGACAGCGGGTGCAGGCGAGCAGGTACAACGTAATCATCGCTCAGGTTCTGCAGATGATGCCGGCTTCCTGATGTCGAATGCAGACAGTGTAGTCATTGTACCCGGTTATGGTATGGCGCAAGGTCGTGCACAAAATGCGGTGAAAGAGCTGGCGAACCTGTTAAAAGAGCAGGGTGTGACTGTACGTTTCGCGATTCACCCGGTTGCAGGTCGTATGCCTGGTCATATGAACGTATTGCTGGCTGAAGCTGACGTGCCATATGAAGACATTCTGGAAATGGACGAGATCAACTCTGATTTCCCGGCAACAGATGTAGTGCTGGTAATCGGTGCGAATGACGTAGTTAACCCGGCTGCAAAAGACGATCCAAGCTCACCAATTTACGGTATGCCAATTCTGGAAGCGCATAAAGCACGTACGATCCTGGTGATCAAGCGTTCTATGGCAACAGGGTATGCTGGTTTGGACAATGACCTGTTCTATAACGATAAGACCATGATGATCTTTGGTGATGCCAAGAAAGTTGTGGAAGATATGACCAAAGCCATTAATGGTACGGGTCACTAATTCCTAAAATCTTCTTCCAGATCTTCTTTTGTAAAAAAAGGTCAAGATGAATTAAAAGATTTAGAAAAAACCACCTTCGGGTGGTTTTTTTATTTTTGCTCTTATTTCTTATGCACCACAATTGAATGATATTTGATCGCAGATAAATATTTATCTTGTGAATTAGGAGTTATTTATTTGTGAAAATTTGATGGATTCATCATTAAATTACTTCTTCAAAGAATTTAAAAATTCATAGATTGTATGGCATTGTTCTTGCTATTCCCTCATTAAGAGCTAGGGGGATTACATGACAAAAATAAAATATTTAGGGTTATTACTGGGGTTGTTGAGTTTGCCTATCTATGCAGCTGAACCAGCAGAAATGGTAAAAAATATCCAGGAAATCCGGATATCGCTGGACAGTGTCTGGGTGGTGATGGGCGGTATTCTGGTGTTCTTCATGCAGGCGGGTTTTGCACTGATTGAGAGCGGCTCAGTCAGAAGTAAAAATAGTGTGAATGTTTTAATGAAAAATTACATGGATGCCTGTCTTGGAGGGCTGGTTTTCTGGCTGATAGGTTTTGGGCTTATGTTCGGGATTAATCATACCGGGTGGTTTGGTAGCTCACATTTTGCACCGGATAGTTTAGATAGCTGGAGCTGGAATTTACTCTTCTTCCAAATGATGTTTGCCGCAACAGCAACCACCATTGCCAGTGGTGCCATGGCAGAGCGTATTCATTTTGTCGCCTATGTGGTGAGTGCCGCTTTTGTGAGTGGCTTAATTTATCCAGTTTTTGGCAGTTGGGCGTGGGGGAGTCTATTTGAGGGTGAAGGCTGGCTCAAAGCCATGGGCTTTATTGATTTTGCTGGTTCAACTGTAGTGCATTCGATTGGTGGCTGGGTTGCTTTGGCGGGCATTATTGTATTGGGTCCACGTATAGGGCGTTTTGGCCGCAATGGCCAAGTGCACTATTTACCCGGCCATAATCTGCCTTTAATTGCCTTAGGTGGTTTTATTTTGTGGTTAGCCTGGTTTGGCTTCAATGCCGCTTCCACAGTTAATGCCGATGTCAGCATTGGGCGGATTGCTTTAAATACCCATCTCGCAGCGTGTGCGGCGGCAGTGGCTTATATGCTGTTTGCCCTGGTACGACGTAAAGCCATTTTAATAAGGACTACGATTAATGCTTCCTTAGGCGGGCTGGTGGGGATTACAGCGGGTTGCGCCACAATGAGTCCTATGTTTGCTGTTATAACCGGACTTGTAGCAGGGTTGCTGGTTAGTGTATTGCCAGCATTACTCGAAAAAATGCGTATTGATGATGTGGTGGATGCTGTCACTGTACATGGCTTTTGTGGTGCATGGGGGACGCTAGCTGCCGGTATCTTTTATGAAAGTAAAATGTTTGATAGTAGCATTATTGCTGTTCAGGTATTAGGCGTTGGTGCCGGATTTGCCTGGGGCTTCGGGGTGGCATTTATTGTATTTAAAGTGCTGCATATTATTTTAGGTGGTTTACGTGTGAGTGCACAGCACGAGCAGCGTGGTCTGGACTATACCGAGCATGCTGAACTGTCTTATCCAGAATTCCAGCGAGATGTAACTTTCGATACTGATCACATTACCAAACGACATTAATGGACAGGAGGGTATAACATGAATGCAGAAATGCTCAATCTAGAACAGCGCCGCCAGGCTATTCAGCGTGGGCTACAGCATTATTTTCAAGGACCTCACCTGGAACAGATTGTAGGATATTGGGAACAGGAATATAGCGGGCAGTCTGCTTTTGTACTGAATCGCTTTCTTAGCGAGATTTGTACTACAGAAGAGCTTAAGCAGAACCGGAAAGATATGCTTAAACAGGTACTGCATGAACTGACCATTCTGGAAAAAAGTGAATGGATCGAGTCTGAAGATACAGAGGCAGTATCTCTGAATCAGAAGGCACAGTACCAGGCTTATATTGAGTTTGGAGAATCAGTTCTTGATCAGGTCAAGCTAGAAGATCAGAAAGACTTTTATAGAGAGCTGGCACAGCAACTGGTACAAGACCGGATTTTGTTTCAGGAAACTATTCAGAAATTGCAGAAGAGTGCGGATTTGCTGAGCCATGTATCTTCAAAACTTTATGCACAAGCCATTACCAGTCTATATCAGGTATTCTGTGACTTCTATGGCCCACAACGTAGTGATCAGGTCTATGCTCAGGCCAAGAATTTGATCAAACAAAAATATCCAGAAGCTAATTTACAGCAACTGCTTTGAATTTTTCGGTTAAAGTTTATTTTGAGCCAATAAAAAAAGCGGCCTCCATGGGCCGCTTTTTTAAGAATCTGTTTTATGCCACTGAATCTGCAGGAGCATTGCTCCACAGGCTTTCTAGGTCATAGAATTTACGCGCTGTAGGAAGCATGCAGTGAACCACTACATATCCGAGGTCTAGGAGAATCCATTCAGCATCACGTTCGCCTTCGATGCCAAGTGGACGGAAGCCAGCTTTACGTGCTTCTTCAGCAACATTGTTGGCAAGAGATTTGATGTGACGAGTAGAGGTACCGCTGGCAATGACCATGGCATCAGCAACATTGCTCATACCGCTGACATCAAGCACAACAACTTCTTTGGCCTTTACATCTTCAAGTGCAGCATGCACAACTTTCAAGCAGTCTTGTACAGTCTGTAAGTGTGAATTCATAGTAAGATCGTGAGAATTAGAAGCGCTGGGCGATGGTTCTAAATTCATGGGGGATATAATTTCCTAACAATTATGCATGATCTAATATAGCGGTTTTGCCCCGAAATTTCAAATCAGTACATTGTTCGGTTTGTAATCAATCTGCAAAATATCGGGTCTTCCAGCCAAAAGACGCTGCTGAATGCTTCAGCGGGCGATATTCTGCTGCCACATAGCCTTGATATTGGCTATTCTCTAACCATTGAAAAATCTCGACATAATTAACAATAGCTGTACCAGGTTCATGTCGTCCTGGACAGTCTGCAAATTGAATGTGTCCAATTGTGTCAATATTCTCTTTTAAAGCTTCAAATACATCTTCACCCATCATCGCCATATGGTAACAGTCATATTGCATCTTTAAGGCTGGATGTTGGACTGCTTCGAGCATTTCCTGTGCTTGAGCTACATTTTGCACCAGGAAGCGTGGCATGTCGGTCCCATTGATCATCTCAAAGACTGGCTGAATACCATGATCTGCCAACATCGAACAGGCCATTTTTAGATTATCTGCCAATGTATTCAGGCAAGGTAACAGGTCACTATCCAGCGGCTGTTTACCTGCCAGAATATTGACGCTCGGTACTTTCAGTGCGGTTGCATATGTAATCGCTTGTTGCATCGCTTGATGAAATTCAATCTCCTTGCCGGGTATGCCAGCCAGTCCATGACCGCCTTGCATCAGGTCACCTGCTGGGACATTGATCAGGCATAAACTCAGCTGATGCGCTGTCAACTGTGCCTGAATCTGCTCGATAGTCAGTTCATAAGGAAACTGGATTTCTACATGGTCAAAACCATGCTCACGGGCAAGGGCAAAACGTTCCAGCAGGGGAACTTCCGTAAAAATCATGGAAAGGTTGACTGCGAATTTTAACATCTGAAGCTCCTTGCACTAAATATGGAAATAATCGTGAAAATGAAGTTATTGAACGTGCTGAATGACAGTCGCTAGATCCGTTTCGCTATAGCCATTCTCTTGATGAGCCTTGAGCTGAGATAAAGCTTGAGAAGCAACCGGAATATTCAGCGCATGTGCTGCTGCAAGCTGTACTGCATTATTGAGGTCTTTGGACAAGGTCTGAACTTTCCATTGCACCGGTTCAAAGGTCTGGGTGGCCATACGCGGTGCCAGAATCTGAAACGGTTTTGAATCCGCGAAACCACCGGCCAGCGCTGGGGCAAGCAGGGTGGTATCTACTCCAGCACGTCCAGCCAGTGCCACAGCTTCGGCAATCAGTGTACTGTTTGCCGCGACAATCAGCTGGTTACAGATTTTCGTCGCTTGTCCTGTACCTGAGTCACCCATGCGAGTCACGCGATGGGAGAGGACTTGGTAAATTGCAGCTAAAGAAGAAATAATCTGTTCATCACCGCCGGCAAAGACCACGAGACTGCCTTGTTCAGCACCGGCAGTACCGCCAGAAACTGGGGAATCAATCCAGATCACCTGTTGGGCCTGCGCACGTTGTGCCAGTTCCAACGTCTGCTGCACAGATAAACTGGAGAAATCTACAATCACCTGTTGTGCAACCAGATAAGGCTCAATCTGTTCATACACTACTTTAACGGCTAAATCGTCCGCCAGACAGATGAGAACTACCGGATAATTTGCAATCTGCTCAAGCTGCAATGACTGTGCACCTTGAGCAATTAATGCATCACAAGCAGAAGCAGTACGGTTCCAGACAGCAACTTCAAAGCCTGCCTGAATCAGCCGGCTGGCCATACGGCTACCCATCAGGCCCATACCAAGAAATGCGATTTTAGTGGTTTGATCAAACTGCATGATGCTATCCGATATCTACTGAGATGATGATCTTATGAATACTGGCGAGGCTGGAACTGGACTTCTGGATTCTTGTCTTTCTTGCGTGCCAACTGGCTGTTTTTGCCGAGGAGTAATTTTAACTGCCAGATTTTTTCCATACGTAAGGATTTGTTTGGTTGATGTTCCATGGCATCCAGCACATATTTAGACGCCATTAAAGCATCTGGAGAACGCTGCAACATTTCTTCAGCCAAGGCTTGTGCTTTTGCTAGAGGTTGCTCATCTACATGAGTGATCAGGCCGATCTGCTTGGCATAGTTACCGTCAAAAATACGCGCGGTCAGTGTCAGTTCTTTGGCTAGATCCAGACTGATTAAGCCTTTTAACGAACGGCTCAGACCCATATCTGGTACTAAGCCCCAACGGCTTTCCATAATTGACATTTGAGTCTGTGGATGAGCAATCCGAATATCTGCTGCCAGTGCCAGCTGCATGCCTGCACCAAAACAATAGCCTTCCAAAGCTGCAATCACGGGAACCGGTAATTCTTGCCAGATCAAAAATGCTTTCTGAAATAGACTCTGACCCGGACGCAGCAGTTCCCAGGCTGCATAGGCACGATTTTTTGGATTATTTAAATCAGCGAGATCAATCCCGGCACTAAAGACCTGTGCTTCACCTGTCAGAATGACACAGCGGATACTTTTATCCTTTTTGATCGTGTTGGCGGTTGCAACAAGTTCACGCAATAGCGCAAAACTCATGGCATTACGTTTGTCCGGACGGTTTAAACTCACCGTAGCAATTCCATTATTTTTTTCTAAACGAACCAGTGACATGGCTAAACCCTTCATTTTTATTGCCCTGAGCATAGCATGTGCGTTAGATCACGTGCATGACACTTAAGTCACGCTTTGTGATTGTCCTTAACTTGCGCATTAGATCATATGCTTATTTAGCACCTGTTGTGCAGCCTGTTCCACCTGGCCAATGCCTGCTTTAAGCTCATCGAGGCGTTTCATCACCTCCTGAACAAAGGCTTCATCAGCTTTGCGGCGTTCTTTACGTAGGGTAGAAACAAACTGTTCAAAACTGCCTGTCAGCTGTTGCAGGTTCGGTGTACCCACATAACGGGTCGCGCCGTAGAGCCGATGCAGTACATGTTCCAGTTGTGGAAAATCTTCCAGTTCAATCAGCTGTTCTATTTCATTGAGTTCAGTTTCAAAACTGTCGACCAGCATTCTCAACAGATCTACGGCCAGATCTTCTTTATTGGCAGCCAGTTGCAGACTTTGCTGCCAGTCCAGAATATTGCTATCCAGAGCATCAATGACATTCGCACGTTCTAGCATGGGTGCCTTGCGGAAATTTTCCGTGGTCCATTGAGTCAGAATCTGGATGATCTGTTCAATCTGAATGGGCTTGGTGACATAGTCATCCATACCACCCTGTAGCAATTTCTGCTTTTCATCAGACAGCGCATGTGCAGTCAGGGCAATAATTGGCAAACGTCGATGGTTTTCAAAGGTGGATTCCAGCGAGCGGATGGCACGGGTTGTATCCATGCCGGACATCACCGGCATCTGAATATCCATAAATACCAGATCAAATGGACTTAAACCTTCTTCATGACGTTGCTGGATAATATCAATCGCTTCCTGACCGCTAGTGGCCTTGGTCGTGGTGACATTCAGTTCACCCAGTAGCGCTTCCAGTACAATCAGGTTGGGTAAATGATCATCGACTGCCAATATATGCAGCCCTTGACCATTAAAGTCTTCATGAACCTCTTGATCGAATACGGGCTGGTTATTCAGGAGTTGAATCAGTGCACTACGGCTAAGTGGCTGGTAGAGCGCACGGGCACGGTATTCATTCAGCATGTTTGGATCAAGCTGCATCTGATAGCCATAGACTGCCAGATTGCCATGATAACGCGCACGAATTTCTTGTAGCAGGGCCTGACTGTCACCGCTATGATCAACGATTAGCCAGGTATTTTCAGTCGTAGTTTTTAGATGATTCAGACGGCTAAACAGATCCAGAATCGAAGCACACTCAGTATGCTTCACGTTATAGTTTTCCAGATAATGACGCAGTACATTCGCTGTTGCTGGATGTGCCAGATAAGAGACCACAGTCAGATTGCTAAAGTCTGGGTGTTCGATCACATCATCTTCATCGACCAGGAACTGCGCGGTAAACCAGAAGGTTGACCCTTTCTCGGTCGGGGCGCGTTCCTGGTTATCTTCAAAGCCGATCTGGCCATGCATCAGACTGACCAGCTGTTTGGAAATCGCCAGACCCAGTCCAGTGCCACCAAACTGACGTGTAACTGAGGTATCGCCTTGTGAGAAGGATTCAAACAGCTTCTTGCGGTCAGTGCCGCTGAGGCCGATACCACTATCCTGTACGCTAAAATGCAGCAGACATTGCCCGATATCATCGTGTTCCATTCGTACCCGCACGATGATTTCACCATCCGGCGTAAACTTGATCGCATTGGAAATCAGATTAGTCAAAATTTGCTTAAAGCGTAGTGCATCACCGTTGACGCATTTGGGTACATTATCGGCATAGTAGAAGGCCATATCGATATGCTTCTGCGCTGACAGTGGCGAGAGCATGTCCATTACATCAAAAATCGCTTCTTCCAGATCAAACAGCGCCGTTTCAAGTTCTAGTTTACCGGCATCAATCTTGGAAAAATCTAGTACGTCATTGATCAGGGCCAGCAGATGCGCCGATGATTTGCGGATGGTTTGTAAATACAGACTCTGCTCATTACTTAAATTACCCTGACGCAGTAGCAAATGAATAAAGCCATCAATACTGTTTAATGGGGTGCGTAATTCATGTGAAATATTGGCTAAAAATACTGACTTGGCCTGATTGGCAGAAATCGCCTGGTCACGGGCCTGACGGTAGGTGATGTTCTGCACTTCGAGAGTGTCGAGGGTGCGGCGCAAGTCATCTTCGGTCTGTTCAGTATGTTCGCGCAGTTCCAGAAAACTGAAATGCAGCCGTTTTACCACATTGGCAATATCGCGCTGTAACAGGCGCAGTTCACCAGTACTGTTGATGACAATATGCTGATCCAAAGTATCCGCATTTAGGCGTTGTAACTGCATGCGGATTTCATACATCGGTGCAATCCAGCGGCGCGAGTAGAAATTCAGACACAATAAAAGTAGCAACAAGGTCAACAGGCCGGTAGCAATCAATACGATCATCACGCGGTAGCGGGCAATTTCGAGGGGCTGATTGTCCAGCTCAATCGCAAGCCAGCCCGGATTGCCCGTATTGTCATTAATGCGAACCGCAAAAATGTGATTATTCTGATTGACAATCGGGCCAACAAAACTAGCTTCCTGCTTGAACTTTGGCCAAGGTGCCTGATCCTGAAAACCAATACCGAGGCGGTTTTTGCCTTGAGGATCCAGAATTGCAGCACGAATCAGATGCTTTTCATTGAGCATGTTTTGCATAGCATTGCGTGCCTGTTCATACTGCCAGGGGGAGTAATTGACAATATCCAGCGCAGATTCAGAAGTGGTCTGAAAACGGGTCAGAATGGCAATCGCCATCTGTTTTTGCTGGGCACGGGCTGCATTGGAGGTTTCTGTCAAAACCAGTGCTGCACCCACACAAGCCAAAATTGTAATTGGCACAAAGATCAGGGCAATCAACTGGCCATAGGCATGATTTAAGTGTAGGCGTTTAAACAGCTTTTTATTGATATTTGACATGATTCAAGCAGTGTTTTCCTTATGCTCCGCATATTAGCACGCTTTAAATCTTCAGTTAAAATTTCATCAAGGTTTTTCGCAATACCAAATCAAACAGACTTTTTAAGAATAAATCTGGATATGAAAAAAAATTCAAATAGATAACGTATAAAATGCTAAGAAATGAAAGCCTTTAAATCTGAAATGACCTGAGAAATATTGAAATAACAGCGATCAATTTGCAAATAAGCTACTGACAGAAATAATTTTTTTTAATTTTTAGAACATGCTGCACGAGTTTTGATCGGTTTTCTGAAAAAGACTGGCTAAATGGGTGCAGGGAAATGCAATTTTTCATACAATAGCCGCACCTCGACATAGGTGCAAATAATGAGTAATACAACCCCTGATTTTCAAGCAGACGAATTTTTACTGGACTACTACGTAGGCAAAACGCCACTGGTACGTCTACAGCGTCTGGCAAATCACACTCAAGCGACAGTGTTAGCAAAGCTCGAAGGCAATAATCCTGCAGGTTCGGTGAAAGATCGTCCAGCCTATAACATGATCATGCAGGCGGAAAAGCGTGGGCAGATCAAGCCAGGTGACACCCTGATTGAGGCGACGAGTGGAAATACAGGGATTGCATTAGCGATGGTTGCGGCAATGCGCGGCTACAAAATGAAGCTGATCATGCCGAATAACATGAGCCAGGAACGTAAGGATGCCATGCGTGCTTACGGGGCCGAACTGATTGAAGTGACCAAAGAGCAAGGCATGGAAGGTGCACGTGATCTGGCACTGCAAATGCAAAACGAAGGCAAAGGCTTGGTCCTAAACCAGTTTGGTAATCCGGACAATGTTGAAGCGCATTATCTGACCACTGGTCCGGAAATCTGGCAGCAAACGAGTGGTAAGATCACTCACTTTGTCAGCTCGATGGGTACGACCGGTACTATTATGGGTGTATCTAAATACCTGAAAGAGATGAATCCGGATATTCAGATTGTTGGTTTACAACCTTCTGACGGTTCAAGTATTGCGGGGATCCGCCGCTGGCCAGAAGAGTATCTGCCAACCATTTTCGACCGTAGCCGTGTGGATCGTATTATCGATATTCCACAAATTGAAGCTGAAAAAACCATGCGCAAGCTGGCACAAAAAGAAGGGATCAGTGCTGGAACTTCTTCCGGAGGTGCAGTCTGGGCATCGATCAAGCTGGCAGAAGAAAATCCAGGTGCCGTAATCGTGTGCATTATTTGTGACCGTGGTGACCGTTATCTGTCTACAGGTTTATTCTCTGTACAAGATCCTGAATAATTCCTGAGTAATCAATTTATGCGCTTGCCTGTTTTAACGTTTGATATTGAAACCCAGACCGATCTTAAATCAGGCGCACATCTGTTTGGCCTGGACTTGCCCGAACAAAGCCTGGATCAGGCCCTGACCAAACTGCGTCGTCAGGAATCCGGTTCTGACTTTCAGCGTCTGCCGTTACATGAAATTGTCTGTATCTCCGGACTGTGGATTGATGAGCAGGGCATGAAACTGTTTTCCTTTAGTCGGGAACAGAATTCAGAAGCTGAAATTTTACGAAAATTTTTATCGATTTTTGATAAGCGTCATCCAACTCTAGTGAGTTGGAATGGTTCACAATTTGATCTGCCCGTGATTCTTTACCGGGCCATGTACCATGGCTTGTCTGCGCCAAGTCTGTTTGATCAGGGCGAAATTGATACGCAAAAGCGCTATAATAACTATCAGAACCGCTACCATCAGCGTCATGTCGATTTGATGGATGTGATGGCCATGTTTCATGCCCGTCATTTCCAGAAACTGGATGACGTTGCGCACTTGCTCGGTTATCCAGGCAAGCGTGGCGATGGTGGCTATTATGTGCCTGAATATGTGCGCAATCAGGAATGGGACAAGCTTACCAGCTATTGTGAAGGTGATGTTCTGAATACCTGGCTGGTCTATATTCGCTGGCTGTTGTTAAAAGGACAGCTATTATTGCCTGATTATCAACATCTGCTACAAAGCACGATCCAGTATTTGCAAACGCAACCGCAGCATGCGGACTTTTTATCGGTCTGGCGTGAAACGTCACGACGGACTGAATTTACTCAATTTGATTTTCCCATCTCCACACATTAGGTTTTCATGAAACATCGAGCTCAACCACGGCCCAAGCAGCAACCCGAATACATCTTCCAGGTTGAGTCACTATCGCACGAGGGGCGTGGCATTGCTCACTATGGTTCACATCCAGACCATCCAGCGGACAAGCACGGTAAAAAAGTTTTTATTCGTTATGCACTGCCGGGTGAAACAGTCCGTGCCCGAATCACCCGTGAAGTGAAAAAGCTGGAAGAAGCTGACTCGCTTGAATTGTTGAGTGAAGCATCAGAAATTCGCATACAGCCCCCTTGTCCACATTTTGGGATTTGTGGTGGCTGCAATATGCAGCATATCGCTCCGGATGCACAGATTGAGCTCAAACAGAGTGTGTTGAAATCACATCTGCAACATTTTGCTGGAATTCAGCCAGATGAATGGCTGGCGCCATTGCGTTCACAGCGTGAAGATTACCGTCGTAAAGCCCGTATTGGTGTGCGTTATTTACCTGGTAAAGACAAGCTGGTGGTGGGATTCCGTGAAAGCCAAAGTAACAAGCTGACTTCGATTGATCGCTGCATGATTCTGGATCGGGAGTTTGGCTCGGTTACACGTCTTAAACAATTGCTCCAAAGTCTAAATGGTAAGGCTGACGTTGGTCATATAGAATTGGCCATGGGTGATCAGGAAATCGCATTAGTAGTTCGTGAAACTGCACAATTACCTGAACAGGATGTCAACCAATTACGCGAATTTGCGTTACAGAAGGGGTGGCAGCTTTATATTCAGCCAGCAGGTCAAAACCAACTGACGCGTATTGATCAACCGCAATTGCCTGCGCGGCTGCATTACCGTCTGGATGACTTTGATGTTGATTTTGGCTTTGATCCGCTAGATTTTACCCAGGTCAATTCCACAGTAAACCCGCAGATGATACGTCTGGCATGTGATTTGCTACAACTACAACCAGGAGAGCGTGTTCTGGATCTGTTTTGCGGATTAGGAAACTTTTCCTTGCCATTGGCGCGCTGCGTTGGTGCGAGTGGAAGCGTCGTAGGGGTTGAGGGTAGTGAAGAAATGGTGCAACGTGGTGCGGAAAATGCCAAAATAAATGGTATTGCACAACTTTCATTCCATTCGCAGGATTTAACCCAGGATTTTTCGCATCATTCTTGGGCAAATCAGGGTTTTGATGCATTACTAATTGATCCGCCTCGTTCAGGCGCAGAAGAAGTGATGCAATATATTCCTAAGTTTGGTGCAAAAAGAATCGTTTATGTATCATGTAACCCGGCAACTCTAGCCAGAGATGCCGGATTGCTGGTACAACAGGGGTATCGTCTGAGCAGGGCCGGTGTGATGGATATGTTCACACATACGGGCCATGTTGAGTCGATTGCCTTGTTCGAAAAAGAAAATTAAATAAACGATTAAAGAGATGATGTATATAAAAGTAGGAGAATGGTATGGTCACAGTACGTGAACAGCTGCCTGGGCGACTGAATGAGTTGTCACAGGAGGCGACTGTAGAACATGCCGATCAAGCCCTGCAGGATATGACCGAATGGTTAGATCGTGTACGCGGCATATTAGATGGGGCCCCATTAAAACAGCTCGAAGAAGTCGCCCATCTCACTTTAGAAAATGAGTTAGAAACCACGGTTCAGCATCGCTCCAATACTTTCTATACCGGTATTGAGATGGCGGATATCCTTGCCCATTTGCATGTTGATGAAGATACCTTGTCTGCAGCCATGCTGTATCGTTCGGTACGTGAAGGTGTCACACCGCTTGCAGACGTACTGGAGAAATTCGGTGAGAGTGTACATGGCCTGGTGAAAGGCACTCTGTCGATGGGTAAGCTGTCCGAGCTGATTGAAAATAACAAACGTCTGGAAGACCATTTCAATAATAACCAGCGCGAGCATTTGACCGGCATTTACAAGATGCTGATCTCAGTCACCGAAGATGTCCGTGTGGTACTGATCAAGTTGGCCGAGCGTACCTATGCATTGCGTGAACTGGCGAAATCACCTCGAGACCGTCAGGAACGTGTTGCACGCGAAATTCTGACCATCTACTCGCCACTGGCACATCGTCTTGGTATTGCCCAGTTGAAATGGGAGCTGGAAGATCTGGCCTTCCGTTATCTGGCGCCAGAACGTTATAAAGAAATTGCTTCTTTACTAAATGAAAAGCGCTTGGAGCGTGAACATTATATTCAGTTTGTAATCGACAAGTTGCGTGGTGAACTGGCTGAGCATGGCATTGAGGCCGAAATTACCGGTCGGGTCAAACACATTTATTCGATTTATCGAAAAATGAAGAGTAAGGATCTGAGCTTTGATCAGCTCTATGATATCCGTGCTGTACGTGTCCTGGTAAATTCGGTACCTGAGTGTTATCACACTTTAGGTATCGTACATCAGATCTGGCGTCATATTCCACACCAGTTTGACGACTATATTACCAATCCGAAAGCCAATGGTTATCGCTCACTGCATACTGCCGTGATTGCAGAAAACAAATCGCTTGAAGTGCAGATTCGTACCTATCACATGCACGAAGAGGCAGAGTTAGGAGTATGTTCACACTTTAACTATAAGGAAGGAGCAAAAACCACAGACCATTCCTTTAACCATCGCCTGCATTCCTTACGTGCTGTATTGGAGCATTACCAGGAACGTAATGATGCCAGTGCACATAAAGATTCTGAGGCAGAAGTTGAGAATTTTGAACAGATTCAAGACTTTGAAGGCTTTGAAAAAATTTATGTGTTTAGCCGCGATGGAGATATTAAAGAATTGCCGCGTGGCTCAACAGTCTTGGATTTTGCCTATCATGTCCATACCGAAGTGGGTAATAAGTGCTATGCCGCACGAGTGAACCAGCGCTACGTGCCGCTGACCTATACTCTGAAAACCGGGGAACAGGTCGAGATTCTGACCAAAAAAGACCGTGAGCCAAACCGTGACTGGCTGGTGAACTCGCTCGGTTATATCAAGACTGCACGTGCACGTGACAAGTTACGTCACTGGTTCCGTCAGCAGGATCGTAGCAAGAATCTGGAAGTTGGCCGTGAAATTCTGAATAAAGAACTTTCACGTCTGGCAATTCACCCGAAATCGATCGACTTGGGCGACTATTGCAATCACTTTAATGTGAAGAGTGGCGAAGACATTCTGATTGGTATCGTAAATGGCGATATCAGCCTGCATGCGCTGATCAATCAGGTGAATCGCCATATGCACCTGGATCAGGATGAACCTGAACTGGTACTGAAGCCGGCGCTGAATCCACGTGCCAGTCATACTTTGTCTGCTCATGGTATTCTGATTGATGGCTTAGACAATGTTGAACTGCATGTGGCGCAATGCTGTCAGCCTGTACATGGCGAGTCGATTGGGGGCTATATCACGCTTAATCGTGGGGTAAGCATCCATAAGGTGGCTTGTCCGGATTATGTGCGTATGATTTCGCAGGAACCAGAACGTGCGGTAGAAGCTGATTGGGAAATGCAGCCAACCCGTGGTCAGAGTGTCCAGATCGTAGTGGAAGCTTATGACCGCCGCGGCCTGCTCAAAGATCTGACGCAAGTGATCTTCTCTGATCAGATCAATATCCGTCAGGTAAATACCATTTCAGAAGCTGATGGTATTGCCAATATGAAGCTATTGATTGAAGTCAAAGGTCTGGCCCAGCTGTCCAAACTGCTGGCTCGATTAGAACAGCAGCCAGGGATTATCAGTGCCCGTCGTTTGGTACAAGGTAATTAAATCTACTGATTATTCGTCTAGAAAAAGCCTGCCATTTATTGGTGGGCTTTTTTATTGTAAGGTGCTCAGTAGCACTTAATAAAAATGAAGTCACCCAATTGCGATGAGTACGACAGAACTATTTGAACGTAGACGGGAAAATCTGAGCAGGATCATTGATCAATGGATTGCCAGTCAGCGCTTTAAAACAGGCAAAGAGATCTGTGAATATTATGGCCTGTCTGCGACTTATGTCGCTCAGTTACTGAATAGCAAGCGCCAGATTGGAGAAAAGGCGGCTCGGGAACTGGAACAGCAACTCGGCTTGAAATCCATGAGTCTGGATCAGCAAGAGCTTCAGATAGAACAAATAAAAAATACTCTGGTTCCTCATTTATATAGCATGCAGGCGGTGGAGCAGGAACTGTTTTGCTTAAAGCCTCTGAATGCTGTTCATTATGAAATAGAGCCTACTATTCAGTTGCAGGCGAATCACTATGCGATACAGATTAATGGTGAAGCCTATGCACCTACACTAAAATCGGGTTGGTGGTTGCTATGTGACCGTCAGCAGTCAGCTCAAACAGCTGATTGGCTTTGCATACAGTTCATCAATAAATTCTGTTTAATTTTAGAATTACAGCGAGAAACTGAGCAGGAGTTACAATGTCAAAGTCTGGATGGCAAACGTCAGGTTTGTTTTCAGAAACAGGATGTTCAGCAAGCTGATGTAGTAATCGCCATTCTGCATCCAGAACAGATTCAACGGCGATAAAAAAGCCCATCTACAGATGGGCTTTTCATATTTTAAAAGAAGGCTAAAATTATGGAATTTCGTTTTCTTCCTCAAACTCAGGTTTCACTTGCACAATGAAGTCCTGACGGTTCAGGCCACGCCATAAAGCAAAGGCTGTACCGATATAGATCGATGAATAGGTACCCACAAAAACACCAACAAACATTGCGATCGAGAACCATTTCAAACCATCACCACCCATGATCATCATGGCTACGACTACCAGCAATAACGTCATAGAGGTATGAATGGTACGACGTAAAGTTTCAGTCAAGGCAATATTGATGATTTCCAATGGTTCAGCACCACGGATTTTACGGAAGTTTTCACGAATACGGTCAGAGACCACGATGTTATCGTTGAGTGAGAAGCCGATAATCGCCAACAACGCTGCCAGTACGGTCAGGTCGAATGGCCATTGCATCATGGCAAAGATACCCAGTGTCACCACGATATCGTGGAACAAGGACAGTACTGCACCAATCGCCAGCTTGAATTCAAAGCGGATGGTGACATAAACCAGCATCAGCAGCAGGGCAAGGGCAACCGCACCTGCAGAACGCACGTACAGCTCATTACCGACCTGACCACCAACCACATCAACTTTTGGTACTTCAGCTGCATTACCTGGCAGCTGAACTGCTGTGGTAATGGCTTTGGTCAAGTCTTCTGCTTCTACATCTTCTTGAACAGGCATACGCACCATCAGGTCACGATCTGACCCTAAGGTTTGTACCACAGCATCATTAAAACCAGCTTGACTCAATGCCTGAGTAACTGATTCTGGCTGAACCGGATTGGTATAGTTCAGCTCTGCTGCCACACCACCAGTAAAGTCCAGACCCAGGTTCAAGCCTTTAGTGGCAATAAAGAAGATGCTGGCAACCGTTAATAAAATTGAAAACAATGCCGCAGGCAAAGCAATTTTCATAAACGGGATAACACGTTCGTGATCCGGGCGGCCGTATTGTTTTGAATTAGGTTGAGTATTCTCAGTCATCAGTGATCTCCTTAAATGCTCAACTTTTTCAAGTTACGTTTTTTGCCATAGATGATCTGTACAATCGCACGGGTTACAGTAATTGCTGTAAACATCGAGCAGACAATACCAATCATCAGAGTTACGGCAAAGCCTTTGATCGGGCCGGTACCAATCGCGAACAGAATGAATGCCACCAGGAAGGTAGTTAAGTTCGAGTCGAAAATGGTGTTATAGGCCCGGTCATAACCGGCCACAATCGCCTGTTTCGGCGAGGCCCCCCACTTCATTTCTTCCCGTATCCGCTCGCAGATCAGGACGTTGGCATCGACCGCCATACCAATGGTAATCACGATACCTGCAATACCTGGCAAGGTGAGGGATGCACCAATCCATGACATGACTGTCAGGATCATCGCCAGGTTAAATACCAGGGCAAAGTTGGCAATCACACCAAACAGACGGAAGAACACGACCATCCAGATCGCCACCAAGATAAAGCCGATTTGGGTAGACAATACACCTTTATCGATGTTTTCCTGACCCAAACTTGGCCCAATCACACGTTCTTCAACGAAGTACATTGGTGCAGCCAGTGCACCGGCACGTAACATCAAGGCAAGTTCAGACGCTTCCTGTGGAGAATCCAGACCGGTAATACGGAACTGAGAGCCCAATACCGCCTGAATGGTTGCCGCGTTAATTACCACAGATTCGGTATATGGCGTACGAACTTCAGTTTGCTGACCTGTTGCAGGATCTTCAACATAGCTGATCTTCTGCTTATTCTCGATGAACAGTACAGCCATACGTTTGCCAACGGCATTACGTGTGGCATCCGACATGAGCTTACCGCCCGCAGCATCGAGGGTAATGTTCACCTCAGCACCACCAGTGTCCTGGCTAAAGCCACTTGAGGCATTTTGAACACGTTCACCCGTCAGAATACGGGTACGGTTCAGCAATAACTGACGACCGCTGTCCAGAGATTCATAAGCAAATGCTTCAGTACCAGGGGGCAATGTACCTGTTGCCTGACCTGTATATGGATCGATATATTGATCGTTCAGATCTGAGACCAGACGGAACTCGAGGTTTGCAGTACGGCCAAGGACACGTTTTGCCTCAGCAGTATCCTGAACACCAGGGAGTTCAACCACAATACGGTTGCTGCCCTGAGTTTGTACCAGTGCTTCAGCCACACCTAGCTCGTTAATACGGTTACGCAGCGTGGTTAAGTTCTGGTTGACTGCATAGCTTTCAATTTCCTGCTTACGCACATCGGTATAGTTCAGACGCAGGGTAGATCCGGTAGCCGTCGCTACAGCCTGCTGGGTGAATTCATTGTCATTACGGCGCAAAAAGTCCATTACCGCAGAACGATCATCATTATTGGCAAACTGCATGGTAATGGTGTTGTTGCTGAGGGTCAGGCTGTTGAATTTCAGATTGTTATCACGTAATTGACGACGCAGGTCAGTTGCCGATGTTTCCATACGCTGCGCAATCGCCTTGTCCATATCCACTTCTAGCAGGAAGTGAACACCACCACGCAAATCCAGACCTAGCTTCATTGGCTTGGCGCCAATTTTTTGCAGCCATTCTGGTGTTGTTGGTGCAAGGTTCAATGCTACAACATAATCATCGCCCAGGCCGCGACGCAGTGCTTCCTTGGCTTTGAGCTGTGCTTCGCTAGAATCAACACGAAGTAAGGCCGCATTGTTGCTGAAGCTGTTGTCATGAGTTGCAATATTTTCAGTTTTTAATAATTGCTCTGCTCTTTGTACGATGCCCGCATCGATCTGAGTGCCGGCTTTGGCACCCGAAATCTGTACGGCAGGTTCATCTGGATACAAACTAGGCAGGGCATATAATGTACTGATCGCCAGGACAACCAGGATCAGTACATATTTCCATGCTGGGTAACGCATTTGTTTTCTTCTTAAAATTAAAAAGTCGTGCAGGGAGCACGACTTCTTTTGATTAAATGTTATTTAAAGTGCCTTCAGGAAGTACTGAGACCACGCTCGCACGCTGAACTTTTACTTCCACACCACGGTTGAGTTCAACCACAGCAAAGTCACCTTCAATTTTTGTGATTCTGCCCATTAAGCCGCCTGCAAATACCACTTCGCTGCCAACCCCCAGACTTTCAATCAGTGCACGATGCTCTTTGGCACGTTTAGATTGAGGACGCCAGATCAGGAAATAGAAGATTGCTACGAATACCGCAATCATCAAAAGGTTCGCCATCAGGCTTGGTTGTTGTGCAGCTTCACCTGCAGCGTGAGCAGTCGAAATAAATAGGCTCATTTACATTTTCCTAAACTAAAAATGGTTAATTAACTGAATGATAATAAATTGACTTGTTCTGCAATTTACCTTGTCTTTTTCTTTAGCGCAAATACTGAAAGATTAATCTTCAGGACAAGGCGGCACTTGCATGCCACGACGGGCATAAAAGTCCTCAACAAATTGCTCGAATGTACCTTGATCCAGTGCTTCGCGCATCGCTTCAGTCAGACGCAGGTAATAGCGCAAGTTATGAATCGTACCCAGCATAGAACCTAGCATTTCACCGCATTTCTCAAGGTGAAACAGGTAGGCACGGCTAAAGTTTTGGCAAGTGTAGCAATCGCAGGCTGGATCTAGCGGACTTTGGTCATGACGGTATTTCGCGTTACGGATACGTACTAAACCGCCGGTCACAAAATAATGACCGTTACGTGCATTTCGGGTTGGCATTACGCAGTCGAACATGTCGACACCACGGCGTACTGCTTCCACGATATCTTCCGGTTTGCCGACACCCATCAGGTAACGTGGTTTGTCTTCCGGCATTTTCTCTGGAAGATAATCCAGCACCTTGATCATTTCTTCTTTCGGTTCACCAACAGACAGACCACCAATGGCATAACCATCAAAGCCAATTTCAAGCAGGCCTTTTAAGGATTCATCACGCAAATCTTCGTACATACCACCTTGAATAATCCCGAACAGGGCATTGCGGTTTTTCAGTACGTCATGGTGTTGAGTCTTACAGCGTTTTGCCCAACGTAAAGACAGTTGTAGCGATTTCTGTGCTTCTTCATGCGTTGCCGGATAAGGCGTACATTCGTCAAAAATCATCACGATGTCAGAGTTCAAGGTGTGCTGAATGTCCATCGAGATTTCAGGAGACAGGAATACTTTAGAACCATCAATCGGCGAGCGGAAGGTCACGCCTTCTTCCTTGATTTTACGCATCGCACCGAGGCTAAACACCTGGAAGCCACCAGAATCGGTCAGGATCGGGTTGTTCCATTTCATGAACTGATGCAGACCACCATGTTCACGGATGACGTCCAGACCTGGACGCAGGTACAGATGGAAGGTATTGCCCAGAATTACCTGAGACTTAATTTCTTTAATGTCACGAGGCAACATGCCTTTTACCGTGCCATAAGTCCCCACCGGCATGAACATTGGGGTTTCAACCACGCCATGCTCAAGCGTTAAACGGCCACGACGGGCACGGCCCGACTGCGCTAATTTTTCAAACTTCATAGGAGTTCCAAATCAAGGCGAAAAAACAGTTCGCTGATTGTTAATGCTAAAACCGGCTATTTTCCTTGATTCTGACCGTAAACACCAGCGCTCCATCCAGTCCGGGCTGTTTTATTTATGTTGCCTGTATGAATAAAAAATGAAGAATAAGCTTGCGATCTAACGTTCAAACTGGCAGATGCGCTCCTGAATTTCCGCTTGTGTCATGGCACAACTGCCATCAATCTCAGTTGCCATCGCTGCGATATGCTGGATCAGTTTCTGGATATAAAGATTAGCATCGACAAAATGCGGTTCCAGGGTCAGTAAATAGGCCTGATGGGCAACATGTAAATAATCATAAGCTTCTAACTTGACCAGCTGCGCCAGATCAATCAGCAGATCTTTATCGTTCTGGTTTAGCTTAAATGACTTTGACACAGCAGGTTGATTTGCAGGCTGTTTACTGAACAGAAACTGTTCTCTTAATGGACTTTCCGGATTTAGAAAAATTGCCGATTGAAATTCTATTTGTGGCTGTGTTGGCATATGGATAAAAAACACAATCCGGTTTAAGTCCAGGCCATAATCCTGTTCCAGAGCATCACGTGCCTGTTGAAAGAGCTTTAGCAGTACATCCAGTGTATTGGCCTGATCGGTCTTGCTATGTTCCAGCAAAGGGTTGCCGAAACTATGCTGGTTCTTGAAATAGCTGTCCAGCAGTGCACGAAACTGCGTCATACCGTTATTAGAGCTATGGACGGTACGGTAACGCCATTTCGCTGCATTCCAGCGTTCAGTTTCAGACAGATACTGTGCACGATCTTCCTGATCATTAAAAATACTGCGTTCGGTTGAAATGGCGAGATAATCCACTCGCAGAAACTCGTCAAAGACCAGGCTACAGGCATATATTCCGTCGTCACTATAATGATCATAGAGTTGATAAAACTCCTTGATCAGGACTTCCTTTAAGGTATCGAGATGATCCAGCATAGTTTTTAATTCTTTTATTTTTATTTTGAAGCAAAGTGCCTTATCTGGAATCTCCTGATTCATCGCTAAGGCAGTTGGGTATTTCTTATCATCGCATAAATATACGTCAGGGTTTAAAAATTCGGACGATAGTCAAAACTTTGGGTCACGGCCTGATCGCGGAAAGGACGCACAGCTTTCTTTTGTAGCAGCATGTTATTGACTATATTATGTGGGAAAACCTGAATCTGGTTATTAAACAGTTCAACATTACGATTATAGATACTGATTGCGGCACCGACATTTTCATTCTGTTCTTCAATTTCATTCATCATTTTCAGATAAATTTCATTGGCTTTCAATTCAGGATAGTTTTCGATCACCACATTCAGGTTATGCATCAGTTCCCGGTTCAGGCTTTCGATCCGTTGTAATTGCCCAATATCGGCATCTTTAATATTCAGGTTCATGATGTTCTGACGCAGTTCAGTCACTTTCTCCAGCGTGCCTTTTTCGAAACTGGAATACTGTTCGACCAGTGGTTGCAGCCCATCCAGAATTTTCAGTTTCTGCCTTTCATAGCTGGCAACATCAGACCATGCACGAATTGTGGCATTATGATAACGTACGATACTGTTACGGATCATGATGATGGCAACAATCAGCAGAATCGGGATAATGACAAAAACAACAAATCCCATAAAAGCAGTCCCCAGAGAAAATAATTATTTTAAAAACTGAATTAGGTCAGTTTGCAGCTTTTCCAGTTCTACTAATTTAAACGTTCTCAGATGTCCACGCAATGCAGAAATATCCTGGATATTTTGCTTGCGCTCAGGCGCATTAAAAATGTCATGTGGCCCTAAATAGCACAGCACACGTTGTTGGGGATGAAAAATAAGATCGCCTTCACGGTATTGGAAAAATTGACTTAATCGGAGCACAAAACCCGGGCTAAGCTGTTTTGCCATTTGCATGGGATCTGTGCCATAAAATTTTAAACGCTGATTGGTGCGTATATCACTGCTATGCCAAGGATGGCGATAAGGTGAGGGGAATGGACGTCTTGATGTGCTAATGGCAAGCCCTTGCACAGAGACATCAAAGACAAATGCACCCCACAAATTTTTATGTTGTTCAATGAGTTTGACAGTATTGCCATTTTTGTCGATGGTTTTAATTTCATCTACATAGTGGTATTCAAACAACAAGACTTGGTGTTCTTGTTCATTTTCATCTAACCATGTGGTGCTGGCATAACGTGAGATGTCATTGCGTAATGAGCCACGTTCAAAAACAGGAAAAAGGCGTTTTAAATTGCCAATAAATTGCCGAGGATTAAGTGGCATTGAAATATGCTGGGGCTGTTGTTGAAAGTGGAGATGATATTTATGCGTCAGCACACGTTCTTCTAAATATTCAATCACATCATTGATGGGGCGCTCTTGCTCATAAATCAGATAGGCCCAAAACAACATGCCAAAACCCAAGGCAAAATTGCATTGCAGCCAGAAATTGTGCGGTGCAATGATAAGGCTGAATACTTGCATCAAGCCAAAGAGTGCCAAGAACCACGGCAGGGTGTTTTCAAACTTTAGGGAAATTGAACCTTGCCATGGATGCAAGCCATTAAGAATGTCCTGATAGCTTTTGGCATCACTCGATAAGTGCCACAACCGATCGATATTTTTAAACACCACTTCATTTTTCTTACGACGAATATGAATGGAGCGTTGCACTGCATCGATTGGCATAGGTGGGTCCTTATTTGGCCTGATCAATCAGCATGGCATCACCATAGCTGAAGAAGCGGTATTTGCTTTCTACAGCATGCTTATAGGCATTTAGAATATTGTCACGATTCGACAACGCTGAGACCAGCATCAACAGGGTAGATTCAGGCAAATGGAAGTTGGTAATCAGACGATCTACCACTTTAAACTCATATCCAGGGTAGATGAAGATTTGGGTATCACCAGTCCAGCCTTTCAGCTCACCACCATTGGCCTGTGCCGCACTTTCAGTCGCGCGAGTCGCTGTTGTGCCGACAGCAATGACTTTATTGCCACGTTCTTTCGTAGCTTTAATCAGGGCCATGGATTCATCAGAGACCTGACACCATTCACTGTGCATAATATGGTTTTCAATATTGTCGGTACGAACCGGTAAGAACGTACCTGCACCTACATGCAGGGTCACAAACGTTTTTTGAATGCCTTTTTCTTCGAGTTTTTTCAGCAAGTCTTCATCGAAGTGTAAGGAAGCTGTCGGTGCAGCCACACTGGCTAATTTTGTTGGATCATTGAAAACCGTTTGATAGCGTAAAGTATCAATTTCTTCCGCTTCACGGTTGAAGTAAGGTGGAATTGGCAGCGCACCGTATTTATCCAGGACATCTAAAATCGGCTGGGAGAATTCCACCACAAACAGATTCTCATGACGGCCTTGAACAGTCACTTTAACCGCATCCGGGCCAATAAACAGTTCAGCACCGGCTTTCGGTGTATTGCTGGCTTTAATATGACAGTGCGCGATGAACTGATCCATCATGCGTTCAACCAGAACTTCAACTGCACCACCTGACGCACGTTTACCTTTCAGGCGGGCTTTCATTACCTTGGTATCGTTCAGAACCAGCAAATCACCTTCATTCAATAAATCCAGAATGTCGGTAAATTGGTGGTCATGATATTGACCTTCAGCATCGAGGTGTAAAAGGCGGGAAGCACTACGTTGTTCAAGCGGATAGCGAGCAATCAGCTCATCTGGGAGATCAAAGCTAAAATCAGAAAGTTGCATGACAAGTTACGGTAATAAAAATTGGGCTTAGTATAAACTTTTTTCCTTTTCAGAGAGGAAATTGCAGCTTTATAGATCAAAAAAATGAGTTTTGTTTTAAAATTAAACAAATGCAGAGAATCTGCGTTGACATCTGATCGAAACCGAGTAATATACCTTTCATCCACTCCCGAGGTGGTGAAATTGGTAGACGCGGTGGACTCAAAATCCACTGTCAGCGATGACGTGTCGGTTCGAGTCCGACCCTCGGGACCAAAATTCTAAAGAACCCCAAGCATATTCAGTCTTGGGGTTTTTTATTGCCTGATATTTAATTTAACTATCTTAATTCTCTTAAATTTCAGTAATTAAAGTGTTAAATGAATTCTTTGCTATAAAAAATCCCTCTAAATTTAGAGGGATTTTTTATTTTAAAAGCGTTAAGGCGCAGGATTTGGTGGAACCAGTTTATCCAAATCTTTATCGGATATCTGGTCGAGTTCAGCAATATCAGTTTTGATTTTCCATTGAGATTCATCATCCACCGGATTGGGCAGGCGTGCTTCTAACCAGTCACATACCACATCTGGCGGGAAGTCTGCATGATTGCATTGAATTACCCAGCACAGGAAATCCTTCGCTTCACCATTCATATACGGAGGAGGAGATACCGGTAAAAACTGCGTCGGTAGGCGTTCATTCTTGGAAATATAATTCAGAACATGACCGAGTTCCTGTACAGTTTGCCAAGCCAGCGGATGGTCTACATCAATACGGAACTTGAACCACCATGCCTGCTTGCCATCAGATCCATAGCTATCAATCAGGTTTTTTTGAACACTTGGGACTTTACAGAAATACTCATATAAACGATCAAAACTTAAATCGGACACGATGTTGGACTCAAAATTCGGAAAATCAAAGTTTAGCACAAAGCATATACGCAACACCTGAGCCGCAGCACAAATGTCTTTTCTCTATCGGCTGTAAAACCTTGTGGTATAACTGGATAAATTCATATTTTCTCCGTAAATTCTGTATAAAATATAGGCAAATCTATCAAAGGAAGTTCCTATGAAAATCATCTTGTCCAGCGCCTGTCTAGCTGCACTATTATTTGGAGCTTCTGTCCCAGCTGTAGCAGGAAATAACTGGGTCGGCTATACCAGCAAGGAGACTTATAAACGCCCGCAGCACCCACGCCCCCCACAGCAGCATTATCCGCAGCGTCCGCGACCGCCTGCCCATCATTATCCGAATCAGTGGGGCCATACACCGATTCAAAATGGGGTGAGTATTCGTTATCAGGCACCGACCACCATTTATCAAAACTCGACCAGCTATAGCTGGGTAAATGGCGATCCGAACGTGGCACATATTGAAAGCTCACGTTATGTACTGATCAATGACTGGCGCCGTTTGGGTCTGCCTGATCCGCCTGCTGGAATGCACTGGATCTATGAAAATGGACGTTATGTGTTGGTGAATAATCGTTAAACCGCTCTAAATGAATGAAGGGATACTGCGGTTATGCGTCAATAACTCAAAAAAACAAAATAATTTCCTCACCGGTGAGGAGATGATTAGGGTGAAATGATCTGAAATAATTGTTTCTCAAATTCTAAAAGAGATTGACACGTATAAATTAAGTCTTCCTCTCTCACTCTCTCCCAAAGGGAGAGAGGAATCTTCAATATAATTATGAATAAAATATTTTATGCTAACTCATCATCTTCGGGGCGAGGGGTCTTGCCTTGAGGAACTGGTTTTTCAGTATGCTTGTCTCGGATAATTGATGGATAGTTCCAGGATGCATAACGCACAATTAAAATGGCGAAAGCCAAAATGAGGATAGAACCCGTAATAATCACTTGATCCATACTGGCTTTATGCGTGTGTTGAATATCAGAAATCAAGAGGCGTGTCAGCGCAGTAATCGCAATATAAATCAGGAATCGAACTGGCATATGATTGGTTTTAAAGTAAATACCTACCATCGCGCCTAATTCCAGATAGATAAATAACAGCAGAATGTCATCAATACTGGCAAATTTTTTGACTGTCAAAATGTCGATGACGGTATGACTGGCAGACCAGATCACCATACAGCCAATAATGAACAGGGCGAGATAATGAAAACTTTCTACGGCAAGATTACCGCCGCGGTCGAGGAGGGCTTCTATTTTCTTGGCTTTGGAATTAGGTTTCATCACTATGTCCTCCTGATTAAAAATAAATAATTTATAAATCTCAGGAAATTTTCTGCAAATTTCATGCAAAGAAAATGAAAATATGGAAAATAAAAATGTAAAAAGATGAAAAAGTGTACTTTTTTCATACCAAATTGCTATATTGTAGAAGTTGTACATCGAATAATGAGGGAGAAAAAAGATGTTAGAAAAAATCCAAAATAAGATTAGTCAATTAGAAACAGGCAAAAAATTAATTCTGGGTACAGGGATTAAAAGTGATGACATGCAGAAAGTATTAGAGTTGTGTGAATCTTTGCAGTCTGAAGGGGAAATCCGAATTGTGAACAAGCATCTGAATCCTAAGGTGGCCAATCAGCCAGATACGATTCTGATCGAAAAAGTTTAAAAGAATAATAAAAAACGCCTGCAATTGCAGGCGTTTTTTTATGACTTAAATATCTTAAGACTT
>NZ_DFRO01000004.1:0-11318 GCF_002381195.1 Acinetobacter sp. UBA3461 | reverse complement strand
AGACTTAAATATCTTAAGACTGAGTTGTGAAGTACTCTTCAGAGAACTGTGTTAATGCTTCTGAACCTGCTTTGACTTTAGTAATACGCAGTGCCAATTCAGGCAGAATGCGTTGTACGAAATAACGAGCAAGACCCAGTTTGTTCTGATAGAACTCACCTTGTTTATCTTTCGCAGCATGGGCAATGCGCGCGAACATATAAGAGAAGCTCAACAGGCCTACTGCATGCAGGTAATCTACTGCTGCACCATTCGCGTATTCTGGATTTTCTTTCGCAGCTTCAATGATATGCTGAGTTACCGCTTCAACTTCTGCAGCCGCATCAAGGGTCGCATCTTTAATGAAGTTCAGGTCAGCATCCAGTGCATTGGTAAAATCACGGATTTCCTGAATGTATTCAGCAATAAATTCACCATTACATTTAATGGTCTTACGGCCAATCAAGTCTTGTGATTGAACACCGTTAGTCCCTTCGTAAATCTGTGAAATACGTAAATCACGGATACACTGTTCCATGCCCCATTCACGAATATAACCATGACCACCGAAGACCATTTGTGCATCAAGTGTTGCATTGAAAGCTGTATCAGTCAGATATGCTTTCGCGATCGGTGTTAACAGGGCAACACGATCATTGGCTTTCTTGATTGCTTCTGCATCAGTCGAGAACTTGGTGATGTCAAGCTGTTGACCAACGTACACAGCGAATGCACGAGAAGCTTCGTTGTTTGCACGTACATTTAAAAGCATACGACGGACATCGCCATGTACTAGAATGCTGTCTGCTGGTTTGTTTAGAGACTGAACGCCAGAAGCACTACGGCCTTGCAGACGATCTGTCGCATATTGTGCCGCATTTTGGTAAGCGAATTCAGAAGCGCCTAAGCCTTGGATCCCCATAGACAGACGTTCGTAGTTCATCATTACGAACATGGCTGCCAGACCTTCGTTTTCTTTACCTACCAGATAACCTTTGGCACCGTCGAAGTTCATGACGCAAGTGGCAGACGCTTTGATCCCCATTTTGTGTTCAATCGAACCTGGACCTACCGGATTACGTTCGCCTATCGAACCATCTTCATTCACCAGGAATTTAGGCACGATGAACAGGGAAATACCGCGAGAGCCCGCAGGTGCATCCGGTGTTTTTGCCAATACCAAGTGAATAATGTTCTCAGCCAGGTCGTGGTCACCACCAGTAATGAAGATTTTGGTACCGGTAATGCTGTAAGTACCATCCTCATTGCGTTCAGCTTTGGTTTTGATGATACCCAGGTCAGTACCCGCATGTGGTTCGGTTAGACACATGGTGCCTGACCATTCGCCAGAGTAGATTTTTGGCAGGTAAGTTTCTTTTTGCGCTTGAGAACCATAGCTGTTCAATGCCATACCCGCACCGACAGACAGCAATGGATACAGCATGAAAGACGGGTTAGTAGCGAAAAGCATTTCATCTGACAGAACGGTCAGCATTTTTGGCATTTCCTGACCGCCCCATTCAGCATCAGCACCAAGGCCAATCCAGCCGCCTTCAGCATATTGTTTGAATGCTTCTTTAAAGCCTGCAGGTGTGGTCACAGCGCCATTTTCATATTTCGCGCCTTCTTCATCACCGGTACGGTTCAATGGAAGGGTGACGTTCTGCGCAAATTTAGCCATTTCTTCAAGAATTGCTTCTGCTGTTGCAGCGTCTAAATGGGCTAAATTTTCATTGGCTTGCCAGAATTGTTCGGCATTGAATACATCGTTTAGGATGAATTTCATATCGGCAAGTGGCGCGTTATAAATTGGCATAGTGGGTCACCTGTTTCTTGTTTGAATCGATTGATTTTGAGTCAGTCTAATGCATTAAAAATCTTATTGTTAGACGACTAAAGGTTAATTCTGTAACGCTTTATAAAGAAAAAGGACGCTTTAAAAGTAACCGTCCTTTTCCTTGTTTCTGCATTTAAAATTGTATCAGCTTAGAATGCGAAATGTTCCGCATCCAGGCTCATTAACGGCTCTACACCAGTCGCAATCAGGTCAACGTGTGAACGAACACGTGGCAGGATTTTCTTGAAATAGAAACGTGCAGTCGTCAGCTTCGCGTTATAGAAGTCTACGTCTGTAGTACCTGCAGCCAATTGCTCTTGAGCAACCAGTGCCATACGTGCCCACAGGTAAGCAAGCGTTACATAACCAGAGAAGTACAGGTAGTCTACTGCAGCAGCACCCACTTCTTCAGGGTTTTGCATTGCACGCATACCGATCTGCATGGTCAGGTCACCCCATTCCTTGTTCAGTGCAGCCAATGGTTCAACGAACTCTTTCAGACCAGCGTTGTCTTTGTTCGCTTCAGCAAACTTGTGGATGATCTTGGTGAAGTCTTTCAACATTGCACCTTGAGTACCCAAAACTTTACGGCCTAACAGGTCAAGCGCCTGGATTTCAGTCGTACCTTCGTACAGGCAGGCAATACGTGTATCACGTACGATTTGCTCCATGCCGTGCTCAGAGATAAAGCCGTGACCACCAAATACCTGTACACCATGTTTCGCAGCTTCTGAACCAGTTTCAGTCAGGAATGCTTTCGCAATTGGCGTCAATAGAGACAGGATGTTGTCAGCAAATTTACGGTCTGCCTCCTCTACACCATGTTCAACTACATCTGCATATTGAGCCAACAGGTAAACCAGTGCACGACCACCTTCAGCAAATGCTTTTTGAGTTAACAACATATTACGTACTGCTGGGTGAACGATAATCGGGTCTGCTTCTTTTTCAGGTGCTTTAGGGCCAGTTAAAGAACGCATTGCCAAACGGTCTTTCGCATAAGCTAACGCGCCTTGGAAAGAAGACTCAGATGCAGACAAACCTTGTACAGCAGTACCGATACGTGCAGTGTTCATGAAAGTGAACATGCAGTTCAGACCACGGTTTTCAGGTCCAATCAGGAAGCCTTTTGCGTTATCAAAGTTGATGACACACGTTGCATTACCATGGATCCCCATTTTGTGTTCGATCGAACCACAACGTACGCCATTACGCTCACCGATAGAACCGTCAGCATTCAGGTTGAACTTCGGTACGATGAACAGCGAAATACCTTTAGTACCTTTAGGTGCGCCCGGTAGACGAGCCAGTACGATATGGATGATGTTTTCAGCCATGTCATGTTCACCAGCAGAGATAAAGATCTTCTCGCCAGAGATTGCATAGCTGCCATCCGCTTGTGGCTCAGCTTTAGTACGGATAATACCCAAGTCAGAACCTGCATGAGATTCTGTCAGACACATCGTACCTGTCCAGACACCTGATACCAGGTTAGGCAGATAAGCATCTTTTTGTTCTTGAGAACCATGGTGTTCTAAAGTACGTACAGCACCATGAGACAGGCCAGGGTACATGCCCCATGCCCAGTTCGCAGTACCGACCATTTCAGAAATGGTAATACCTAAAGAGTTCGGTAAGCCTTGACCGCCATATTGCTCTTCCGCAGAAAGAGAAGGGAAGCCAAGTTCAATGTATTTTTGATACGCTTCTTTGAAGCCTGTTGGAGTTGTTACAACACCGTCGTTCCAGGTACAACCTTCGCGGTCACCCACCTGGTTTAAAGGAGATAATTCATTTTCACAGAAATCAGCGGCAGCTTCCAGGTACTGGTCCACGAGCTCACGGCTTACGTTATCTTGGAATGCAGGCAGGCTGGCATAATGTTGTTCAACATTTAAAAGCTCATGCAAAACAAATTGCATATCACGTAAGGGCGCTTTGTATTGTGGCATATCGGTTTCCTCAATACTGGTTTATACCAGCGTTATAATCCTGAATTAAATTGAAACGTGCCTTCATAGACACGTATTGACATGGTCTAATCGTGCAACATCTTCCTTGTTGGCACAAGCATTTCAAGGCTATTTCTTGGTGACTGTAAAGTCAAAGATAATTACCCTTGAAATCTTAAGTATATTGAGTGTAAACGTTTTTATAAAAAAATATCTGACACGAATGGTCAAAAACCTGCACACTTAGATAGACTTAGTTCTAACAATCAACATGCATAAAAAAAGACACCCGGAAGTGCCTTTTTTAACAATAAATTTGAAACGTTCAGTTAAGAAGCGTTAACGGCTGGTGCCTTAACTGGAGCATTTGGCTGGAAACGGACGTGACACTGACCATTAATGGTTTTTTCACCTATTTTGAGCTGTACAGCTGCGCCATCTTTTTTACCCTGACAGGCCTGAACAACAGCTTTTTGCTGTGCCTGACGTTGAGCCAGACGCTGGTCGAACTGTTTTACCATTTCCGCACGTTGCGCGTCAGTTAATGCTTCACCACGGTTTAATGCTCCACGAAAGTCACCACGCATTGGACGATGTTCACCTTTCATACCACGGAACTCGCCACGCACAGCTTTCATATCTTTACGGTCTGCTTTGAAAGAGATCTGACAAATACCGTCTACAGTTTTATCACCGGCTTTCACCTGAACTGCACTGCCAACAGCTTTGTTATCACAGGCCTGTTGCATTTGCTTATGCAGCTGCATACGTTGTGCACGCATTTGCTTGAACTGTTCGCGCTGTTCTGCAGTCAGATGACGACCTTTATAATCTTGATGATGTTTCATCATTTGCGGATGATCTTCACTTGGTGCATGCTTGGTCGATTGACACGCGGTCAATGCCCCCATTGATAATACACTTGCACCCAGGACGATGATTTTTGTCATTGCTTTCATTGTATTTGTCTCCAAGCCACGAGCCTGATCTATATGTTGCAAAGAATAAACAATAAAGATGAAGAAACAATGAAGAGTTTTTTCAGCTTGTGTTCGCTACAATAATGAATCTAGAGGAAAAACTGAGAATCTGCTTTTGAATATTCGCCGCATTCCGATTGCACTCCGGCTGTTTTTAACAGTGCTGTTTACCACCTTGGTGATTACCACGGTGAGTCTTGGCGTGCTTCATCTCAATATGCAGCGTAATTTCACTCGCTATGTTGCCGATGTGGAAATGCAGAAACTGGATCATGTCATTGAAAACCTGGCCGAAGTCTATGGCGTTTATAATGACTGGGGCAATGCAATTCAGGCTCAGATTCTACAGATCGAAGGTGAGGCAGCGCCGGATGATTATGACCGTCTGTCACGCTGGTGGTTACGTCGTCAGTATGACATTGCCTTACAGCAACGTTATTTTCAAGATCACACCTTAGCCAATGTAGCACCAAGCCTGATGGGTACAGATGCTGAACAGCGTACTGTAAATGAGGAAGAACTGCGTGTATTGGCAGCAAATTTACCTTCGCAGTTTCAGCCTTTTGAAGGTTTGAAGTTCCCGCTGAGTTCTAATCAGAACCTGTTTAGAACTGATCGTAAAAATGGCTCGCAGTTAACAACACAGCCGCAAGCGGGTAAAAAACAGTTTATCCAGATGCCTGACCGTTTGGGTCTGAGCTCACGTTTATCTCTTTATGATGCCAAACGTCGTTTTGTAGTAGGTGAGGCGTCAGATGAGCAGATTTCCTATCGTCCGATTATGGTAGACGATAAAATTGTCGGTTACCTGGGGCTAAAACCGGTACTGGATCAGGAAGATGCATTAAGTATCAATTTCTTTAGTAATCAGAAACGTTACCTATTCCTGGTATATGGCCTCAGTATCCTGACCAGTCTCATCGCTGCACTCCTGTTAGCGACTTATTTCAAAAAGCCGATTCAACGCTTGTTGCAAGGTACACGTGAGTTAACCAAAGGCAATTATCAGCATCAGGTCAAAGTCAACCGCAATGATGAGCTGGGTGATTTATCCAATGAGTTAAATCAATTAGCTGTCATTCTCAATCAACATGAGACTTCACGTCGCCAATGGGTAGCAGATACCTCGCATGAGCTGAAAACACCACTAGCCGTGTTGCAGGCACAGATTGAAGCGATGCAGGATGGAATCCGTAAGCCAACTCCAGAACATTTTGCTTCAATGCTGGCACAGGTGACCAGTCTGAAAAAACTGACTCTAGATTTGGCAGCCCTGGCACAGGCTGATGCCCAGCAATTGCAGATGTATGTCAGTACGATTAATCCATGGGATGTGGTACAGCAGGAATTAATGAACTTCCATCCAAAGTTTGAACAGGCGCAATTAACTGTGACTGCGGAAGGTGAAGGCGCAGACGTAGAGCTAGATCTGGACCGCTTTAAACAGATCGTGGCTAATTTGCTGAGCAACAGTATTCGCTATACTGAAGCGGGTGGACAGGTACATATTCATACTGAACAGAATGACAAAGAATGGACCTTATATGTCGATGACAGTCCGTTTGGTCTGACCGATGAACAGCTGGCCCGAATAGGTGAACGTTTCTATCGTGTAGATGACTCGCGTACCCGTGCCACTGGTGGTACCGGACTGGGTTTGGCATTATCGTGTAAAATTACGCAAGCATTAGGTGGAAGTTTAAGCTTCGATCATTCGCCACTTGGTGGATTACGTTGCAAACTGACTTTTCCTAAACAAATAAAATCATAAGGAAGTTTATTCATGAAACACATTATGCTGGTTGAAGACGAAGTCGAACTTGCACAGTTGGTGCGAGACTATCTAGAAGCTGCTGGTTTTGAAGTCAGCATGTTTCATGATGGACAGGAAGCTTATAACAGTTTCACTCAACGTAAGCCGAGCCTGATGATTCTGGACCTGATGGTGCCACGTATGGATGGCCTGACCATCTGCCGTAAGGTGCGTGAGCAGTCCGATCTACCGATTATTATGGTGACGGCACGTACTGAAGAAATTGACCGTGTACTCGGCCTGAATATGGGTGCAGATGACTATATCTGTAAACCATTTAGTCCGAAGGAACTGGTCGCGCGCGTGCAGGCAGTTCTACGCCGTCTGGATCGTAAAGCTGAACCGGAAAGCAATGATTTGTTCCGTATGGATAAATCGCAACAGCGCATCTGGTATCAACAAAAAGCGCTGAACCTGACCCCAACAGAATTCCGTTTATTAGAACTGTTTTTGGAACATGTGGGTCAGGTGTATTCACGTGCGCAGTTGCTGGATCATATTAACCCGGACAGCTTCGATGTGGCAGACCGTGTGATTGATAGTCATATCAAGAACCTGCGCCGCAAGATTTCCGAGGCTGCTGAAACGGGTAACCGTCATGAGTGGATTCAGGCAGTTTATGGTGTGGGTTACCGTTTTGAATATCCTGAGGACTAACTCTGGTTCAAGGAAATCACGAAAGCGAATAGATTTTCTCTATTCGCTTTTTTATTCACTAAAGAATACTGTGGTACGTTTTACTATAAAAATAGCACGATAGAAGCAACTTAAATGAATATCTGAATTGGTGAGGAATAGAAGATTGATACCTGAATATGTAAATATCTAATGAAAGAAACCTTTCTAAATAAAAAATAAAAGTTTAAGAACTAATCACTTAAATTTATGAGTTAGCTGATTAGCACTAGACTCGGTACAATCCCATTTTTTATTCATCATGAGAATATGTTTTGGAGAGTGAAACACCGCAGCTTCAACGCCGTTTGAAGAATCGTCATATCCAGCTGATTGCCATGGGCGGTGCGATTGGTACCGGTCTATTTCTAGGTTCAGCTCATATTATTCAGTCTGCTGGTCCATCCATTATTTTGGGTTATCTGATTGGCGGTTTGATTGCTTTCCTAATTATGCGCCAACTCGGTGAAATGATTGTACATGAACCTGTAACCGGTTCATTTAGCTATTTCGCCTTTAAATATTGGGGTAAGTTTCCAGGATTTTTAACGGGCTGGAATTACTGGATTCTGTATATTTTAGTAGCGATGACTGAGCTGACTGCAATTGGTAAATATATCAATTACTGGTGGCCAGAGATTCCGGCATGGGTTTCAGTTTTATTTTTCTTTATTCTGGTCACTGGCATGAATTTGACCAATGTAAAGATTTATGGCGAATCTGAATTCTGGCTATCAATGATTAAAGTCCTTGCGATTGTCGCGATGATTCTATTTGGGATTTATCTGCTGGTCACTGCTGATGTTGATTCTACTGCTTCAATAACGAACTTATGGGCACATGGCGGTTTCTTCCCGAATGGCTTTGAAGGCCTATTTTATATGCTGGCCTTTATGATGTTTGCATTTGGCGGGATTGAGCTGATCAGTATGGCTGCTGCGGAAACTGAAAATCCGGATCAGAATATTCCAAAAGCTGTAAATCAAACTGTAATTCGTGTATTTCTATTTTATATCTGTTCACTTGCAATTCTATTATCACTTGTGCCGTGGAATCAGCTGAACTTAGGTGATTTAGAGCATAGTCCATTCGTGATGATTTTTAATCTGATGGGTATTGATTGGGCCGCCCACTTATTAAATTTTATTATTTTGACAGCCTCGCTGTCGGTGTGTAATAGCGGGATGTATGCCAATAGCAGAATGCTGTTAGGCCTGGCAGCGCAGGGTAATGCTCCAAAAGCCTTTAAAAAGGTGAATGCACGAGGAATTCCAGTGCTAGCGGTGCTATTCTCAGCATTACTGATTTTTGGCTGTGTTTTATTAAACTATTTTGTACCTGAAAAAGCCCTAAGCTATCTGATTTATATTGTGGTGGCAGCAGCGGTACTGAACTGGATCATGATCACACTGATTCATCTTAAATTTAAGCAAGCCATTCGCCTCCAAACTGTACAAACTAAATTCCCTGCATTGTTTTCACCCCTGAGTAACTATCTGGTTTTAGCCTTTATGCTGACAGTGCTCTATATCATGTGGGATCAAGGTTTCATGTTGTCAGTGCTGATGCTGCCAGTGTGGATTGTAATATTATTTATTCTTTTCAAAATATTACAGGCCAAGAAAACTTAAATTTTTTATTCTTTTAAAAATGGGTTCATTAGAGCCCATTTTTATGTGCCTTTTTCCATGCTTTAGTAGAAAATAATAATGTGATTTATATTTGCTTGAATAATTGAAGTTGGAATAAATTGATTTGTCCATATTCTATTTAAAACAAGGTGATATAATTCTTATTAAGGGTAAATCTGGTAACTAATTATAAATATTCTTATGAAAAAAATAAGTATTAAAAGATAATTTAATTGAAGGGTTGATTGAATTAATAAAATAGAATTTTATATTAATAAATACTTTTTGAATAATTGGGTTTGAAATAATTTATATTTTTATTTTCTATGGATTTGTTATATATTTTTTAGGCTTCTTAATAATAAAAATAAATACCTATTAAAAGGCGAATTATAAGAATTAATTTATTATTTTAATAAGGATTTTACTCATGAAACTCAATATTATAGCAACAATGCTGCTTGCCTCTACGGGAATGATAATGACTGGCTGTGGTTCAGATTCAGGCAGTTCTGGTAACTCTACACCACCATCTCAAACGACCCCGGAAGAAACCGTCACGCCAGCAAATGGAGTAGAAAGATTAATCATTACTGATGCAAGTCATCTGGCGCTTGCAGATGCTGACATTCGAATTTTATCAGCTGCACAATGGAGTAATAACGTCACCAGTATTTCTGATAATAATACGGTTGATCACAGTCTCTTTGTCCAGTATGACCGTCTTCCGGTGATTAGTGATTTCTCCTCGGCACGAGAATATACAACAGACCATTTGGGTGTTTCTGATTCAGTTCATTTAGCACCAGGTATTTACTATATTTTGGTCAGAAAGCATTCTGAAACTGCAATCGTGCCATTCATTATTCACCCGACAAATACCAATAAGGAATTGTCGATCAACGTGCCTTTAACTTGTAATAATGCTGAATGTGGAACGATTCATCCGGTAAATGAAGCAATTATTGGGACACTATCAGGGCAAGTTCTGGTGCAAGGTCAGCCTTTGGCAAATGCACAGGTTTCATTATCGGGTGGTGCGGCTACCAATGGTGCATTCGTTACAGCATTAACTGATGCGAAAGGATATTTCAGTCTAGCTTTTAATGTATCTGATGAGCTTGGCGATACCTTAAAAAATGCAACGCTTATGATCAGTGCACCCGGGCATATAAGTTTAACAAAGCAGGTTGCAGTGACGTCCTCTATTTCAGGGGGTAGTCAATTTACCTTGATACCAAATACTGAAGCTACGACCAGTATTTGGCAGGAGACTTTCGAAGAAAACTCTGCTACCCGAGATGGATGGGAAAAGGCCTCTACAGTTGAAGAAACAAAATGGTCTTTGCTGCAAAAAAATCACAAGATTATTAATAAAGATGTGAATCGTTTAGTGACCTTGGCACCAGATGATAGCAGTAATGGCAAACTGCCAGATCCTGCTCAAGGCAATTATGCATATTGGTATGGCAATAGTGTTGCAGGTAGTTTCTTAAATAAAGAAGCCAATCTTTTAACCGAGGAAGGGCAGCCAGTAGAAACAAGACTGAATGGTGGAACGTCAGCACAGGCGTATTATGGAACACTGACTTCACCAGTAATTGACCTGAGCACTACACAAAAACCAATCAGCTTAAGTTTTAAAACCTGGTGGGAAATTGAATCAGTAAATCCAAGTAGCAGAGGGTATGATGCCATGGATGTGGAAGTTTCAGTCAATGGAGGGGAGTTTAAAAAATTGGCGCGATTAAATCCACTGTCTGATCCACAAACAGATTATAACCGCTGGTCGATTCCATTCTCAAACTTTGGCTTTAACCTTGCACCTCAATTTGCCCAGCAAGAAGCTATTTCTTTAGATGAATATGCGGGGCAATCCAATGTTAAAATCCGGTTTAAATTCGATACTGTCGATCAGTACTATAATGCATATCGTGGCTGGATTATTGATGACATTGTGATTCAAAATCAGCCTGGTACTTTCCCGCTTTATAGCAACAATGAGGAAGTAGATAACGAGGTTTCGATGTTTGTCGCAAAAACAGCGAAAGCTTTAATTAAATCGACATCGAGGTCCCGATGGATAGAAAACCCACCAGAGCGTACTCAATAAAATAGCATGTAAATAAATCATATAAAAAAGCGAGCGGACTAATCTGCTCGCTTTAAACTTATAAGAAATTCAAAATGTTTTTCTTTTTAGAAAAATATAAACCTTTCATCTATATCTTTCCGGTTGCTCCCAAATAATTTACCTGGAAGTGAAGCGACCTCGGTCATCGCGTGGCGGGGTATTTCTTCCGCCTCGACTTCCCGAACGACCGCGATCGTCATCATCGTCGTCATCACGGCTACGACCACGTCCACGACCATTTGAGCGACCACGATTGTCATCATCATCGTCGTCATCACGGTTACGACCACGGCCTCGACCATTTGAGCGGCCACGAT
>NZ_DFRO01000045.1:96330-178306 GCF_002381195.1 Acinetobacter sp. UBA3461 | reverse complement strand
GGGGGTGTTTTTTTATGCGCGAGATCTGATCAATTGATTGCTTACTGAAAACTGCGGGCCAACAGATCTATCAGGTGAAAATCTAATGTAATTCAGCCTGTATCAAGGGATAGTTTCAATATAGTTAAGACTTATCGGCGCAAGCTAGGGTTATTTTCGTTTACGATTGTTAACCTTTTTATGCTTTTAGTGAGCGTTTGAGATGCTAAATTGTAAGTTATTCGTTTTAATAAGTATGTAGAATAACAATGAAACAGGTTCATCTCGCAGCAATGTTGTGTTTAGGCTTTATCCCTTATAGCCTGACTGCCTGTCATGCACAGAACAAGACGTCACAGGAACTCAATAAGAGTCCGGAAGCGGCAAACTCTACTTCCGAAACTGTAACTGCACCTTCTTCCACTCAAGTACAGCAAGCCTATAAGGTTAATAATATTGCCGAGTTTAATGAACCATGGGCGATAGCACCTTTAAAGGATGGTCATCTATTGGTTACCGAGCGTAAAGGCAGACTGTATTTATTCGATCCAGAAACCAAGAAAAAGACTGTAATTAAAGGCACCCCAAAAGTGGCTTATGGCGGTCAGGGCGGCTTGGGAGATGTCGCATTACATCCTGATTTCGCCAATACCCCATGGATCTATCTGAGCTATGCTGAACAGGGTCAAGGCGGTTATGGCGCAGTAGTAATTCGTGGCAAGTTGGATTTGAAGCGTAGTACACCACAGCTCACCCAGATCGAAAAAATCTGGACTCAGGTTCCTAAATTTTCTTCGGGGCAGGGCCACTATGGACACCGAATTGTATTCGGGCCGGATGGCAAGCTCTGGATCAGCTCGGGTGAACGTCAACAGTTTGATCCTGCACAAGATATGAAGTCTAACGTCGGTAAAATTATTCGCCTGAACGATGATGGCTCGATCCCTGCCGATAATCCCTTTATGAATCAGGGTGAAATTGCCCAGCAGGTTTGGAGTCTTGGACACCGTAATCCTCTGGGAATGGCGTTTGATCCCAAAGGGCAGCTCTGGGTCATTGAAATGGGACCGAAGGGCGGTGATGAACTAAACAAGATTATCAAGGCTAAAAATTATGGCTATCCTTTAGTATCAAATGGTGATCATTATGATGGAAAGCCAATTCCTGACCACAGTACCCGACCTGAATTTGAAGCACCTGTATTGGACTGGACGCCGGTAATCTCTCCATCTGACCTGAACTTCTATACCGGAAAAATGTTCCCGCAATGGCAAAATAAAGCGATAGCCACAGGTCTTTCTTCCAAGGCAATTATTATTATAGATACAATGCAGCAACCTGCCAAAGAAGTTCAACGGCTCGATATGAAAGCAGGGATTCGTGGCGCAGTACAGGCTCAGGATGGGGGCATCTGGGTGATTGAAGATGGTCCTCAGGCACGTTTGTTAAAGCTCACAGCGCTTTAAGTCATAATTTTTATATAGATAGGAGGATTCTTAGGAATCCTCTTTTCATTTAAGAGTAAAAATATGCTTCTTATAAAGGTATAAAAGAAAAAGCCCTGACATCCTGTCAGGGCTTTTCCAGATTCATTTATCAAGGTATAACTCCTGTCATACCGATCAACTTCCTGCTGCATTTATTGTTTTTTATTCTTCAAGACATCCTGTCCTGTATGTCTTAACTATAAGAGGAATTCCGGATTTGGTATAGCCTCAATTCTCCCCAATACTTGTACGCCATAGCGTACAGTGGTGCTGAAATTTGCAGCAAGAGAGCGGGAATATTTAAGCTTATAGACAACCCAGGAAGTAAAAGGCCTCGACAGGATGTCGAGGCCTTTTGGATTTGCTATGAAGATCTGACTCCTGTCGGATCTGGCAACTTCCTGTTGTGATGCGCTTTTTCTTATTCTTGTATCGCTATTGGACATCCTGTCCAGTGATGACTTAAATATAGCGTGTATATTTGTAGGCAAATAGCAGTGATTTCTGCTTGGCTTGTAAGCTAAAACGGACGTGGCTGTCCGCAGCAACTTATGCACTGACGTACTGAATCAGCTTGTCTACTACACCTCGTAGGGTTTTATTATCAAATTCATTTCCTTCAAAGGTATAGTCCTTCGCACGACTAAAAATATCACGGATTTCGATTACCGCATTGGTATCCACTAAACCAAGCTGCGTACCAACCTGACGGATCTGATCGATAGAGCGCGAACCGTTGGTCGCACCATAGCCGACATAAGCCGCCGGTTTGCCTTGCCATTCCTTACCCAGATAATCCAGGGCGTTTTTTAGGGCTGGACTGTAGCCATGGTTATATTCCGGGCTGATAAAAATAATGGCATCTGCGAGTGCAATGAAATCAGCCCATTCCTGTTGTTTAGGCTGGTCATAAATACCGGTGAGTGGAGGATGTGCGCCAGCAAACATCGGCAGGTCCCATTCTTTCAGATCGACAATTTCAGCTTCCAATGTACTGAAGTGATAGGTTTTAATTTGTTTAAAGATCCAGTCAGCTACTTTGATCGCTACACGTCCTTCGCGAATACTGCCTACAATGATGTAAATCTTCATCTTATTATCCTGTCATTGCTTCACTCAATTTAAATTAATCAGAATAAGCAAGGATGAATAGGCATGATTTGTATCTTGATATCTGCACTAAAAAAAGCGCCCGAAGGCGCTTTGTCGTGAAATAATGCTTACATCAATTTCACACCTTGTTGACCGGCTGGGGTTACTTTAAAGATTTCTACTTCAAAAGTAATATTCTTGCCAGCTAGCGGGTGGTTGAAATCCACTTCAGTGATGTCATCACCGACGGTTTTCACCACGCCATACAGGCTTTGTTTCGCTTTGTCTTCAAACTCGATCATATGACCTTCAATTGGACGTTCGCCAAATTTCACAGTATCAAATTTTTGTACGTTTTCAGGATTCCATGGACCGAAAGCATCTTCAGGAGGAAGACTTACGGTACGACGGTCACCGGCGCGTAAACCGAACAGCGCTTTTTCAAAGCCTGGTAGCAAGCTGCCATCGCCCATCACCAGACTTACCGGCTCAGTACGACTGCGGGTATTGTCAATTTCAACACCATTTTCAATGGCTACTGAGAAATGAAGCTCAACCTTAGAGCCAGCTTCAATACGAGTTTCCTCGTTAGGATTAATAAAATCAGTCATGTTATTTCGCCTGCTGTTGGTTGCGTTTTCCTTCTAAGAAGAAGGTGTCAATCAGCATTAAAATAGTACCTAACGTAATGGCACTGTCTGCAAGGTTAAAGGCAGGGAAGTGGCTATTCTGATAATAAACATGAATAAAATCGACTACATAGCCGAGAGAAACACGGTCAATCAGGTTGCCGATGGCACCGCCCAGAATCAGGGCAACGGCCAAAGGTAAAACTTTCATGTTCTTTGGCATACGCATCAGCCAGAACACGAAAATCACAGACACTACTCCTGCCAGCGAAGTAAAGAAATAACGTTGCCATCCACCGGCATCGGACAGAAAACTAAAGGCTGCGCCATAGTTATGCAGTAATGTCCAATTTAAAAAGGGCAGGACGGGTACTGGATCTGCGTAATTCAGACTAGTGGTCGCAATCCATTTGGTCCATTGATCCAGAATAATTGAAACAATAGTCAGACCTAACCACCACAAGTTGTGAGGATAGAACTGGAATAAGCCCTTTTTTTCTTGTGGATTAGGCATATTTTCTCTCTTCGCCTTGGCCTGTCGGCAGGTTGATGATACAGCGGCCACACAAGCCTGGGTGTGATGCATGTGTGTTTACATCAGGAAGTACATGCCAGCAGCGTACACATTTCTCGCCGTCTGCTGCAGAAACTTTCACATTCAAACCTTCCAGATCAGATGCTTCACCTTGGGCAGCTTCAAAGTCATTCACGATCACTTGAGAGGTAATCAGTACAAAACGCAGTTCATCACCCAGTTTGTCCAATACCGCTTTCAGCTCGTTCGACGCCCAAAGTTCAACTTTGGCAGACAGGTTCGAACCCACTGTTTTTTCAGTACGCGCCGCTTCAATAAACTTGTTCACTGCAGATTTTACCGAAATCAGCGTTTGCCATTCAGCTTCAGTCACCAAGTTCGCAGTAGATGCAGCTGGAATATCATACCATTCAGCAGTGAACACATATTTCTCTGACTGCTCAGGAATCAGTGGCCAAGCTTCTTGTGCAGTAAAGCTCAAGATCGGTGCCATCCAGCGTACGAATGCCTGTACCAGATGATACAGTGCAGTTTGTGCAGAGTGACGTGCCTGAGAATCGGCTTTGGTGGTGTATTGACGGTCTTTGATGATGTCGAGGTAGAAACCACCCAAGTCGTTGATACAGAAGTTGGTTAAGGCATTGGTCACGATATGGAAGTTCATATCTTCGTATGCTTTCTTAATGGTTTCTTGCACTTCTGAGGCACGTTGCAAGATGTATTGATCAAGCGCGATCAATTGATTTACAGGAAGCGCATCAGTTGATGGTTTGAAGCCATTCAAGTTGGCAAGTAAGAAACGCAGTGTGTTACGGATACGACGGTAACCATCAGATGCACGGCTAAAGATTTCTTTACCTGCAGTCATTTCATAGCGGTAGTCCGCCGATGCGATCCAGAAGCGTAAACCGTCTGCACCCATATCTTTAATGATGTCTTGTGGGGTAATAATGTTACCCAACGATTTTGACATCTTGCGGCCTTTCTCATCCACCACGAAGCCGTGCGTCAGCAAGCCTTTATATGGTGCGCGTTCGTTGATGGCAATCGAGGTTAACAACGAAGACTGGAACCAGCCACGGTGTTGGTCTGAACCTTCAAGGTAAAGATCCGCAGGATCTTGTAGTTCTTCACGTTCACGTAATACAGCGTAGTGTGTTGTACCCGAGTCGAACCATACGTCTAGCGTGTCACGTACCGCATTGTACTGTTCAGCATCATCACCGATGAACTCGCGTGCATCACGGTTGTACCAACCATCAATACCTTCCTGTTCAATCAGTTTAGCGACTTCTTCGATCAGTTCAGGCGTACGAGGATGTAGCTCATTGGTATCTTTATGTACGAAGAACGGAATTGGCACACCCCAAGTCCGTTGACGAGAGATACACCAGTCTGGACGGCCTTCAATCATTGCTTGGATACGGTTTTTACCCCAGTCCGGCACAAAGCTGATCTCGTTTTCGATCGCATTCAATGCGCCTTGACGTAAGCCTTTGGCATCCATGCTGATGAACCATTGTGGTGTCGCACGGAAGATAATTGGGGTTTTATGACGCCAGCAGTGCGGGTAGCTGTGTTTGATTGGGTGATGTGCCCAAAGCTTGTTGGCCTCTGCTAATGCAGCAATAATTTGTGGATTGGCTTTGTAGATATGCTCGCCAGCAAACAGTGGAGACGTTGGTAAATACACACCGTTACCACCCACTGGATTTTCTACTTTCAGGTTGTACAGCAAGCCAACTTTATAGTCATCCACACCATGGCCAGGCGCCGTATGCACTGCACCGGTACCACTGGTGGCAATCACGTGTTCGCCCAAGATTACAGACACTTGACGATCGTTAATCAGTGGATGTTGCAGAATCAGGTGCTCAAGTTTGCTACCGGCAAAATCAGCAATGACTTCAACAGTGGTAAAACCGTAGCGTTCAGTTGCAGATTCCACCAGATCTTTCGCCAGGATAAAGTTTTGCGCCGCTTTTTCTTCGCCACGCGCTTTCACCAGTTGATATTCAATTTCAGCATGCAGGGCAACGGCTTGGTTCGCAGGAAGCGTCCAAGGCGTTGTGGTCCAGATCACGATATCAGTACGGTCAGCGACTTCTACACCTAAACGTGCAGACAGGTCAGCCAGATCGACTACAGTGAAACCGACGTCAATCGCGTCTGATTTTTTATCTTCATATTCAACTTCTGCTTCAGCCAGAGATGAACCACAGTCCAGACACCAGTTGACCGGTTTCAGACCTGGTTCGATATGACCAGCTTTTGCGATTGCACCCAGTGAGCGAACAATATCCGCTTCTTGTTTGAAGTTCATGGTCAGGTACGGATTGTCCCAATCACCGAACACACCCATACGTACAAAATCTTTCTTTTGTAATTCAACTTGGGTGTAGGCATATTCACGGCAAGCTTTACGGAAGGTAGACGCATCGACTTTCACGCCGACTTTACCGACTTTTTCTTCAACTTTCAGTTCGATTGGAAGACCGTGACAGTCCCAGCCCGGTACATATGGGGCATCAAAGCCATCCATGACACGGCTTTTAATAATGATGTCTTTTAAAACTTTATTGACTGCATGGCCCAAGTGGATTTGGCCGTTTGCGTACGGAGGGCCGTCATGAAGTACATATTTTTTCTTGCCAATACGCGACTCACGAATCTGCTGATAAATGTTGTCGGCATACCACTCTTCTAACCATTTCGCTTCACGTACTGCCAGATTTGCCTTCATTGCAAAGTCAGTACCTGGGAGGTTTAGCGTGGCTTTGTAATCCACTGCATTTTCAGGAGTTTGCTTATCGCTCATGCAAGTTGTCTTCCAATTCAATCTGTCATTTGACAGACACGTTTTACAATAAAAATATGGGGGATTAAAAGGGAAATGTGGGGTGATTTCGACGAAACTCAAGTAGTTTCTCGACATCGTCATCAATTCCGGCTTTTAGGGCTTCAAGCGAAGGATAATTCTTTTCGCCATGCAAATAGTTTAAGAATGTCACCCGCATCAACAGGCCATACAGATTAGCAGAAACATCAGGGAAATGTACTTCTAATCGCCATTCTGGTTGTTCCTGCTGAATGGCCGGGCGGGTCCCGACATGTCCGGCGCCAAACAGACCGGTGGGGTCATAGCCAGCAATGCCTGTTTTGCTTGCATCACCAGCTCTAGCTTTATCTTTTAAAGGTTCGGTTTCACACACCACTTCCACGCCATAAATACCCTGCAAACACGGTCTATGGCGGTTTAAGCGCACATTAATGGTCGGAAAATCAATGGTGCGGCCGATCTGGTCGCCATATTGTACCCGCCCGGTAATGCTATAAGGGCGCCCCAGGAGTTTGGCAGCCAGGGCAAGATCGCCTGCTTGTAGTGTCTGACGGATACGGGTCGAACTGACACGTTCGCCGTCGAGTTGTACGGTATCCAGATTGGTGACCTGAAAACCATAGTTACGCAGGAATTCGCTATTGCCCTGACGGTGTTTACCGAAGTGGAAATCATCACCCAGCACCAGATGCTCGGCATTCAGTTTATCTTTTAGAATATCGGCAAACTGTTCTGCATTCAGACTACGGAAACTTTCATCAAATTTCGCCACCGCAATATAGTCCACACCCAGTTCAGTCAGGTATTCCACCTTTTCACGTAAAGATGATATACGGGGTGGGGCCTCATAGCCTTTGAAATATTCCAGTGGCTGTGGTTCAAAGATCATGACCACGCTTTTCAGCTGCTGCTGTTCCGCCACGGCTTTCAGCTGTTTGATCATGACCTGATGACCTAAATGCACACCGTCAAAATTACCAATGGTAACCACCGTTTTAGGTAACTCTGTGCGAGACGATAAGGCATTTAGACGGAGCAGCTTCATGGGCGAATCAGGTGCTTGGAAATTCGAAGAGGCTATATATTGCCATAATCTTTACGTTTCGTCTTGTTGTTGTGTTTTTATGCAATATCTTTTATTTAAAAATCTTTAGCCCAGAACTTAATCGGCTGAATAAAATAAAAATTAATCAATATTTCCTGCTTCCTTAGCGCTCTAATAATCAGAGCTAGCTTTACTTTTCTGGCAGTTTAAACAGGTTTATAGCAGACAGGGCAGAGACCATTTTCTGCTGAGCAGAAATCGATTTTTATTTGCAGTGCTTACCTGTTTATCTTTTAATAGTCCAGTATTTTAAAATTGATATGGAAACCCAATGTCTGAACATGCACTGATTATGGCTTTGCCCAATGAATCCAAAGGCTTATTTGAAGCACAAGGTATTGATGTGCATTATAGCGGTATTGGCAAAGTCAACGCAGCCTTTAAAGCCTTTGAAGTGATTCAGAACACAGGCTGCAAGACTTTATTGAACCTGGGTACGGCAGGCAGTTCGCATTTTGATGCGCATGCCCTGGTCGAAGTCAGCCAGTTTGTGCAGCGCGATATGGATGTTTCACCACTCGGTTTTGACGTCGGCTTAACCCCGATGGATCAGCATTTCCCGGGAGCAATCGAGCTTGAGCCTTTCTTTGATCATTTGCCCAAGGGTATTTGCGGAACCGGAGATAGCTTCGAAACAGGACAACCGAAAGTGCCCTGCCAACTGGTCGACATGGAAGGCTATGCACTGGCCAAGGTATGCAAGAAACTTGGCGTACGCCTGATTTCTGTAAAATACATTACCGATGGTGCCAATGACACAGCGCATCTCGACTGGGAGGAGAACTTATTGTTAGGCGCGCAAAAACTGTTATTTTTATATCAGATGTTAAAATAAGAATAAGGTCAAAGACCGGATCGGCGACCATAATGACTATGGTCGTATGCCAAGCAAAACTTATGCATTTTGTTCAGGACGTGGTAGTACACCATAAAGCATCATATGTACAGTATGTTGAATCACACGCTGCTGCATGCTACGGTTACGCAGCGTTTTGCCGGTCACCATTTCCATCTGTATGGCAAAGTCGGCATAGTTCTGTGTCACTGCCCAGATATTCAGGATCAGCAGTTCAGGGTCAATATCTTTAGAAATCTTGCCCTGTTCCTGCCAGTTACTGATCACCTTGGCTTTACGTTTCACCAGTTTTTTCAGTGGACCTTTCAGGATTTCCAGAATATGTGGTGCCCCCTGGATCACTTCCAATGCAAACAGGCGAGATGCTTTCGGTTGCGTACGTGATACTTCAATTTTCTGCATCAGATAATTGGTGATCGCTTCTTCCGGTTCTAGCTCGGCTTCAAGCATTTGCAGCGGTGCAAGCCACTTTTGCAGTACGGTGGTTAACACTTCTACATAGAGAGCTTCTTTATTTTCATAGTAATAGAAAATATTAGATTTATGCATTTCTGCAATTTGTGCGATTTCGTCCAGACTTGCCCCACTAAAACCATATAGGGAAAAAACGTCTAGAGCGGCACTGAGCAGCTGGTTGCGCTTTTGAGTACTCTTTTTTTGTTCCATCAGCAATATAAAAACAATTAAAAAAGGGAATATTGAATTGTACGGCAAATCATCAGATTTGTGCACAAAGTAGAAGTCTAATTTTTTGAATAATGATGATTTATTCTGTAGATCAACTATGTAATCCCTACAAAACTAGCGAATCCCAGTATAAAAATCAAGCTTTTGAAAATGTTTAAATTATTTTGAAGCCTTTTGTTATTGAGAAATCAGTTTAATTAATGTCAGATTCATGACATTTTATTTTTAAGATGGACTGTAATTTTAATTTTGATGAAATTCTAAGAATTATCTATCCTTCAAAGTGAAAACCCGGAGCTAAGTCCGGGTTTTGTTTCTTTTTAGGTTGCCAGTACGGCATTCAGAACTTGCTGTTCCAGTTCAGCAAACTGAATTCCTTTCTGACGTGGACGTGGCAAGTTGACACGGAACTCTTTGGCAATATGACCTTTGTCCAGCAGGATGATGCGATCTGCTAACTGTACGGCTTCACTGACATCATGAGTCACCAAGATCGCAGTAAAGCCCTGTTCAGTCCATAACTTCTCGATCAGGTTCTGCATGTCAAGGCGGGTCAAGGCATCCAGGGCACCTAATGGTTCATCCAAGAGCAGGATACGTGGTTTATGGGATAAAGCACGTGCCAAGGCTGTACGTTGACGCTGACCACCCGACAGTTGCGATGGCCATAGCCCTGCTTTTTCCTTTAAGCCGACTTTCTCCAGCATGCTTGATGCATTGGCATGCTGATCTTTCGGCAAGCCCAATTGCACATTCTGTTCAATGCTCCGCCATGGCAACAAACGCGGATCCTGGAACATCACCCGAATATCGTCCGCAGTAATACCTTCACGAATATGACGTGCTGACTTGAACTTGATTTCGCCGTAGCTCTGTTTTTCCAGATCGGCAATCAGACGCAGCAGGGTACTTTTACCACAACCACTACGCCCGACAATTGCCAGGAATTCGCCCGGCTGAATATGCAGATCCAGATCTTCCAGAACCTTGACCGAGCCATAGAACTTATGCAGCTGTTCAATAATAATTTCGGCACCGATGACTGCATGGGGATCAATATCTGCCGCAGCATAGTCTTGTGGTGCAGTTTGGTCATTGGCGAGACGCCCTAAGCTGAGATCAGTCATCATATGCTCCTCAATATTATTCATTTATTTTTGATAGCCAGCATGCCAGCGCAGCAGGAAACGTTCCAAGGCAACCGCCAGAACATCCGCCAGTTTGCCAAGTAGGGCATACAGTAAAATACCGACCAGTACCACATCGGTTTGCAGGAATTCACGTGCATTCATGGTCATATAACCAATCCCGGACTGTGCAGAAATGGTTTCAGCCACAATCAGCAGTACCCACACTAAACCTAACGAGAAACGTAAACCCACCAGAATCGAAGGCATTGCGCCCGGTAAAATAATTTCTTTATACAGTTGCCAACGGGTGAGCCCATAGCTTTTACCCATTTCGATCAGCTGCGGATCGACTGAGCGAATACCATGATAGGTATTGATATAGATCGGGAAGAACACGCCGATAGCGACCAGAAACAGCTTGGCTGATTCATCGATGCCGAACCATAAAATCACCAGTGGAATTAGGGCCAGGGCAGGGATGTTCCGGATCATCTGTAAAGTGGTATCGAGCAGGGTAGAGGCAGCTTTGGATGAACCATTCAGTAAACCTAGAAGCAGCCCCAAACCCCCACCCACCAGTAAACCACTCAGGGCACGGCCAGCACTGACTTTTACATGGGTCCAGAGTTCACCACTCATCAGCAGAGCCCAGAATGCGGCGATGACTGCACTCGGTGCAGGCAAAATTCGGCTTTCCAGCAGGCCGGTACTTGACGCGATCTGCCAGATCAAAATTAATCCAATGGGAACTAACCAGGGTAGCAAACGCTGCCCGAGTTGTGTTCCACGTGAAACCTTCTTTTCTGCAATGGTTTCAACAGAAACGACTTTCGACATTAAGCTGGCTCCTGAACACTCGCAGCCTTCTTGTTCTCATCTGGCGTGTAGTTATTTGCCACAATTTCACCGAATGGACCTGTCAGGTTTGGCTGAGTCAATTTTTTCTGGGTTTCAAGTGGTAAAAGTGGAAATACCAGTTCAGCAAAACGGATCGACTCCTCCAGATGTGGGTAGCCCGAGAAGATAAAGGTATCGATACCCAAGTCAGCATATTCCTGAATACGTGCTGCGACAGTTTCAGGGTCACCTACCAGTGCTGTCCCTGCGCCACCACGTACCAGTCCGACACCTGCCCAAAGGTTTGGAGAGACTTCAAGTTTGCTACGGTCGCCATTGTGCAGTTCAGCCATACGACGCTGACCGACTGAATCCATTTGCTTGAATTTTGCCTGAGCTGCCGCAATGGTTGCATCATCCACATACTGGATCAGCTCTTCTGCGGCCTTCCATGCTTCTTCATTGGTTTCACGAACAATCACATGTAAACGAATACCGTAGCTAAGCTTACGGCCTTTCGCTTCAGCTTTGGCACGGACATTTTCAATCTTTTCTTTGACTGCTGCAGGTGGTTCACCCCAAGTCAGGTAAGTGTCAACCTGATCTGTTGCAAGTTCAATCGCCGCATCTGAAGAACCGCCGAACCACAGTGGAGGATGGGGTTCTTGAACGGGTGGATAGAGCAATTTTGCATCGTCTACACTTAAGCGTTCACCGTGGAAAGTGAAGCTTTCACCCGTGTGAGAGCGTTTCAGGATTTCACGCCAGATTGTCGTGTATTCAGTTGCAGTCTTGTAGCGGGTTTCGTGATCTTCATACACGCCGTCGCCTTTTAGTTCCTGCTCATCACCACCAGTGACCAGATTTAGCAAGACACGGCCACCAGATAAACGGTCAAAGGTTGCTGCCATACGTGCAGCCAGTGCAGGAGTCGTTACACCCGGACGTAGCGCAACCAAGAATTTCAATTTCTTGGTCGCGTCAATCAGGCTGGCTGCGGTTAACCATGGATCTTCACATGAACGGCCTGTTGGAATCAGTACACCTTCATAGCCCAGGTTATCGACCGCAACTGCAATCTGTTTCATATAAGCATGATCGACCTGGCGTGCACCTTTGCTGGTACCTAAGTAGCGGCTGTCACCATGTGTCGGAATAAACCAGAAAATTTTCATGTCTTTGATCCTTGAATTATTTGCCTGCCCAAACGGCTTGCTGAATATTGATAGATTTTGGAATGATCTTGAGTTCGCTAAAACGGTTCGCGAGTTCTTGCTGGTCGGCAATCACTTTCTTGGTGAGCGGTGCAGCACCAGATGGATTAGGACGACGCTGGATAAAGGTCTGGCTGACAATTGGTGTTAAGCCAGTACTTTGCGCAAAGATTTTTGCAGTTTCAGTTTTATGACGCTGTACCCATTTATCTGCAACATTGACCTGTTTGATAATTCCTTTTAATGCTTGCGGGTGTTTTTTAATTAAACTTTCTGAAGCCAGATAGAAGGTATAATTGGGACTTAAGCCTTTCCCTGAAGCTAAGACTCTGGCTTTATCTTCTACTTGCGCTGCAGCATAGTACGGGTCCCAAATCGCCCAGGCATCAATCGCACCTTTCTGGAAAGCTGCGCGTGCATCCGCAGGGCTTAACCAGATTGGCTGGATATCGGTCCATTGCAAACCTGCCTTACGTACTGCCTGGACCAGTAAATAATGCGAGCTGGAACCGCGATGAACGCCGACACGTTTACCTTTGAGCTGGCTCAATTTGGTAATTTTGGAATTGTGTTGTACCAGAATGGCAGAAGAGAGCGGTTTTGCAGTTTCATAAGCAAAATAATGCAATGGTTTATTACCAGCTTGAGCATAGACAGGAGGAGTGTCTCCAGTCGCACCGATATCAATAGAACCTACAGCTAATGCTTCTAAAATTTGTGGTCCGCCTGGAAATTCGTTCCAGCTGATTTTTGCATTTGGAAATTCCTGTTCAAGTAGCTTTTGCTGTTGTGCAATGACCAGGTTTACCGAAGCTTTTTGGTAGCCTACACGAAGCTGTTTCACTGACGGATCAACTGCCCAAGCGGCACTTGAACCCAACATCGCACAAGCAACTAATACGGCATTCATAGCATGACTGGAGGTTTTGAACCGTGTGATTGCTTTGTTGTGTCGCTGATGTTGAGTCATTATTAGATCCCCTGATATTTTCTTATGATTTATTTGGTTAAAATTGCTGATTGAATATTCAGTTTTGCTGGAATCAGTTGCTGACCATAAAAGGCATCAGCGACCTGCTGCTGTTTTTGCGCCACTTCTGGCGTGAGCGGTTTTACCCCAAAGCCCATTCGTGAAATTGAAGTTTTCAATACGTCGAATGCCAGGCCTGTCGGTTTTTCTAGAAGTTTCGCTGCCTCATCCTGATGGTTAGATACCCATTCAGTAGTCAGGTTCAGCTCATTCACTACCGCATCAATGATCTGTGGATTCGCTTCAGCGAACTTACGATCAGCCAGATAGAACTGATGATTACTCACGATATTCTCACCAGTTGCAATCACACGTGCACCAATCTGATGTTCTGCTGCCGCAAAGAATGGATCCCAGATCACCCAGGCATCAACCGCTCCACGCTCAAAAGCGGCACGTGCATCAGAAGGTGGCAGGTACACCACTTCAATATCGCTGAGTTTCAGATTATTGGCTTCAAGGACTTTTAATAGTAAATAATGAACATTTGAGCCTTTGTTGAGTGCAACACGTTTGCCTTTCAGGTCCTGGACGGACTGAATATTTGAGTCTTTTTGTACAATCAGAGCTTCAGCCTTAGGTGCTTCAGGTTGGTTTGCGACATACACCAGATTTGAGTTGGCTGCCTGAGCAAAGATTGGCGGTGCTTCACCGGCTTCACCAAAAGACACACTGCCTACATTCAGACCTTCAAGTAATTGTGGACCTGCCGGGAATTCCACCCATTTCACATTTACGCCCTGTTGTTTTAATAAAGTTTCCAACGTGCCGCGTTCTTTCAAGATTGGAAGGACGCCATATTTTTGGAAACCGATATTCAGCGTTACACTTTCTTCTTTTTTAGAGCAGCCAGAGAGCAACATCACGCCAGCAATAGCAGTACTCAGGGCTGCTGTTTTTGCAATGAATTTAACCGTAGATTGGCGCATGAATATAAACTCCTGACAAAAAGCCAATTAGATGGAATAGACAAGTTAGGCATACGCTAATCGTTTTTTATTTTCCAAAAAAATAACAATTCGGGAATTTCTAATGAGAAAAAAAGATAAATAAAAAAGCGAAAAACTTATGTAGAAAAGTGATTTGGAATCTTTATGGAATTTAATTTTTACATAATTTAAGTTATTGAAATGTATACATAATTTTTTTAATAAAATATAAAGATATGGATATGAAAATCCATGCAAAGCTTTTTAAGTTAAATACTTAAGAAATCCACATATCTTTAGCAAAAAATAAGATATATAAACAAATAAAAAGTCACATTAAAGTGACTTTTTACAAACCAGGGAATTACGCTGATAGTTATATAGCGCCTGACGGGCATCGGGCAGATCATCGACAGAGGATTGTTCAAAGCCTTGTTCCAGGAACCAGTGTGCAGTGCGTGTGGTCAGAATAAACAGTTGCTGAATACCCATGCTCCGGGCTTTATCTTCCAGATAATTCAGAATCTGGCTGCCGCGGTTGGACTTGCGATAACTTGGATCGACAGCGACACAGGCAATTTCAGCAGAACGCAGCTCATTGCCTGTGGTTGGAATCGGATATAACGCGGCACAGGCCAGAATCATGCCGTCACGTTCAATGACCGCGAACTGTTCAATTTCGTTTTCCAGACGTTCGCGTGAGCGATACACCAGAATGCCTTCTTCTTCCAAAGGCCGTAGCAGGTTAATCAGACCGCCAACATCCTGAATGGTAGCCATACGTACATCTTCATAATGGGCATCGGTAATCAGGGTGCCGGAACCATCTCGGGTGAACAGTTCTTCCAGCAGCGCGCCATCATGAGCATAGGAAATCAGATGCACACGGTTGACGCCATTCATCGAGGCTTCCTGTGCAGCGCGAAGTTGCAAGCTCAGTTCGGATGGCAGGTCTTGAGCATCCTGCATAATATAAGCATCCAGCTGACTTGGCTGCACTTCACGTTGCAATTGTCCATCCATATTCAGCAGGCCATGCTGTTTACCCAGGAAAATCAGCTTGTCCGCCTTGATACGAATCGCAGTTTTGGTCGCAACTTCTTCAGCCAGCAGGTTGAACACTTCGCCAGTGGTGGAATAACCGGTTGGTCCAAGCACCACAATGTTATGGCTGTCAAGATGACGCTGAATCGCATTGGTGTCTACGGTACGGACTTCACCAGTTAACTGGAAATCAATACCGTCACGAATCCCGTAAGGCTTGGCAGTAACAAAATTACCGGATACGACATCAATACGGGCGCCATACATGGGTGAGTTGGCCAGTCCCATTGAGAGCAAGGCTTCAATCTGCAGGCGGATTGAACCCACAGCATTCATGACACAGCTCAACGATTCACGGGTTGTGATTCGGCGCTGACGATGAAAAGGCGTGATGATCTGACTTGCTGCCAGATTCAGGTTGATCTGTGGACGCGCACCATGCACCAGAATCAGATGAATTCCGAGAGAATGCAGCAGGGCAATATCGTGAATAATATGCTGGAAATTGTCATGCAGCACCGCCTCGCCATCAAACATGATCACGAAGGTCTTGTTACGGTGCGCATTAATATAGGGCGCAGAATGGCGAAACCAATGCACATATTGCAAAGTTGTGCTTTGAGACGGTTCTGCTGGATTCATGCGCTGGCCTATATGAGAAAATAATACTTAATTGAATTTGATTCTAAAAAAACCCGGGAACGAAGTACAGCAATAAAAAAACACCTGAAGCGTGGGCTTCAGGTGCAATGGAGAAAAGATACAGAATTGAGATTTAGTTGAGGATACGGATAATCTTGTCATTACGCTCATTGACTAGCACATAATCACCATTGATTTTGTACCACTGCTGATTTCTGCCTGCATTTGGCAGACGGCGTGCTTCATAACCACTTACTTCAAAACGGCGGTTGTCATACTGGTTAGGCAGCTTTTGACCGACACGCCAGTCACGGCTTGGATTTACCACGCGGTTGTTATAGCGTTTATCATTCCAGCGACGGTCATCACGGCGATCGTCCCATTTTTTCGCATCTTTATGATCCCAATGCGGTGCCGGTTTATGTGGCGCATAACGCGGATCGTGTTGCGGTGCAGCCATTGCAGAAGTTGCAACTAAAGCACTCAAGGATAAAGCGATTGTTGTTAACACTTTTTTCATGGCATTCACCTGAATTCATCATTATCGTTTCGATGAGACTAAATTAGCGAATCAGTAGAGAGAAACCGTGAGGGCAATTTAGGCGAATTGTTAAATTTATGAAGAAAAAAAGAAGAATAAGAGGAAATTACAGGTTTTTTTAGTCAAGAACAGCATCCAATACCACCTGGCTAAAATAAAAAAGACCCAAACAAGTTGGGTCTATGAAAATGTAAGGATTTAATGTCCAAGAATTCGAATAATACTGTGGTTGTCCGAATCGACCAGAATGTATTCATTATTGACTTTATACCATTGCTGTCTGCGGTCCGGTTTTGGCAACTTGTGGTCTCTATATTCAACTTTATAACCATTACCGCGATAATGCTGTGGCATGACATAGCCGGGTTGCCATTTCATTTGCTGTAAACGCTTGACACCACGCTCTTCACGCATGCGGCGGCGGTCTTCATGATCATCATCTGCGCGATCACGGAATTTTTTAGACTGACCTTGACGTTGATCCATATGACGTTCATCATCAAAATGCGGCGCAGCATTGGCAACATTCGTCAGCATTAATGTACTGATAGACATTGTCAAAGCAACCAAAAGCTTTTTCATGGTGAACCCTCAATCAATTGTTCATTTTCTACAGTCTAATTTACGCAAAAATTGCAGAGAAACTGTGAAGATCAGGCATGTATTCTTTAAAGAATGCAGAGAGATTATGACTATGCCATGATTTCAGTAGTTTTTGAACACTTCATACAGGCTAAGCGCTTGAGAAGCTGTGGAATACTATCCTGAGGCTAATGTATGGTGAGGTCAAGAGAAACCCGGTTAATTAGGGCAATTTATCTCCTGTATTCCAGTCGAATAGTACCTCAATATTTGCAGGTCTGAACTAGTTCCATTGTTCAGTCAAACCCTGTAACGACTGGATCGCTTCAGCCACACATTCCGCTTCAGTCGCATCATCTAAAGCTTGAATCAAGGTAGCTGATAATTGCAGGCTTTCAATATGGCGAATAGTCTCGATTTTACGTTTTTGGTCAGCCATGCTGGATTCTCCTTTATCTGGTCATCATCTTGAATACAGGCATCATAGCGCTCAGGCTTTAATTTGAAAAACCGAATAAAATTATTATTAATATGTAAAAAACCGATTTATAGCTGTTTTTAACAGATTTTCCGAATAAAAAAAGAACACGCTTGGCGTGCTCTTATATCGGTTTAACCCTGGCTTAGTAAGCGTAGTTCAGATCGGTATAGTCAGTCAGGGACTTCTGGATATGTGCATTAATAAAGGCACGTACATCATCCGTGGTCATGGGCTTGCCCTGATTGCTAATTACATGTTCGATATCCGGCTGATTTTCAATTTTAATGCGATACACAAAATGTTTAGCCAGACGGTAGCCATCATCCAGTTTTTCAATACCTGTGACATAGTAATAGGCATGTTCAAAGTTCAGATCGGTATGGGAAAAGATAAACTGCTCGAATAGTTTCAGCTTGCTGCCATTTTCGAGTGCTTTGATGTCGTCCACAATACTGGCTTCAAACTTCACGCCGTATTTTTCAGAAACCGGCTGCTGATCAATCAGAAGTGACACCATGCCATCTTCCAAAGTGGTCACGGTGATGTTGTTTAGGTCAGTCATGTTGCACTCGAATCAAAATCTGTTAGCGATAGTATGGGTGAATTTTAGCGAAACTCAATGCGACCAGGGTGGAGTCAGATAAGATTTATGCATTATTTCATTCTAAAATAGCAATAAAAAAGGGAACCAAGGCTCCCTCATTTCAATCATTTTCACTTTAATCAGCAGTTAATCCTGCGCATCAATACTTTGACCATTCATATGCAGACTGTCATCACCCATCAGGTAAAGATAAGCCGGCATAATCGATTCCGGGGTTGGCAAGGTTAGTGGATCTTCATCCGGATAGGCTTTAGAACGCATCGCAGTCCGGGTTGCACCCGGATTAATGCAGTTAAAACGCACATGTGGATGTACATTTTCTTTGGCAAATAGCTGGCTTACCGCTTCAATGGCAACCTTGGAAACTGAATAAGCTCCCCAGCGTTCACGCACCTGGCGGCCTACACCTGAACTGGTAAAGACCACAGAAGCATGCTCAGATTTTTCGAGCAGAGGAAGCAGGGCCTGAGTCAGCACAAAGGGTGCACGCAGGTTGACAGCCATTACATCATCCCAGACGCCGGGGCTATAGTTTGCCAGTTCAGTACGTTCACCGAGAATGCCTGCATTATGCAGAATTCCGTCCAGACGACCAAACTGTTTACTCAGCGTTTCGAACAGGAGCTCATAATCACGCTCAGAAGCACTGGAAAGCTGTAAAGGCAGAATTGCCGGGCGTGGTGCACCCAAACCTTCAATTTCATCATAGATGACTTCAAGCTTGTTCAGGGTGCGACCATGCAGCACTACCGTCGCGCCATGCAGGGCATAGCTGATCGCTGCTGCACGTCCAATGCCATCGCCGGCACCTGTGATCAGGATAATACGATCCTTTAACAGGTCTGAGCGAGGTTGATATTCTGAATACTTCATGAACGACCTCCTTATTTCTTGCTTATTGTTGTGAAGTTTAATGTTCTGACCGGAACCTGAGTTTTAGCCGAGTACTGGCTTTAAAACCAGATCCTGAATTCGTTGATGTAATTCTTCTACACTATGCACGATACAATCGGCCTGCCAAGTGTTTAAATTATCTTTATGTTCTAAAGGCAGATAACCATAGGCTGCCAGAATAGTATACATATTGGCCGCACGTCCGGCATCGATATCACGTGGATGATCGCCGACATAGATACAGTCTTCAGCCGCCAGGTCAATCTGTTTTGCTGCCAGATACATCGGCTCCGGATCCGGTTTGGTACGGCCCACATCTTCCGGGCAGACCAGTACCGAACAGCGCTCTGAGAGATTCAATACCGCAAGCAGCGATTCACTTAACCAGCGTGGTTTATTGGTGACAATACCCCAAGGAATACTGCGTGCCTCCAAAGCTTCCAGCAGTGGATACATGCCGTCAAATAGGTCAGTATCTACTGCAATATCGGCACCATACAGGTCTAAGAAACGCTGACGATGCGCCAGCAGGAGAGGATCTTCCAGCTCGAGTTCCGGATAGACCAGCTTGACCATGGCACGAGCACCTTCTGAAACCTGAGTGCGGATCAACTCTGGTGCTACTACTTCACGGCCTTCTTCGCGGCACATATCCTGAATAATGCGGACAAAGTCGGCAGCAGTGTCAATTAAGGTACCATCGAGGTCAAAGAGAACTGCTTTCATTCAGCAGCTCCATTCGCCTGTTCTTTTGCCGTATAGACCATATAGTTAACATCTACATTTGGCGCTAACCAGTAACGTTTGGTCAGCGGGTTATAGTGCAGACCCGTCATATCTTTTAATTTCAGACCAGCGTTGCGGATGTCATGCGCCAGTTCAGATGGCTTGATAAATTTGCTGTAGTCATGCGTACCACGTGCCAGCATACGCAGCACATATTCTGCACCAATAATGGCAAACAGATAGGACTTCGGATTACGGTTAATGGTCGAGAAGAACACATGACCGCCTGGTTTTACCAGTTTATGGCAAGCCTGAATGATCGATGCCGGATCTGGAACATGCTCCAGCATTTCCATGCAGGTCACCACATCGTATTGTCCCGCCTGTTCCTCGGCGAGTTGCTCAACAGGAACCTGACGGTATTGAATATTGCTGACACCTTCCTGTTCCGCATGTAGACGTGCCACATTCAGGGGTGCTTCACCCATATCGATACCAAGCACATCAGCCCCACGGCGTGCCATGCTTTCGGCCAGAATGCCGCCGCCACAGCCTACATCCAGAACTTTTTTGCCGCTCAAGCCGCCAGCATGTTCGTCAATCCAGTTCAGACGTAGTGGATTAATCATGTGTAAAGGGCGGAACTCGGAATGCTGATCCCACCATATGGCTGCGAAAGCTTCAAATTTGGCAATTTCTTGTGGATCAACATTCAATTGCGACATCGGTGTCACCTCAATCAAGTCGTTATATTTTAAAAAAGTTCAATGTTGATTAGTGTAGCGCTTCCTGCAAAAAAAGCGATAAAAGCCTTAAAAAAGTTCACAGAATAAAAACGAAAGCCGCATATTTGATTTATAGTATCTGCATAAGCTAATCATAAAGATTTAGAGGATCATAATTCCAATGAAAAAATTTATTTTAGGCACTGTTGCTGCATCTGTTTTAGCATTTTCTGGCAGTGCGATGGCCAACTTTGTAGCAGGCCAAGACTATCAAGTGCTGGCTAAGCCAGTCAAAGTTGAAAAGCCGGGAAAAATCGAAGTACGTGAATTCTTCTGGTATGGCTGTGGTCACTGCTACACACTTGAACCGCATATGCAGACCTGGTTGAAACAACTGCCTAAAGATATTCGTTTTGTCCGTACTCCAGCTGCGATGAACCCACTATGGGAACAGGCAGCACGTGCCTATTATGTGTCTGAAGCCCTGGGTGTTCGTCAAAAAGCGCACTTGCAGTTGTTCCATGATATCCATGCGAAGCAAAAACCAATTTTAGAACAAGCACAACTCGCCAAGTTCTATACCCGTTATGGTATTTCAGAAGCGAAATTTAACAGTACGTATAAATCATTCCCGATTTCTTCAAAAATCGCCCAGGCGAAAAATCTGGCCGCATCTTATCAGTTAACGGGTGTACCAGCCGTGACCGTGAATGGTAAGTATGTCGTTCAGGGTGATGATGCCAAAGTAATTCAGGTGGTAAATTTCCTGGTAGAAAAAGAGCGTAAGGCAAAATAATTTCTGCTGATCTTAAAAAAAACCTGCACCTTGCTGCAGGTTTTTTATTGTTGAAAATATCTATTCTAGCTGCCTGAAGGCTGTTCATGCATGAATGTCCTGAAATAGCAGTTGCATCTGAATAACCGTCTGAGCTTTAAATTCTGCTGCGCGACTTTGTTGAAGATTGACATCTGACAGACCTTGAATACTCAGCCAACCCATCGCCCAATTCAAGGATAAATCCACGAGCATCTGGACCAGCAGCTTCAAGTGTTGAGGCGATTTGATTCCCTGAGCGGAATAAAGATTTCCCAGCTCATCGACCAGATCAGCAACTAAAAATTGCAGTTCTCGCTCAATACTGGTCCGCAAAAAGTCTGATCCGCCCCAACGTTCTGTACTAAAAAATAGCCATGGCTCAGGATGTTCTTCAACAGCCTGAAGGAAAAGACCAATTGAGGTTTCAGTATCTGAATGTACTTGATACAAGTAAGCTTCTACCAGCCGATTTAAGACACCTTTTAAATTAATGGCGACTTGGTCGAGCAGTTCCAGACCCAATTGCTGCATGTCCTTAAAATGCCGGTAGAACGCCGTCGGCACCAGTCCAACTTCACGGGACAGTTCACGCAGGCTGATATTGCTAAATGCACGACCACGGCTACTCAGTACCAGTGCGGCATCTAGTATTGCCTGATGACTTTGCTGTTTGCGTTCTGCACGTAAAGACATAAAAATCTTCTCGATATTTCCCTTTAAGTTTAACAAAAAATCGGCAATCACGCAGCGCCATTCAGATGGCCTGATTTTGTATTTTGATCGAACAAGACTGAATTGATTTTGTAAATCATGCCAAGGGCCGGGCAATCTTGGCAGAGGCTTCTGCTATACTGAGCCGCAATTATTTTTCAGTCAAAGCAGGACTTATTTATGCGTATCGACCAGCGAGCATTAGATCAATTACGTGACATCAAAATTACCCGCAATTACACACGTTATGCGGAAGGTTCAGTATTGGTTGAATTTGGTCATACTAAAGTGCTTTGTACTGCCAGCATTGACAACTCGGTTCCCCGTTTCCTGAAAGGTCAGGGCCAAGGCTGGGTAACCGCAGAATATGGCATGCTGCCACGTTCAACACATACCCGTAGCGACCGTGAAGCGGCACGTGGCAAACAGAGTGGCCGTACTCAGGAAATCCAGCGTCTGATCGGCCGTAGCCTGCGCGCTATGGTGGACCTGAAAAAACTCGGTGAAAATACGATTACTATCGACTGTGATGTGATCCAGGCAGATGGCGGGACACGTACAGCCTCTATTACCGGTGCTGCGGTAGCATTGATTGATGCGATGAATGTGTTGCTTGAGAAGAAAAAAATCAAGCAAGATCCACTTAAAGGTCTGGTTGCTGCAATTTCTGTGGGTATCTTCAAAGATGAAGTATTACTGGATCTTTGCTATGAAGAAGATTCTAACTGCCAAACTGACCTGAATGTCGTGATGACTCAAGCTGGTGAATTCATTGAAATTCAGGGTACTGCAGAAGACAAGCCATTTACCCGTAGTCAATGTAATGACATGCTGGAAATGGCTGAGAAGGGCATCCAAGAGCTGATCAAGAAACAGCAAGAAGCTTTAGGCTGGTAATTTAGCCTCTAATAAAAAAACGCATCTTCGGATGCGTTTTTTTATGGGTAGTCTTAGGCTTCAACATTGCCTCACAAAAATTGAACAGGACCTATCTACTGTATCGCTGTGTTTCGAGAGATGATTTTCAATCTACTCAACTATAGAGGGTCAACGTATGAAAATATTATTCATGGCACTTTCAGTCTGTACCGTTCTTGGTCTGACTGCCTGTGATAATAATTCCCGTGATGCAGATCGGGATGGTGCTTCTGCACCAGCAGGACAAAATACCAATTAGTCATCATACCCCCAGTGTCACTTCATTCATCTTTATTATTTTTTGTGCAAAAACTGCGCAAAAAAATCTAAAAATAAAAAAAGGGTGCTTCGCACCCTTCTTCTAACGCGTATTCAGCAAGATCTAGGCATTAAAACGCATGGATAAATCAATTGCTTTCACATCCTTGGTCAGAACGCCCATCGAAATATAATCTACACCTGTACTAGCCACTTCACGTAAATTCTCAATCGTAATATTGCCCGAAGCTTCCAGTTTGCAACGACCTGCTACATGCTTCACCGCATCAATCATTTGCTGCTGGCTAAAATTATCCAGCATCACGATATCTGCCTTGGCTTCAAGTGCCTGATTTAACTCATCCCAGGTTTCTACTTCGACTTCTACCGGTTTACCTGGTGCTATCTGATGTGCCTTGGCAATGGCCTGTTCAATCCCACCGGCTGCCATAATGTGATTTTCTTTAATTAAAAAGGCATCGAACAGCCCCAGACGATGATTCTGACCACCCCCAATCGCTACGGCATATTTCTGTGCAATACGCAGGCCGGGAATGGTTTTACGGGTGTCTAATAGTTTGGTATTTAAACCTTCTAATTGTTTGACATAGCTTGCTGTTTTGGTCGCGACTGCAGACAGGGTTTGGACAAAATTCAATGCCGGACGTTCTACCGTGAGCAGGCTACGCGCAGAACCTGCCAGTTTCAGGAAGGCTTCATTTGCTCCGACACGGTCACCGTCATTCTTCAGCCAGATCACTTCAATTTTTGGATCGTAGGCTTGAATCAAAGCATTCACCCAAGGTTGCCCAGCCAGCACCATATTCTCACGACTGATAATGGTGGCAGTCGCCTGTTCATCTTCAGGTGTTAGCAGGGCAGTAATGTCACCATCACCAATGTCTTCAGCCAGCGCCTGTTGAATATTGATCTGAATCGACTGTTCTAGCAAAGCTTGAGATATGCTCATGAGTATTTCCGTATCTTTTGTAAGCCGTGAAAATTGCGCGTTATATTAGCACTGTTACATAAAAATGAGCGATTTTTCGTACAGTCATCACAGCTGAATTGAGATTTGGATACGAAAGTTTTAGCATTAAGCCAGCTACATTGCGCAGCAGTCATTTTGATTGGGGATAGGAAAGTTTTTATGCAACAAGCACCTGCGTTTCATGTGAAGGATGGACAACTCATCGGTGCACGCCAGATTCCCTCACCCAACTTTAACCAGCGTCCGGAAAATACCGAGATTCAACTGATCGTGGTGCATAACATCAGCCTGCCGCCCTCGCAATTTGGCGGTGGTTATATTGAGCAGTTTTTCCAGAATCAGCTGGATTGGTCAGTACATCCTTATTTTCAGACCATTCAGGGCATGCAAGTGTCCACCCATCTGTTGATTCTGCGTAGCGGGGAAGTGCTGCAGTTTGTCAATTTTAATGACCGGGCCTGGCATGCGGGTCGTTCGACCTATCTCGCTAAGAAAGAATGCAATGATTATTCTATCGGGATTGAGCTTGAAGGCAGCGATGACCTTCCCTTTGAACAGGCACAGTACGATGCACTGGTACAGGTGACTGCCTGTCTGCAAGCCCATTATCCAAAAATCCAGCAACACATTGCCGGACATTCTGATATTGCTTCGGGACGTAAAACTGATCCAGGCCTACATTTCAACTGGGTCGCATTCCGTGAACAATTACATCATTATAAAAATACATCAATACCTGAATAGGAATGTGATAAAGCAATGAACTTCTGCCAGAAGTTTCATTACAATAGGCAAAATTTAAACATTAGGTGAACAGTATGGCGCTGTGGCGTTCGACCGTCATTGTCAGTGCGATGACCATGTTGTCACGGGTACTGGGTCTGGTCCGGGATATTGTACTGCTCAATGTCTTTGGTGCAGGCAAGGACTTCGATACCTTCGTGGTCGCATTCCGTATTCCCAATTTCTTCCGGCGTCTGTTTGCGGAAGGAGCTTTTTCACAGGCTTTTATTCCGGTATTGACCGAATATAAAACCACACGGACGCATGCCGAGGTACAGATCCTGATTAGTAGGGTATTTGGCTGTCTGTCTACCGTCATGAGCCTGCTGACCTTCGTGGCCATGGTGGCTGCACCCGCCATTATTTATGTCTATGCACCTGGCTTCCATGCAGATCCAGAGAAGTTCGCATTGGCATCGGACATGTTCCGCCTGACCATTCCTTATCTGCTGTTCATGTCATTGACGGCTTTTGCCAGCAGTATCCTGAACAGCTACGGTTCATTCACTACACCCGCTTTTGCACCTGTGCTTTTGAATGTGGCAATGATTGCCGGCGCCTTGTGGCTTACCCCGTATATGGCCGAACCGATCATGGCATTGGGTTGGGCAGTATTGATTGCGGGTGCTTTGCAACTGGCGATTCAGATTCCGGAACTGTGGCGCAAGAAACTGCTGATTCCACCCAAAATCGACTTCAAGCATGAAGGCGTAGACCGCATCATGAAACTGATGCTGCCAGCCCTGTTTGGTGTTTCAGTGACGCAGATCAACCTGTTGCTGAATACGATCTGGGCATCCTTTATGCAGGATGGTTCGGTATCCTGGCTTTATAGTGCTGAACGTATGACGGAGTTGCCATTGGGCTTGATTGGCGTGGCAATTGGTACCGTGATTCTGCCATCTTTATCGGCACGTCATGCCGAACAGGATCAGGTGAAATTCCGTAGCATGATCGACTGGGCGGCGAAAGTGATTGTAATGGTCGGCCTACCGGCCAGTATTGCACTGTTCATGCTTTCTACGCCGATCATTCAGGCACTGTTCCAGCGTGGTCAGTTTGATCTGGAAGATACCCAGATGACAGCAATGGCGCTCCAGTGTATGAGTGCTGGCGTGATTTCATTCATGTTGATTAAAGTTTTTGCACCAGGTTTTTATGCCCAGCAAGATACCAAAACACCGGTACGTGTCGGTTTAATTGCAGTAGCGGCTAACGCGATTCTGAACGTCATTTTTATTGGATTCTTCAAGCTGATCGACTGGCATGCAGAACACATGGCATTGGCTTTAGCTTCTTCAGGTTCAGCTTTGGTCAATGCCGGAATGCTATATTTCTATCTGCACAAGCGTGATATTTTCCGCTTTGGTGGCCACTGGAAAAAGCTCATGTTGCAGTTTGGTTTTGCCAACTTTGCCATGATCGCAGCGCTGGCATATGCATTGACCTGGTATAATGGTGAGGTATCGCAATGGATCCGTGTGGCTGAAGTCATCGGGCTGTGCATTGTCGGAGTCACAGTTTATTTGCTCGCATTGGTATTGACCGGTTTCCGACCACGACATCTGAAACCATAAAATTCATGCAAAAAAATAAGAGCCATGAGGCTCTTATTTTTTACTTCTTATTCCATCGGTAGATGGTCTTGAATCAGGACAAGATCCGTTACTCTAGACCTTACCGCGGGACAAGAAACCAACAATTGCAAGAATAACCGCAATTACCAACAGAATAATCGCGAAATCCTTAGACAGACCGGCTACTCCACCAAAACCCAGTAAACTGGCAATCAATGCAATAACAGCGAATATAATAGCCCAACGAAACATCTTTGAATCTCCATGTGTTTTTATTCTCAAAATTAGTATAGGGACAATAAGCTCTTCAAACTGTTAACCTTTTGTTGATAATCTGTCTAATAGTTAGTAATCGTGTGAGTATAGTTATCAGATGCTTACAGTACGTTTATTTTGTGCAGGGCTGCTATAATAGATTGCTCCTGTCTCATCTCTGCCTGCTGTTATGACTGATACTTTGCGTCCTGAATTCTGGAAACACTATACCCTGAACGAGCTGAAGCCTCAGGAGTGGGAAGCATTGTGTGATGGCTGCGGGCTCTGCTGTCTCATTAAATTTGAAGATGAAGATACTCAGGAAGTCACCTATACACGCGTTGCCTGTAAACTGCTTGACTGTCAGACCGCGCGCTGTTCAGATTATCCCAACCGTTTACAATTCGTGCCTGACTGTATTCAGCTCACGCCTGAAAAATTGGCGGCTATTCACTGGTTACCAGCCAGTTGTGCCTATCGCCGGGTGGCTGAAGGAAAACACTTGCCGTCTTGGCATTACCTGATCAGCGGTTCACGTGAAAGTGTCATTAAAGCGCGCAAGTCAGCCGCAGGCCGCTGTCTGAGTGAGCTCGAAGTCGATGAAGACGAAATGGAAGATCATATTGTGCGCTGGGTGCGCTAGAAATTTCGTTCTAACACACAGTGCTATGCAGTAATTGCTGTGCTGCACTACCCGCCATTGGCCGATAGAAATAAAAACCTTGTCCGATCTGGCAGTCACAATTGATCAGGGTAGAAAGTTGCTCAGTATTTTCAATACCTTCTACCAGCACATCAAGCTCAATACTGGACCCGATCTGGGTAATGGCTTTGACAATTGCTAGTGCCGAGGGATCAGTATTCAGGCGTTCCACAAAGTTACGGTCAATTTTGATACAGTCCACCGGATATTCCTGTAAACGGGTCAGGGAAGAATGGCCGGTACCGAAATCATCTAAAGAAATATGAATGCCCGCCTGTTTTAACAAGTTCAGTGCACGAATGACATAATTAGCTCCCCGTTCTGACAGACTTTGTTCGGTAATTTCCAGTTCAACCTTGTCTGCCGAAATATCAAAGCGAGACAGCCGTTCTAATAACTTTTCAGCATAATCGTCACGTAGGAATTCGACAGGCGCTGCGTTGATCGAGATTGGCAGAACTTCTAAGCCTTGTTCCTGCCATTGGGTCATATCTTCAAAGACTTTCAGCTGCATGGTTTCGCTGATTCTTGAGGCCAGTTCATAGTCCTGAAAAGCACAGAAAATACGGGATGGCAGCTGAACCTGGTGGTGCTGATCTTTCCAGCGCAGCAGTGCTTCAAAACCAATCACCGCACCATCGGACAGGCGTACCTTGGGTTGATAGTAAGGAATAATCTGGTTTGAATTGATAATTTTACGCGCCAAAATTAGTTGACGGGTCATCTTGTCCAGCGATTCAAACATTTCCTGACTGAACATGCGGATGCCACCGCGACCACTGTTTTTCAGATCATTGAGTGCGATATCGGCACATTTTAATAAGTTGGAACTGTTGATGGCATCACGGGGATAAATGGCACCACCAACACTGATGCCACTATTAATACTTCTACCGGCATAACTGATCGGTATTTCCATCTGCTGACAGACCTTTTTAGCCACCTCTAACAGCTGTGATTCATGCTCAAGATTTTGGACCAAGACAGCAAATTCATCACCCCCTAAACGGGAGACGATGGCTTCAGGTCCAAGATTGTTCTTGAAACGTTCCCCCAGGACATGTAAAAGATGGTCACCGGCAATATGCCCCAAGGTGTCATTGATATGCTTGAAATAGTCTAGGTCAATCAGGAGCAGCCCGGCTTGGCTCTGTTGTTGCCGTGCTCTGAACAGGACGCGTTTAAACTGTTTATAGAAAGTGCCGCGATTATATAGTCCAGTCAGCTCATCAATTTCTGTGACTGTTTTCAGCCGGGTTTCCACCTGTTTTTGCTGGCTGACATTACGTGAAACACACAGAATCTGTCGAGTCACATTGTGTTCATCCACGATTGGAGTGAGTAAATTATCCCAATACTCTGGTGCTCGACCCTGTAGCTGGCTAGTGCCAGAAAAACGGGCATTCATGCCTTGGGCAGCACGCTTTAGCGCACGCCTGCCAGATGGACGGACCTCGGCAGGCAGCAGATTCAGCCAGGACATACCAAAATGCTGTTCGGTTTCGGACAGTCCCAAAGCCTGTCGGCCAGAACGGTTTACATGACTCAATTTACCATCAGGCGTCATGATTTTTATGCAGTCTAAGCTTGCATCCAGCATATTTTGCTGGGTAGCAATGATCTGAGAGAGTTGCTGCTGGATTTCAAAATAATCATGCACATCGGTCAGGGTGATAGCCCAGTGCAGCAGGCTACCCGTTTCATAATGAAACTTCATGTTCAGCAAACACATACGATAACCGTGATCCAGTTTCTGGATCCGGCATTGCAGTTCTGCATTCTGACGTTTATTCAGTGCAGTATGCCATTCGCTAATAAAATTAGATAAATCATCAGGATGAATAAATTGTTGCCAGTATTCCCGACCGTACTCATTCAGGTCAATCCCGAGATAGTCCTGCATGGCCGTATTAAAATATTCAATCTCATCCCGAGTCTGCAACCACATTGGTTGAGGGAGGGCATCAGCAAAATCCTGGATACATGTCAGCTCTGGGCCAGTGGTCGACCTGAAAGTATCTGACGGTAATGAATCCGGTGATTCAAACCGGGCAAAAGTGTCCAAATTCTGCTTATCAAATTCCATGTATTCACCGATACAGAGGTTTTATTTGATCTAACCCCGGACCCACTTATCTATTATTAGAATAAAAGAACATTCATTCAGCGCTAGCTGATCTAAAAAGAATATGATCAAATTTGTATGAAGATGCAAGGTCTAATTCACTTGAAATGATAAAAAATATTGTCATACGTCGGTACAGAGACAGAAGCTAGACAAACTTCATATTCGGAATTAAAAACAGCTAATGCTAGAATGCAAACAGATTAAAAGTGAGCCCATTATAAAATGTCAGACAGCCATATCCCTCTTCCTGAACGTTTGAGGCCACGTGACCTCAGGGAAATTATTGGACAGGATCACCTGCTCGGTGAAAATGCACCTTTACGTCAGATGATTGATCAGGGGCATTTACCGTCTATCATTTTCTGGGGTCCACCCGGTGTAGGCAAAACCACAATTGCACTTTTACTGGCACAGGCAGTGGACCGGCCCTTTGTCAGTCTGTCTGCACTAAATACCGGGGTGAAAGAACTTCGTGAAGTCATTGCGGACGGTGGTGATCTGCTGACCCCCGTGGTGTTTATTGACGAGATTCACCGTTTTAATAAGTCTCAGCAGGATGCTTTGTTAAATGCGGTCGAAAAAGGCAAGATTACCCTGATTGGTGCCACCACCGAAAACCCATCTTTTGAAGTCAACAGTGCCTTGTTGTCACGCTGTCAGGTTTATAGTTTAAATGCTTTAAGTACCGAGGCAATTGAGACTTTATTGACTCAGGCGATTCAGTCTGATCGTTTCTTACAAGAACGTCATATTCAAATTGAAGAATTCGATGCCCTGATCCAGTTTGCAGCAGGAGATGCACGTAAAGCACTTAATCTGTTAGATCTGGTTGCCAGCACCTTTGAACCGGATATGGAAAATATCATCACCAACGCGGTGGTGGTAAAGGTAGCGCAGCAAAATATTGCCCGCTACGATAAGTCTGGTGAGCAGCACTATGATCTGGTCTCAGCCTTTATCAAATCGATTCGTGGCAGTGATCCGGACGCAGCACTATATTGGATGGCACGGATGTTAAAGGGTGGTGAAGATCCAGTCTTTATTGCACGCCGTATGCTGATTGCAGCATCTGAAGATATTGGCAATTCCAATCCCAATGCATTGTTACTGGCGGGAGAATGCTTCCGTTCTGTTCAGGTCGTTGGAATGCCGGAATGCCGGATTATTTTAGGACAATGTGCAGTTTATTTGGCCACCAGTGCCAAGAGCAATAGCACCTATCTGGCCATCAATAAAGCCATGGAGCTGGCAGATAAAACTTCTCATCTGCCCGTACCATTACATTTACGTAATGCACCGACCAAGCTGATGAAAGAGCAGGGCTATGGTGTGGACTATCTATATCCACATAATTATCCAGAACATTTTGTACTACAGGATTACATGCCGCCGGAACTGAAAGGAACCAGGTTGTATGAGTCAGCACGGAATAAACGTGAGGTTGAAGGAGAACGCTTACAGCAACGCCGCTGGCAACAACAGCAACAGCAGCAATAAAAATTTCTACGGATATCTACGGTTTATCTTTTTAGGTGTCTATTTTTATTGGTTTTCCTGCCAAAAGCTGTACGATCAACTCAAGCTGAACTCAGTCGCAAGTCCATTACTTTTTTAGAAACTTAAAACGGTGTGCAAAAAAAAAGCCCAGTTCAGGGAGAACCGGGCTGAAAATAGGATGTCCTTGGGGGAGATACATCCTAGAGGGTAGAAAAAATTCTGGTCGGCAAGTCTGGCGAAAATAACTTCTAACACCATGACCTCGCCTGCTATAGAAATAATTTTAAGAGCTTTGATTAGAGATGTAAAACCGATTATTTTTATTAATAGAATTCATTTTTTCGATGATTGTAGAAGGCAATAAAAAACCGAGCTAGGCAGCCCGGTTTTCGATTTGATTCTGCTGAGCAGATTGCAGCAATTCATCCATTTTATGGCGAATTCGACCTTCAATTTTGCGTACATTCTTGGCATTCAGAGATTTACTCATGGCACGTAGCGGGATAAACAGTTTATCTCCCATACCATCAACCAGGACAAACTCCGGTTTACCACTGCGCTTTTCACTGTACATGATGCCGGCAATATTCACTTCCCCATAAACAATATGCAGATCGCAGCAGGCATCAAAAAATTCATCCAGTGCTTTGGCATGTGTGTCATTAAACTCGCCAGTACGGCAGAGTTCGTGCAGGGTAATGCCGTTGCCATTTGGACTGATAATTTTCTCGACAACCAGCCCTAAGCCCTGATCTGTTTCCACAAAGCCATAGGGTGTTTCAATCGGGAAACTAAAAATGTTGTGCTTATAATGATTTTTACACAGCTGTAGGTATTGCAATACTTCACGGCGAAACTGCTTATATACACCTTGAGCATGCCCACGTTTAAAACGGCCGAGATGTGCCCATTCACCGTTATCATTGATGCGGTTTGGGTTCATCACTTTAATGGCTTTACTTTCATCAGTCGGATGCTGATAAACCAGTTTATAACCGCCTTTACCTAGAAGGGTAAGATCATTAAGTTGATACATCATGAAGACCTGAATAAAATAAATGGGAGAATTTTTAACCGTAATGTAACATAAAATACACGAAAAAGCCCACCTATACCCTTGGTGAAAGGAGTACACGATGGTAACCGCTTGAGAAATAAATCAAATAACTGAGTGGTTCAGCTCAAAAAATTGTAAATTAAGCTTCGAGCAGCTTCTGCATCTGCGCTTTAATTTTAGCCTCAACTTTACGCACATTTTTAGCATTAATACGCTTGCTCATGGCACGTAATGGAATAAGCAGTTTTTCACCCATACCATCGACCAGAACAAATTCAGGTTTATTATGCCGCTGTTCGGTATACATGATGCCGGCAATATTCACTTCACCATAGACAATATGCAGGTCACAACACTGGTCAAAGAAGAGATCCAAAGCCTGTGCATGCTTCTCGGTAAATTGTTTTTCACGACAAAGCTCGTGCAGGGTAATTCCTCTGCCATTTGGGCTGATAATTTTTTCAACGACTAGCCCCAAACCTTTATCGGTCTGAACAAAGCCATACGGAGTTTCAACGGGGAACTCAAACTGGTTATATTGATAGTTGTTCTTGCATAATTGCAGGTATTGCAATAACTCACGGCGGAACTGTTTATACGCCCCTTGAGACAACTGGCGCTTGATCTTGCCATGACCTTTCCAGCCCCCATCAATATCTACACGATCCGGATTCATGATCTTGATAATCTTATCGTCTTGCTCGGGGTGCTGAAAAACAATTTTTGAGCATCCTTGGCCCAGACGGGTAAGTTCATCAATTTTATACATCATGTAATGTTCCTGATAAGTCGAGGGATCTCATCCTAGGCCGATGGCGAAATGGACAGATGGGTTAATGCTACCTAAAAATAAGAAAAATTTCATGTGCTGACATGGAAATGATATTTAAACTGATGATTTGCAAAAGCATAAAAATAAAAAACCGAGCCATTCAGCCCGGTTTTTTGAATCTGTCGATAACAGATCAGATATTGTCTAAATCAATACCTAAACGTGCAGCAACTTCTTCATACGCTTCAACCACACCGCCCAGGCCTTGGCGGAAACGGTCTTTGTCTAGTTTTTTCTTGGTATCTTTGTCCCATAGACGGCAACCGTCTGGAGAGAATTCATCACCCAGTACGATACGGTCGTGGAACACACCGAATTCAAGTTTGAAGTCAACCAGAAGCATATTACCCGCTTCGAATAATGCTTTAAGCACTTCGTTCACTTGGTAAGTCAGTTCTTTCATTTTTGCCAGTTGTTCAGCAGTTGCCCAACCCAGAGCAATCGCTTGAGATTCGTTCACCATTGGATCGCCAAGGGCGTCATCTTTAAAGAACAATTCGAATGTAGGAGGTGTTAACTCTTTACCTTCTTCAACACCAAGACGACGGCATAAAGAACCCGCAGCATAGTTACGTACAACACACTCTACTGGAATCATTTTGAGTTTTTTTACCAATACTTCGTTTGGCGTTAGTAGCTTCTCAAAATGAGTTTCAATACCAGCAGCAGCCAGCTTTTCCATGATGAAGGCGTTAAAACGGTTATTCACCTTACCTTTACGATCCAGTTGTTCGATCTTTTCGCCATTGAATGCTGACGCATCGTCACGAAAAACTAAAATCAGGTGGTCTTCACTGTCTGTGGTATAGACAGATTTCGCTTTACCAGTATAGAGCAAGGTTTGTTTTAACATGAGGGAACCTTCTACAAAAAAAAATGCCTAGAAAATGTCTAGGCTGGCCAATTTTGGTAAATCTGGTTTAACAGTTCTGCTGCTTTTTCGCGATCGGCAAAACTGTTATCAGGATTAAACACAGCCAGGGTGTTACTCGAACCTGCAGGAGAGAGTCTTAAAACATAGGTCTGCTGATCGACCTTAATCGTTACCTGGTAACGATCTTTGCTTTGACCAGCGATGGAATGGTTAAGGCTGCTGAGCGTGGCAAGAGTGTATTGCCATATTGTAGCAGCATTTCCATCAATTTTGAGCAACGGATTTTGATTTCCATCCATCACCAGTTGCGGCTTTCCCGTTATATCTGTAACAGTTTCATCAGCTTGAGTTGAACGAACTGGCTCAGCAGAAGGGCGTGGCAGGGCAAAACGGTTGCCACGTTCATTTTCCAGTTTTGGTGCATGTTCAATCGCAAGCGGATCTACTGTCGGAGCAGGATACAATGGCGTTGCAGGACGAACCATAGCACCTTCAGGGTATTGCAGAGGCTCTAGCGTAGTGGTGTCCTTGTAATCCAAAGTGCCATTTTTAAAGGCCATTGAACTACAACCCGCTAAACTGAATGCTGAAAGGGCAAGGATAAGTCCTAAACGTAATTGCATAGTATTGTGCTCTTATTTAATGACGCCCGCTGCAGCAAGTGCTTCATGAAGCGGAGCGCGATATTGTTCTGCAAGTGGTGTTAACGGCAGGCGAATACCTGTACCGATGAGGCCCATGTCATGGAGTGCCCATTTCACAGGAATTGGATTCGATTCGCAAAATAAAATATTGTGTAAATTTGCAACCTGAGCGTTAAGCGCTTCAGCGTGAGCATCATCACCGCTAATCGCAGCGGCACACACTTCGCTCATGACTTTTGGTGCAATGTTGGCAGTTACAGAAATGTTCCCTTTTGCACCATGTGCCATCAGCTGATATGCCGTTGCATCATCACCAGAATACACGGTCATGTCTTTGCCTTGTAAGCCAGCAATCAGTGCAGCACCGCGTTCAACATCACCTGTCGCATCTTTAATCCCGACAATTTGCGGGATATCTGCCAGACGAATCACTGTTTCGTTTAACATGTCCACACCGGTACGACCTGGTACGTTGTACAGGATTTGCGGCAGATCTACGGCTTCAGCAATCGCTTTATAGTGCTGATACAGGCCTTCTTGAGTTGGCTTGTTATAATACGGAGTGACTAGAAGTGCAGCATCTGCGCCCAGGTCTTTGGCTTCCTGGGTCAGCTCAATGGCTTCACGTGTTGAGTTTGCGCCTGTGCCGGCGATGATTGGAATGCGTTTGTTCGCGACACGAATGATTTCTTTGATCACTTGCGTGTGTTCACTCATGCTGAGTGTAGATGCTTCACCTGTTGTACCAACCGCGACAATACTGTTGGTGCCCTCTGCAATGTGCCACTCAACCAGCTTCTCGAGACCCTTCCAATCTACGCTGCCATCTTCAAACATAGGGGTGACGATTGCGACAATGGAACCCTGAATGGTCTGTGCTTGCTGAGTCATTTTAAAAAACTATCCTATTTGTCCATCCGAAGAGAATGAGAAAACATATTTGGGATGGGTTTGTATTTTGATTTGTAGCAAATTCAATGCATTTGCGCCGAATTGAATATTGCGTATGCAAATTATGACTGATCAGCAGCATAAGAACAATATGCTTTGCTGAAAGCCACTCAATTCTTTATACAAAGCTCTGTAACAACAAGCAAGCAATAAAAAGAATGAAGCTTCTTGTAAAACGATAAAAAGAGAAGAGTATTTTCACATGGTCTGGATAATTGGACACTTAAATAAAATTGTCATATAAATGACTGTTTAAGTAAGTTATTACATTGAAAATTCAAATAGTTAAGCGATTATTTAAGATTTATAAATGATTATCCAATAGCTAAAACATATCAATAATACAAGGATAGACATGGTTAAAAATGCATTGAAATCCCTGTACTAATTCTTTTTAGATATTAATGAATCTTTAGATATTTATTGAATGTTGGATTTTTTTAGCTGATCTGTAAGCCTTAAATCCTTAAACAGGAATTTTCTGGCAATGACAATAATTGTTTTTGCGACTTTCTAAGGATTCTATCTCAAACAACAGCACCGATCCCTGTATCTGTATATCCCACTAAAACATTCAACTTATTGGTAGTTAAATCCGACTTCGGTCTCATAGATGATGACGGCTCTATTTGAACGCTGATTGAACAAGGATAATCCAATGGAAAAATCAGATAATAAGCATGCTATCGTCACGGTCGCGATCTGTTTTCTGATTGCAGTGATTGAAGGCTTAGATATTCAGGCTGCAGGTATTGCAGCAGCGGGTATTCGTGAGCATTTTGGTCTCGATAGCTCACAATTGGGTGTATTTTTCAGTGCAGGGATTCTGGGCCTATTGCCTGGTGCACTGGTCGGTGGTCGTATTGCGGACCGTATTGGCCGTAAGACTGTTTTGATCTGGTCTACAGCGGTGTTCGCTGTATTCACACTTTGTACAGTATGGGTCAATAGCTTTAACTCATTATTGGCTGTACGTTTCTTGGCAGGTGCGGGTCTCGGGGCGGCAATGCCAATCTTAATTACGCTTGCATCTGAAGCTGTAACACCTGCAAATCGTGGTCGTGCAGTCGGCTTGATGTACTGTGGTATGCCAGTCGGTGCAGCAATTCTGTCACTGATTGCAGCGACTGAATTTGGTGCAAACTGGAAAAACATTTTTTACCTCGGGGGATTATTACCAATCATCGTGATTCCAGTGATGATGTTCTTATTGCCTGAGTCTAAAGAGTACTTAAAAGCGAAAGATCTAGCAGAAAATGCACCTGCTGATGCTGCGCCTAAAGGTGCGTTTAAAGACCTGTTTAACTCACAAAACCTGCTACGTACCATGTTCATCTGGGTAAGCTACTTCTTCACATTGATGGTGGTATACATCATGCTGAGCTGGTTGCCATCTCTATTCCAAGAACTTGGCTTCACACGTAAAGAAGGTGCTACTGCTCAGTTCTACTTCATGCTAAGTGCGACTGTAGGTACAGTGATTCTAGGGGTGTTAACTGACCGCTGGAAGAAAGCATACGTCATTCTATTAATGTACGGCGGTATCTTGGCAGGTCTATTGGCGCTAAACGCCGCAGGTTCATTAACACAAATGTACATGGCATCAGCGCTAGTGGGTGCATTCGTTATTGGCTGTCAAGGTGTATTGTATGCCTTCGGTGGTATTGTTTACCCAACAGAAGTTCGTGGTACGGGTGTTGGTGTTGCATCAGCAGTAGGCCGTATTGGTGCAATGCTTGGACCAGCAATTGCAGGTAGTCTGTTAACTGCAGGCTTCGGTGCGGCGGGTGTAATCTCAGCAGCGATCCCATGTATTATTATCTCAGCAGTATTCATGTTGTTCTTGGTTCGTAAAATGAACAGTGTGGCATAAGCGAAACTGAATAAAAAAACCCGCAGGATGCGGGTTTTTTTATGCCTCAAAGGATGATTCAAACGACATAAATGAACGTCTTAAAACCTATGTCGCTATTCAAATTCAGCCACATTTGTCATGATTACACTAAAAAATAATTACAAATAAGAAAGAGTGCTTGGCTCAAAAACTACGTATTGCGCATTTCCTACAACCACATCAAAACTATACGCTATGAATCATTCAGGACGAAATTGAGCTTGAGTTACCTCATCTCCTTGAAACTCAAACACACTCTTTCTGGACGGGCATAGCTCAGCTTTGAAGATCAAGCGCGTATGATGATGTCAATCTATAGATCAATGTCTTTAAGCTAATGATGCAATGCCGGAATATTTTGATTGGCTATATACGACGTCATACACTGGCTTATTTTTACTTTCGTACCATAATGCCAGGTAAAGCCAAAATCTACTTACGTTTTGTGCGCCATTTGGCCCAAGAATTGCCCGAATATGATTTTTGTCAGAATGCGCAGTCATTCTATTTTTGTCACCGGGACTAAAAAACAGCATGGTTTTTAGGCTATGCTTGGGCATCATCAAGATTTCAAGGAATGAGAGCGTATGCAGCAGAATGCCGCGTTGATTGTTGTGGATGTTCAGAAGGGATTTACCCCGGGAGGTAATCTGGCAGTCGCAGGTGCGGATCAGATTATTCCGAATATCAATCAACTAGGACAATACTTTAGTAATATTGTACTGACCCAGGACTGGCATCCAGAAAATCACATTTCCTTTGCAGCTCATCATCCTGACAAAGTTACCTATGACACGATCCAGCTAGAGTATGGCCCTCAGGTGCTCTGGCCAAGCCACTGTGTGCAGGGCACTGCGGATGCTGAACTGCATCCAGAATTGGATCTGCCACAAGCGCAGCTGATTATTCGCAAAGGCTTTCATCAAAATATCGACAGTTACTCTGCTTTTATGGAAGCAGACCGGAAAACCAGTACCGGTCTGGCAGGTTATCTGCGAGAACGTGGTATCGATACGGTATTTATTGTTGGAATTGCCACCGATTTCTGTGTGGCGTGGACAGCGATGGATGCCTGCAAACTGGGTTTTAAGTCCTATGTAATTGCGGATGCTACTAAAGGCATTGACCTAAATGGTTCACTGCAACATGCCTGGCAGGATATGCTGGCTCAAGGAGTAAAAAGGATTTATCTGAAAGATATAATCGATGTGGCCTAAACGCTGGCTTTATTATTTTTGAGCTGATCTGCTTTCAGACGAGTTGATATATTTATATATTTTGAGGCATCAAACGATGCCTCGATTTCCTTTTAAATGCCCCCGGATTTCCCCATGTCAGCACTCCTTCAATTTAGCCAGTTTGTCCAAAAGACCTTTGCTTTGTGGGTGATTCTGTTTTCTGCTATTGCCCTGATACTACCGGAGCTTTTTGTCTGGCTACGTGCCTATATTCCCTGGATGTTGGGCCTGATCATGCTAGGTATGGGCATGACCATGACAGTAGGCGATTTTAAAAGTGTGTTACAGAGTCCAAAAGCAGTGGCAATTGGGGTGGTGGCCCAGTTTATGGTGATGCCAGGGCTGGCTTTTCTCCTATGTCAGCTGTTCCAGCTCCCGGCTGAAATTGCGATAGGGGTAATCCTGGTGGGTTGCTGCCCGGGTGGAACTGCATCCAATGTGATTACCTACATGGCCAAAGGCAATACCGCCCTGTCTGTGGCCTGTACTTCGGTTTCAACTTTGCTGGCACCTGTTTTAACCCCGGCTATTTTCTATCTGCTGGCCAGTCAGTGGATTGAGATCAATGCCTGGTCAATGCTGGTATCAATTCTGCAAGTGGTATTATTTCCGATTATTTTGGGCCTGATTATCCGTGCCATTTTAAAGGCTAAAGTTGAGGCTTATATCCAGGTAATGCCACTGATCTCGGTGATTGCGATTGTCGCAATTGTCGCCGCAATTATTGCTGGCAGTAAAACTCAGATTCTGGAATCCGGACTAATGATTTTAGGCATTGTCGCCTTACACAATGGCCTGGGTTATTTGCTTGGTTATTGGGCTAGCAGAATCTTCAAACTGGCTGAAATTGACTGCCGTGCGGTGTCGATTGAAGTGGGGATGCAGAACTCAGGGCTAGGTGTGGCTTTGGCTGCAACCCATTTTGCTGCATCTCCCATCACAGCCGTACCGAGTGCCATTTTTAGCTTATGGCACAATATTTCTGGACCAGCCTTGGCTACTTATTGGGCAGCTAGAAAACCCGCTGAGACGGATCAGCAGAACTGATGCCAGCAGAAACAAGGAATAAAAAAAGCCCGATGCTAAGATCGGGCTTTTTACTCTTCAAAATTTATTAGGAGGCTTTGGACTGTTTCGATTTCAGGATATCGGTTCGGAAGCTTTGCGCCAGTTCTGCCATCTCGGCATCCATCCCATTCATCACGAAAGCATGACGGGTCAGGACATTGGTTGGATTTGGCATGCTGACCAGTTCATAGTGATCAGAAATAGATTTAAGTAAGAAATTCGGGACATGTACCGCACTTTCACGCGCTATCAGTTGCTGTGCCAGACGTTCAGCCGCTTGAGTTGAATTCAGCTGCATTTCATCCACTTTTGAAGCGATCGCGCTGCGTGTCTGCAAGACAAAACGTTTATCTTCACGATAGCGTTTGTACAGCACTTCAGAAAGTAACTGGAAGACATAGCTGATCAGGGTGAGGCAGGCGAGGGCATTGGGCTTGTCTGCGGCAATACTCAGTGTTGCACCTTTTTCATCAAACTTGTGTACCGTCCAGACATCCGAACTGTTCAGTTTATAATGTTGTACGCACAGTTCAGTGGCCTTATTTAGGAAGATCTGACACAAGTTGAAATAAGGCACAGACACAGTCTTGTTGACCGAATCCAGCAGCTGTTTGGGATCATAGAACTGGATATTCAGCGACAGGGTATCTTTTTCGACTACAGCCGGCGTGCTGTCTTTTTCCTTTGGCTTATTGTGAACCGCTTGCTGTGCCTGAGCAATTGCCAAAGCCGCATTGTGTTTTTCCTGTTCCAGTGCCTGAGTCAGCGTTTGAATTTCAAATTTCAGACGTGATTCATTATTGATGCGCGCCAGGTATTCACTGCGGCTTGGACGGGCAATGGCGCGATAAGCTAACCATAATAAACTATGCAGAATGAAAGAGAATAAAATCGCTGTCCACTGGGTACGCAGAATTTCACCGATACTTGGCTCAATCAAAGTAATCTCAACTGAACCGACTTTTTTCTCGTTAAGTAATGCTTCGCGGACAAAAACCTCACCATCTCGGGTTTTCGTCAGACCACCAGTGGCTAAAACCTGAGCATTTGCATCCAGGATGCGAATTGAGGCAACACTTGGGTTAGTGGAATAACGATTTGCCAGTAAAGCCAATGAAACACGATTGGCTGGATCCAGCTCAGCTAGGCTGTCTGTCACCAGTTGACTGGTCATGAGCTGACCTTGGCTGGCACGGTTTTCATTCAGCTGGTGAGTGGTTGCCAATACCAGTAAGAAGGTATGAAGGGCAAAACTTATAATCAGTAGGCTAGCAAATAGCCCTTGTCTAGGCGCATTCAACGTAAACTTCCAAGGCAATTCTATTCAAATTCGATTATGATTCTAACAATAGTTGTAGCTCAGACCCGAGTCAATTCATGCGAGAAATCATTCTTATATCATTCTTAGGACCCGACCAGCCTAATCAATTTACACGATTAATGCAGGTTTTGTCCGCTCATTCCTTACAGATCCTGGATGTTGGACAAGCGGTTATTCATAACCAGTTGACCTTAGGTATTGTTGTATCTTCGGACGACCAGACCGCTACCGCATTAGCCATGAAGGAAATCCTGATTCTAGCACATGATATCGGGTTAACAGTGCGCTTTAAACCGATCTCTGTCACAGAATACAATCAATGGGTCAAAGAAGGCGGTCAGACCCGTTATATCGTGACCGCATTGGCCCCGGAATTAAAGGCTTCCCACTTGCAAGCCGTGACCCAGATCGTGTCCAGTCAAGGCTTTAATATTGAAACTGTAACCCGACTCTCCGGTCGTCCGGTACTGGACGATGATGATACGGAGGCTGGACCAAAACGTGCCTGTGTACAGTTCAGCCTGAAAGGTCAGATGCTGGATGCCGCAGCAATGCGTACAGCCTGCCTAAGCCTGTCTACGGCACTGAATGTCGATGTTGCAGTTCAGGAAGACAATGTTTATCGCCGTAACCGTCGTCTAGTCTGCTTTGATATGGACTCGACCCTGATCGAGCAGGAAGTGATTGACGAGCTGGCAATTGAAGCAGGTGTCGGTGCACAGGTGGCTGAAATCACCGAACGTGCCATGCAGGGCGAGTTAGACTTCCAGCAAAGCTTCCGTGCACGTGTAGCACTACTAAAAGGCATGGATGCATCTGTGCTGCCGAAGATCGCAGAACGTCTGACCATTACTGAAGGTGCAGAACGTCTGATCTCTACCTTGAAAGCACTGGGTTATCGCACCGCAATTCTTTCTGGCGGCTTCCAGTACTTTGCTGAGCATCTGCAAGCCAAGCTAGGCATTGATGAGGTCCATGCCAATGTCCTCGATGTTGAGGATGGGATTGTGACAGGTGAAGTCAAAGGTCATATTGTTGATGGTGCGCGTAAGGCGCATCTGTTAATGACGATTGCTGAAGAGATGGGTATTTCCCTGGAACAGGCAATTGCCGTGGGTGATGGTGCCAATGACCTACCAATGCTATCGATTGCCGGTTTAGGCGTGGCATTCCGTGCCAAGCCACTGGTCCGTCAGAATGCCAATCAGGCGATTTCTAGTGTCGGTCTGGATGGCGTACTGTACCTGCTTGGTGTACATGACAAAGACCTCAGCCGTGCCTGAGATTAGCGATTTTTAAGATAGAAACGCGGTCAAATGGCCGCGTTTTTTTTATGCTGATTGATCACGCGCTGAAGAGTAGTAGAGGGAACTATATAGAAATATACCGATCATCTTAAACGGAAAAATAATTTTTTCAGTCCAGAAAAACGGCGTTTATTTTGTAATGACACGCCAGCATCGATGGGGCAAATGTTTCGGAAAAACTCTAAAAATAAAAAATGTAATGACAAAATAATATCGCGACAGAATATGTCGTTGAACAGAAATAAAGGACTTTTTTTAGTCAAAAAACTCATCATAATGCTGGCATAGATAGACAAATCAATATATTCCACGAAGTGGATTTTACGACATTCAACCATGAGAACCGCTGCATTACTTGCATGATCTGGGGTTGGACGGAGGGGATTTTATGGTAACAGCGAATTTAGCAACAATTGTGGGCTTTAGTCTGGTAGCCGCTGCTGTACTTGTTGTGTTCTTCTCGCCGTATCGTCGCTGGTTAAGTTTTATGGTGGCTGGAATGTTTACCTGGGGGCTGATTGAAGTCATTCGCCTGGGAACACAGACACTATTTGAACTGCCAATGACCTATGGTTATTTAGCGGCGTTATCGAGCGTGATGGTCATAGTAACTCTATTGTTGCTACGTGAAGATCGTCGTGCCGAGCGCGCACTGGCCAAGCGCCGCTGCATCGAACATACACCTGTTTATGAAGATGACCAGCAGCAGTTATCCAGCCGATAATTGCGCTATTAAAAACAATAAAAACAAATGCACCTTCGGGTGCATTTTTTGTTAACGATCATCTACAAACTGCATGCTTAACCTCCTTGTAATTTATGCTAGGATAGCTATCAATTTTCGTACAATTACAATAGGCATAACTCATGAAACTGTCGTCAATTCCTGTCCTGAAACTTCCTTTGGTCGATCTCAGTACCGACCCGCTTGATTTACTGGTTGCAGGCTTGGCTTTGCGTATGAAGCAGTTGGCACGTACCAGTCCGAAATTTATTGAATTGGTCCATGAGCGTCAGTTCCGTATTCAGATCGGTACAGATGAAGGTCTGGCGCGCCAGATTATTGTCAATAACGGCGATATTGATACTGTATCAGGTAATGCTGAGCCGGCAGATTTTGTATTGCAGTTTGCAGACAGCGAGCAGGGTGTTAAAACTTTGATGAAAGGTGACCCAACCGCATTTATGACCGGCATGCAAAACGGCACTATCAAAATGGAAGGTGACTTCGGTTTGTTGGTCTGGTTTAACCAAGTGGCGAAAATGCTTCCACCAAAATTGCCAAAACCGGTAAAAGAAAAAGTGAAGCTGGTACGTCAGTTCATTAAAGAGAAAACTGGTAAATAAGATTTAAATTTTTTAAAAGATCTGGAATGCTAGTCAATTAAATAATTGGTTAGCATTTTTTTCGAGCTTAGAAAATATTGGACACATGAAATATCATCCGCAATTGTTTCAGGCAAGACTAGAGCTAAAAGAGATTGTTTCTGCGAGACATATATTCATTGATCAGACCTGACGAGTTTTGCGGTGAGGAGCATTGCTTCGCAAGATGCCTCCCTTGCGAAGCTCCACTTCTCATTCAGGCAAAACCAAAGTAATAAAGACTGATCTAAAAGAATAATTTATAAAGAAAAAACTTCGAGAAAAAAGTATCTGAGAGCTTATTATTCAACTTCCAGATTAAACGTTACAGGTCCATCATTGACCAGATGAACTTTCATATCGGCGGCAAAAATACCAGTTTGTACATGATCGAACTGGCTTTGTGCATATTCAACTAGCTGTTCATACAAGTCTTTTGCTTCAGCCGGTGGCATGGCCGGACCGAAGTCAGGACGTAAACCTTTTTGGGTTTGGGCCATCAGGGTAAACTGTGAAACCAGCAATAAACCACCGCCCGCCTGGGCAACGTTCCAGCCCATTTTTCCCTGTTCATCATCAAAGAAACGGTATTTCAGAATTTTATCAATCAGCTTCTGGCCTTTTTCTAAGGTATCTTCCTTACCAATCCCTAAAAAGACCAAGATACCGTGCTGAATTTCTCCGGTTGTTTCACCCTCAACAACGACTTTGGCTTCTAGCACTCGCTGTAATAATGCGCGCATATTTGACTCAAAAACTGAAAATTATGTGCATTGTACAAGAACCGCAGCAAGTCTGCAGATTAGCTCTGCTTAAAATGTATTCTAATCTATTGACTATATTTGATAATATTTTAAAAAATCTAAAAACACGATTGAATTTATAAAAATTATCTGTTTTATCTATTTTTTAATCTCGAGTATCTTAGCCCATGCAGGAAAGGTAATAAATTGAGAGATTTAGAAATGTTTAAGCGTTCATTACTGGTTGCAATGCTTGCAACTGTCACAGCCGCACAAGCTGCCCCATTAACTAAAGATAACGGCGCGCCAGTGGGGGATAACCAGAACTCGATCACTGCTGGTCCAAAAGGTTCCGTTTTACTTCAAGATGTACAATTAGTTCAAAAATTACAACGTTTTGGTCGTGAGCGTATTCCTGAGCGTGTGGTACATGCGCGTGGTACAGGGGCATATGGTGAATTCGTTGCAACCAAAGACCTGTCTGATCTGACCCTTGCTTCATTGTTCAAAGCCGGTACTAAAACTCCAGTTTTCTTACGCTTCTCTACCGTAATTCATGGTAAAGGTTCACCAGAGACTTTACGTGACCCGCACGGTTTCGCAGTGAAGTTCTACACACAAGAAGGTAACTGGGACTTGGTCGGTAACCAGACACCAGTCTTCTTTATCCGTGATGCGATCAAATTCCCAGACTTCATTCATGCCATGAAGCCAAGCCCGGTGACTAACGTACAAGATGCCAACCGTGTGTTTGATTTCTTGTCGAGCCAGCCATGGGCAACCAACATGCTGACCTATGTATACGGCAAGCAAGGTGTTCCAACCAGCTACCGCGAACAGGACGGTTTTGGTGTTCACGCTTACAAACTGTATAACGACAAAGGCGAATACAAGTACGTGAAATTCAACTTCCGTTCTAAACAAGGCGTGAAGGGCTTGAACGTGAAAGAAGCGGCTGAGCAGCAAGGTAAAGATTTCAACCATTTGACCAATGATCTTTATAACAACATCTATGCAGGTAACTTCCCGAAATGGGATCTGTATATTCAGGTGATTGATCCTAAAGACCTGGGCAAGTTTGATTTCGATCCGCTAGATCCAACTAAAATCTGGCCAACTGAGCTGGTTCCAGAAACTAAAGTCGGTACCTTGACCCTGAACCGTATGCCGAAGAACTTCTTCAACGAGACTGAACAGTCGGCATTTGCGCCAGGTAACCTGGTTCCAGGTATCGAGCCATCAGAAGACCGTCTGCTACAAGGTCGAATCTTCTCTTACTCAGATACACAAATGTACCGTCTGGGTGCAAACCACCAGCAGATTCCGGTCAACCGTCCAGTGGTAAATGTGAATAACAACAACCAGGATGGCTACATGAATGTCTCTGAGCGTGACTCGGACGTGAACTATGAGCCAAGCCGTAAAGAGCCAAAAGCTGCCACTGAAAAAGCACGTGCGGTACAAACACCATTATCTGGTCATGTACAGCAAATTGGCGTGAAAGAGCAGAACTTCAAGCAGGCTGGTGAACTTTACCGCTCATACACAGCTAAAGAGAAAGATGACCTGATCATGAACCTTGCTGCTGACCTGGGCAATGTCAAAGATTCAGAAACCAAGCACATCATGTTGTCTTATTTCTATAAAGCAGATGCAGACTACGGTACCCGTATGACCAAAGCGGTGAACGGTAACCTGGCGACGGTTAAAGCCAAAGCTGCAAAATTAAAAGACTAATCCCGATTGGTCTTGAGGAACTGGTGACTAGGGCATAGCGCATCACCTCCGAAAAGTCCTGTAAAACTCCAAACCTTTCCTGCACCCTAGGGGGAGTTTTACAGGCACTCCGTTTCTATCTCATCTCAGGTGAATTGAATCCTGAGTGACTGAAATTTTCTTTTTGATTTCTGTTGGAGTTCATCATGAAAGTTATGCCAGAAGCATTTTTAGCCAGTATTCTTGCCTTCAGTTCCGCATTCGCAACTGCTGCTGAAGCGAAGAATGTCTCCCCTGCAAAAACTGCGACAAGCGTTCAGATGACCTCACAACAGGAATTAGTCGACCTGTTCTTCGCTGCCGCCAAAATTGGCAATAGCGAAGTCATCAACGAATTTTTAAAACATGACTTTCCGGTCGATGTGCGCAATAAAGACGGTTATACCCCGTTGATGATGGCGACCTATTATGGTCACCAGAGTATTGTTACAACCTTGCTGAAACATGGTGCAGACCGTTGTGCCCGAGACAACCGCGGCAACACGGCTTTAATGGGTGCCTTATTCAAAATGGAATTTGCCATTGCCAAGCAGCTGCGTCAGGTGGATTGTGATGCCCAAGCCAAAAAGGCCGGACAAAAAACCACGGCTGAATTTGCTAAAGTGATTGGCCAGGAAAAAAAGCTACAAAAAATCATTCAGGAAGCAGAAAAACTTAAAGCAAAAGCAGACAAATAGGCTGTTATTTACAGCAGTACTTTGGTCTATATTTCTCCTGGCTGTATGTAATTGCTGCAATATTGCAGGGCTTTTTATGCTTTAATGCAAAGATAAGCACAGCGATATTTCCTAAGTTATGGCGCCAATCATCCAATCCCTGCTTGATACTGACTTGTACAAATTCACCATGTTACAAGTGGTATTACACAAGTTTCCGCAAACGCACAGTCTTTATCATTTCCGTTGCCGTAATCTTGAAGATACGGTTTATCCACTCACGGATATCCTGGATGATCTGAACCATCAGCTTGATCTGCTCTGCCAGCTGAAATTTAAAGAAGATGAACTGCAGTATTTACGCAGCTTGCGTTTTATCAAAAGTGATTTTGTGGATTATCTGGAGCTGTTCCAGCTCAAACGCCGCTTTATCAAGGCGACCATCGACAGTGAAGGTCGTTTAGACATTACCGTTGAAGGCCCAATGGTTCAGGCCATGATGTTTGAAATCTTTGTCCTGGCGATTGTCAACGAACTGTATTTCAGCCGGATCCGTACCCCAGAAGTGCTGATAGAAGGTAAACGTCGGCTGCAGGCCAAAATGCAACTACTGAAACAGTACGATGCTTCGCAGGATTCAAATGATCCGCCATTTCTGGTATCTGATTTTGGTACCCGCCGCCGTTACAGCTTCGAGTGGCAAAAGCATGTGGTGGAAGAATTTAATAAGGCAGCGCCACAAGTCTTCCGTGGAACCAGTAATGTACTATTAGCCAAAGAATTGGGTATTACGCCAATTGGTACGATGGCGCATGAATTTCTGCAAGCTTTCCAGGCACTGGATGTACGCCTGCGTGATTTCCAGAAAGCAGCACTTGAAACCTGGGTGCAGGAATATCGTGGTGATCTGGGAATTGCCCTGACTGATGTGGTCGGGATGGATGCCTTCTTACGTGATTTCGACCTGTATTTTGCCAAGCTGTTTGATGGCCTGCGTCATGACAGTGGCGATCCTTACGAATGGGGCGATAAAGCCTATGCCCACTATAAAAAACTGAAAATAGACAGCAAAACCAAGATGCTGACTTTCAGTGATGGCCTGAATCTGGAAAAAGCCTGGAAACTGCATCAGTACTTCAAAGATCGCTTCCAGGTCAGCTTCGGGATCGGAACGAATTTGACCAATGACATGGGGCAGACACCGCTGAATATCGTGCTGAAACTGGTGGAATGTAACCGTCAGTCAGTCGCGAAAATTTCTGACAGTCCAGGAAAAACCATGACCGACAATGATACCTTCCTTGCGTATCTGCGTCAGGTATTTGACATCAGCGAAGTCGCTGAACAGTAATCTCAATCAGCCGTCTCCAACCTGAGACGGTTTTTTTATGCAATGTCCTGTCTGCTAGGGTCATTAGCATAAATTGTGATAAATAACCCAATAAAAACCGCATAATTGTGAAAATGAGCTGTGCTAAGATCAGACTGATTTGAACCAGAATACCTATGATAACGATGACAGCTTCAGCTTTTAATTTGGGTCTACTGATAGAAACAGAAGACTTGGTGCCGCATCTGGGCAATGAAAAACTCCGTATTGTTGACCTGAGCCGTGCCTCTGTTTATGAACAGTTGCATATTCCACATGCACTCCATTTACAGCCAAAAATGCTGGTTCGTCAGGAAGAGCAAGCTTTGGGTTTATTACCGGATCAAGAAGGCCTAGAAGCACTGGTTGGTTATCTGAACATTTCTCCTGAGCATCATGTCGTGGCTTATGATGATGAAGGTGGGGCTTGGGCAGGGCGTCTGTTATGGAACTTACATTGTTTAGGATTTGAGAACACCAGCTTACTTAATGGTGGTATTCATGCCTGGTTAGCGGCTGGGCTGCCGACTTCCTCTGATCCGGTGAAGCTGGAGCCAGTCGAACAACTGGTGCAGATCAACCTTAACCAGGAAAATGCAGTACGGATTGACTATGAAGCCCTACGTCAGCAGGTCGAGCAAGGGCAGATCCAGCTCTGGGATTGTCGTACTGAAGATGAATATACCGGCCTGCGTCTGACAGCACGACGCGGCGGTCACATTCCGGGAGCACGTCATTTTGAATGGAGTACTGCCCTTAACCGTGAAAATCATTTAAAATTACACCCTTTGCAGCGCACACAACAGCGCCTGGAACAACTGGGTTTTAATCTTAAGCAGCCTGTGGTGGTGTACTGTCAGTCACATCACCGCTCCGGGCTGGCCTATATCTTAGGACGTCTGCTCGGCTGGAAAATCCAAGCTTATGACGGTGCGTGGAGTGAATGGGGCAACCGCCTCGATAGTCCAATCGCTACAGGGGAGTTGCCATCTTGAGCATCACATCGCGTTTAAAACAACAATTATTTATCCAGGCTCAGAAAGTGGTGCCACAGCATCGTCTGTCTCGTGTGGTAGGTAAAATTGCAGCCAGTGAAAATCCGGTTGTAAAAACTGCGGTGATTTCTGCTTTTAAAGCCAAATACGGTATCGACATGTCGATTGCGGAGCAGACCAATGCCTTGAAGTTCAAGTCATTTAATGATTTCTTTACCCGTGGTCTAAGAACCGGAGTGCGTGCGGTCGACGCTGACCAGGGCAGTATTGTTTCTCCTGCCGATGGTGCCATTTCCCAGCTCGGCAAGATTGAAAATGGTGATGTGTTCCAGGCCAAAGGCCAAAAGTTTACAGTTGAAAATCTGATTGCCGATCCACAACTAGCGCAGCCATTCAAAAACGGTGAATTTGCCACAGTATATCTGTCACCACGTGACTATCACCGTGTGCATATGCCATTTGCTGGCACACTGACAGAAACCCTGTATGTACCGGGTGAACTGTTCTCGGTCAATCAGACGACAGCAGAAAATATTCCAGGCCTGTTTGCACGTAATGAGCGCATGGTGTGCCTGTTTGATACTGAGCTTGGTCGTATGGCAGTGGTGCTTGTTGGGGCCATGATTGTAGCCGGTATTGAAACCGTGGCGACGGGTAAAGTAAAACCTTCAGGCCGGATTGAATTGAACCAGCATAATCTGTTTCTAGAAAAAGGTGCAGAACTTGGCCGTTTCTACCTGGGCTCAACGGCTGTCATTCTGTTTGAAGAAAACAAGATGCAATGGGATGAGAAGTTTAAAGCCAATTCAACAGTGTTGATGGGTGAAGCTTTAGGGCATACCGTTTAAGAAAATTCCTCCCGACCTTCCTTTGAAAAGGGAGGAATTAAAAGGTACAAAAAAAAGCGCCATCAGGCGCTTTTTTAGATCTAGAATTTATTTATTGCTTCACAACAATCGAATCGATACCACTATGCTGCAAAGTCTGTTGTGCAATCACCGCCGCTTCTACAGAATCATAAGGACCGGAAACCACACGGTACCAGACCTTGCCATTTTCAACACTTCTGACCACATCCGCAGATAGGCCATTCAGGATAATCTCGGCACGGCGTGCATCTGCCTGATCCGGATCATCAAAACTGCGTACTTGTAGAATATAGGTCGCTACTGGTGCAACAGGTTCTTCAGTTACCAGTCCCGGCTCATTCACAGTTTCAGGTGCAGCTTCCTCAGTTCGAGGAGCTTCTACAATGACCACAGCATCCTGTTTATTGGTTTCAGGCACAGCCTGTTCAGGAATTGGAGTAACCTGCTGTTTCGGCAACAGGTCATAGAAGCGATAATCCTTGTTGGTGTCTTCCTCTTCATAATGCTGAGAAGTGATCTGATCATTGTTTGGTTTTACAGGTTCCCATGGCTTCCACAGCATGAGCGCCACCAGAAAACTTAACACGATTAAAATGATCACGAGTGTGCCTAGCCATGCAGGAATCAATGGCTTCTTTGGCTTGTTCGGACGTTCAGATACACCGCGTTGCGTTTTTCCAAACACTGGGGATTTCCTCTTGTATTTATTTTACCAGACAGAAAAAGGCATAACCGGTGTTATGCCTTACTCTCTGCATCGTATGTGATCGTAATACAAATGTCATTATACAAATCACCCACTCCACAGGATATTTTTATGAACTAGATGTCAAATCGGACATCTAATTCATAGTTTTGGCTGTCTACTTGCATGCTTACTCTGAACAAAGTTCTTCGTCTTGCGTCAAATGTAAAAGCAATGCTTTACATTTCCACTTCGAGCCCAGCTCTCGTCTTGCGAGCATGCAAAGCAGTGCTTTGCTTACATGCTCACTTCGAACAAAGTTCTTCGTCTTGCGTCAATGTAAAAGCAGTGCTTTACATTTCCACTTCGAGCCTAGCTCTCGTCTTGCGAGCATGCAAAGCAGTGCTTTGCTTACATGCTCTCAGGAGCTGATACGCCAAGAAGTTCCAGACCATTACGGAGCACTTGACGTACATTTACAGACAACAGCAAACGAGCTTGAGTCAGTTCAGCATCATCACCGAGTACTTTATTCTCATTGTACCAACCATGGAACAATGCAGCCAATTCTTTCAGATAGTTACCCACCTGGTGCGGTTCATAGCTGTTTGCAGCACGAACCACAATCTCAGGGTAGGCTGCCAGTTTTGCCAGGATTTCAGTTTCAGCATCCAGCTCGAGCTTAGCGGCCAGACCACGTGCAGTCACAGCATCAAAGTTTACGCCAGTCGCGACCGCCTTTTCTAACATACGGCAGATACGTGCATGGGCATACTGGATATAGTACACAGCGTTGTCCTTGCTTTGTGACACTGCAAGGTCAAGGTCAAAGTCAATGTGCTGCTCAGACTTACGCATCACATAGTAGAACCGTGCTGCGTCATTACCCACTTCTTTACGCAGGTCACGCAAAGTCACGAACTGACCTGAACGAGATGACATTTGCACCATCTCACCACCACGCCATAAGCTGACGAACTGCACTAACAGCACAGTCAGTTTCTTCGAGTCATAGCCTAGTGCATCAATCGCGGCTTTTACACGTGCGATATAACCGTGGTGATCTGAACCCCAGATATCAATGATATCGGTATAGCCACGTTGGAGTTTATTTAAATGGTATGCAATGTCAGATGCGAAATAAGTCGTTTGACCATTACGGCGTTTGACCACACGGTCTTTTTCATCACCAAATTCAGTTGATTTGAACCAGATATTGCCATCTTTTTCGTATAAGAAACCACGTTGATCCAGCGTTTGTAATGCTTCTTCAATTTTTTCTGTCAAAGACGCTTCACTGAACCACTGGTTGAAAGTTACACCAAATTCACCAAGGTCATCTTTAATATCATCAAGAATCGCTTTAAGCGCTGCTTGATGGAACACGCGGTAACCTTCGCCAATTAAGCTTTGAGAATTGAATATCAAGCCATCGATATGTTTTTCTTTATCGCCTGAAAGTATGACTTTATTGCCTTCAGCATCCGGTTCAGCCGCAAACTGCACATCTTCAGGTACGTCTTTGTAGACATCTGCCACCGGGCGTACATAGGCATCGCCATCCTGGTCGATAATGCTTTGTGCGATCTCTTTAACGTAGTCACCTTGATAGGCATTTTTCGGGAATACCAGTTCTTGGCCAGTCAATTCCAGATAACGTAAATAAGTTGAAGTCGCCAGAATATCCATTTGGCGGCCGGCATCATTCACATAATATTCGCGGTCAACTTTGGCACCTGTTGCTTCTAACAGGTTCGCTACGGTCATACCATATGCAGCACCACGGCCATGACCCACATGCAGGCTAGAGGTTGGATTCGCAGAAACGAATTCCACCTGGATGCGTTTTTCCGCATTGGCCTGGGTACGACCATAGGTCGTTTGTTGTGCTTGGATCTGGTCTAGAACTGCGAAACGCTGGTCAGCATTCAGGAAGAAGTTAATGAAACCCGGGCCTGCAATCTCGGCTTTGCTGATATCTGCAACTTCTGGCAAGGCAGCAAGGATTTTTTCTGCTAAATCACGCGGCTTCATACCCGCAGCTTTAGACGCGATCATGGCAATATTTGATGCAAAGTCACCGTGGCTACGGTCTTTGGTACGCGTCAAATTACTTGTATTGTTCCAGTCAGATGGGAGTACGTTTTGTGCCTGTAAGGTTTGCACTGCATGATCGAGAGCTGCTTGGATTGCCGTATTCATAATCAGTCGAAAATAGATATCGCAGAAAAACAGCAAATATAGCAAATTTCCGACTCTTTAGGTAAAACCATTTATGGGGAATAAAAAATATACGATCGGTAGCTGGAAGATTTATACAAAATTGTCATTTATTCGTTCGTATATCACATAAAGAATATCGTAATAAGCAAGTTGCAAAATTTGCTATAAAAATGAATCCTCAATCACTAAAAATAGCCTATATTAACCAGACTGAAATAACAAAAAGAGCTTGCAGTGGATTCGCGACAACGTCCAGTTATCTTTGGCAATATTCCTAAACTTCCCGCTAAATGGGCGCTGATAATTATCCCTTTCATCCTGTCCTGCCTGATGAGCGGTATCATTTCTTTCATTAATATGCTGCGTACTTTGGGCTGGATTGAAGGTTTTATTTCCTTATGGCTGCACAACTGGATGATTTCCTGGGCGTTCGCTTTCCCGATCGTGCTGCTATTGTTGCCATTCGTACGTAAGCTCACTGGCCTGTTGGTGGATATGAGTGGCTCACAACTGCCGAAGTAGATTTATTGATTGCATACCACTCACGCGTTGATTGAGTGGATTTACCTGCCGATTTTGAAAAGTATACAGCTGGCCCGAATGATCAATTTTCAGGACTCTGGCTTGCACTAGAGCAAGCCGGAAGATCTCCAGTTTTTTGAGATTAAGCAGGACAAAAGGATTACCAAGATTGTTCTAGCAGGAACTACACCTGACCTTGTACTGCTTAAAACACGCTTAAGGTTTCCTACGGTTCTTATCCAGCAAATAGAAACTTGGATGATAGCTCGATCCATGAGATTTGAGCATAAGCTAAGAATCAAAGCACATATTCGACAATGGCCCGGATAATGCCCAGTACCAGGCCGATAAAGGCCCCGACCACCACGCCGTTGACCCGGATCATATGCAGATCGCCACCGACCTCATTTTCAATCTTGTCAATCATTTCACGTGAATCCCACTCATGAATCCGTTCACTGATAAAACGGATGACTTTCTCGCTGTATTGATCACTTAAGTCAACTGCCATATTACTCATACGATTATTCAGTAATTCACGCACTGAACTGTTGGAAATGATATTTTCACCCACTTGCTGAATGGCAATACGTAGATTTTCTGCAATACCGGAATCCGGTTTTTCCAGATCTGCCTTGATCGCATCACAGAGAATCACCACGGCACCACTAATGAAGTTCAGTACCTGTGGGCTGTCCAGCAGGGCATCTTTAGCAGAATTTAGACGCTGACTGGCATCGCTATCATTGTCAGCCAGTTGCAGCATCAGCTGATGGGCAGACTCTTCAATCTTTAAGCGCCAAGGATGATCCGGATCTGCCAGCATGGCTTCGACGCGCTGAATTACCGAGTCGATACTGCGCTGTTGCACGTCAATCCCGATCCAGCTGGCACCCTTTGCCAATTTCCACACCCCCATTTCCTTAAACAGGGTACGGGTCAGTTCACGGGTCTGCTCCGGATGAGACGTCATCCAGGCATGTACCAGATCCAGGCCACGTTGCAGAACATCCTGATGAAAATCATTTTCCAGTACAGCGCGCAACATCTCACTGGCCAGATGATTGATCTGGGTGCTTTTCACCCATTGCACACTATTGCTCTGAATAAAGCCGGAAATCTGTTCCTGACCGACAAATTCAAAGATCCGTGGAGCAGTCTGCTGGATGACCTGAGTCACCTGACGGTTATTCTCCGGATTTGCCAGCCAGCGGCCTGCTGCCAGGCTCAGGTCGGTACTGGCCAGACTACGCTCCACAATTTGTGGAGACAGGAAGTTTTCCTGCACAAAGCGACCCATCGACTCGGCAATACGGGCCTTATTGCGTGGAATGATCTCGGTGTGGTCACGCAGAAACCTGGGAATGGGCAACTTGCCAAAAGGATTGCGGAACAGAACGGTAATTGCGTACCAGTCTGCCATTCCACCTACCACACCTGCTTCTGCAGACAGCATCAGGATATGGATCAACCATACATATTCTGGCAGTAATTTGGCAGCGACCATCAGTGCCAGCCAGGTGACGACAGCCACAATTAAGGCAATGGTGGCAAAACGTTTACTGCGTTGCAGGCTCGGTGAACTGGTCTCTGTCTGCATAAAGACTCCTATTTAGTCATAGTCACAGGCTGTGGCTGCAGTATCTCACCTGTTGGGCTCAGACCATATTTAGCGCCGAGCGATTGTAGAATCAAGCGAGCATCGAAGGCATCTTTGGGCGCCTGTCCCTGTTTAAAGCATTCAATCATATAGGCAATCTGTGCTGGCTCTACAGTGACACGATACGGCATGTCATAGAAGGGATCAGGCCAATAAAATGGATGACGGCGATAATAGCCATAGGGATATGGCATGGGTGTGGGATAGACGATTGCTTCACGCGGAGGTCGTTGGGTACGGTTGCTTGGATCATCCAGCACCCGAAAGAACTGGAAACCATTCTGTATAGTCGTCTGGGCCGCCTTAACTAAGGTAATTTCTTCAGCTGTCCCAAAGCTCATGTTTGGACGCGCCTTGAAACTGATCCGGTAAGTCTGGGCATTGAGAGGTGTAGTACTGTACTGGCCGAGCTGATCAAAGGTCAGTGGTTTGGAAGGCGTCGTTGCACAGCCTGAAAGCAGGGCAGTGCTTGCAAATGCTAAGGCGATGATGGTCTTCTTCATCTTCGTTCTCCTGATGGGGTGATCCAGCGACAGCAGTACCTGAAAATACCTAAAAACTGCTATCCGGCTGGGTCAGGAAACTTAATTCTTCCTCGGTAGATTCACGGCCCAGAATCTGGTTGCGATGTGGGTAGCGTCCAAAGCGTTCGATAATGATTTTATGCTTGATTTCATATTCGAGATTAGACGGATTACCGAGGCGTTGAAATAGTTTGAAGGCATATTCATGAATCAGTCTGGATTCACTGTGCATGAACGGCATATATAAAAAAGCCCGCTGTTCCGGACTGAGCTGCTTGTCCAGATCCAGGCTAATGGCTTCCTGTGCCAGAGCTAGAGCCAGGCTATCCTGGGCAAAAGCACGTGCAGTACCCCGAAAAATATTGCGAGAAAACTGGTCCAGAACAATGATTTCTGCCAGACGGCCTTCGGCAGTTTTACGCCAGGACCATAATTCGGCCTGACTTGCCTGTTCCAGAATTTCTGAAAATTGCTCAGTCAAACTTTGGTCGAAATGGTCGCTTTTGGCAAACCAGTTCGGCTGGTTCTCGGCACTAAACCAGAAGTCCAAAATATCTTGATAATTCATAAGGTTTACAATTCATTAGCATTTATTTGTTAATAAAATCACAAATTTCACATGTCTTATAGAGAAAGTTTGTGTTAAAAATTTGCGGAATTAAAATCAATGGTTTGCCTGAAAAGCAGGCAGGGTGTAATGTGCGGATCTAAAATCACGTTATACTCTTATAAAATGATGATTTTATTTTAATAGTTTAGCCCATTAAGCGAGATTGTAATGAGTCAACCTGAATCGACCAGCCAAGCTGTATTACCAACTTGGGTGGATTCGTCGCTCATCAAGGGGATGCTGCGCGGAATTGAGCGAGAAAGCCTGCGTATGCAAGGTAATGGCTTTCTGTCGCAAAGGCCGCATCCTGTAGCACTAGGTTCAGCCCTGACTCATCCGCATATCACCACTGACTATTCTGAAGCCTTGATGGAGTTTATTACTCCGCCAAAAGACAGTATTCGTGGCGCTTTGGATTACCTGATGGATATCCATGCCATCGTACATCGCAAACTGGAAGATGAAGAAAAGCTGTGGCCGATGTCGATGCCATGCATGCTCGACAGCAGCGATGACAGCATTCCACTGGCGCAGTACGGTTCTTCCAATATTGGTTTATTCAAGACACTTTACCGTCGTGGTCTAGGTGTGCGCTATGGTCGCCGTATGCAGACCATTTCGGGCGTACATTATAATCTGTCTTTCCCGGATCATTTCTTCGAAGCGCTACAGGCCAACGAAAGTGATGAATCACTGCGTAACTTAAGCCTGCAGGATTACCGTAGCCACCGTTATATGGGGCTGATCCGTAATTTTATCCGACTGACACCATTGGTGATGTTCCTGGTCGGTGCTAGCCCGGCAGTGTGCCAATGCTTTATGACCGGTCGTGACCATCAGCTGTTGCCACTTACTCGCGGCACCTTATATACCCCATATTCAACTGCATTGCGCATGGGCCGTTTCGGTTATCAGAACTCAGCCCAAAAGCAGCTCGGTATTCATTACAATAACTTGCAGGACTATCTGGAAGGTCTGCAAAAAGCAGTTAAAACACCATATAAACAATTTACCCGTCTGGGCCTTGAAGATGCAGCAGGACAACCAATCCAGATCAATGATCATGTGCTACAGATCGAAAATGAATATTACAGTCTGGTACGTCCAAAGCAGGTGCCAGAAGCCGGTGAAACTCCATCACAGGCACTGGCAAATCGTGGTATTGGCTATGTGGAACTGCGTGCAGTGGATGTCAATCCATACAGCCCGATCGGGATTGATGAACATACCGCAGGCTTCCTGGAAGTAGTTGCACTGTACTGTTTATTGCAGGACAGCCCGGCACTGCTGAGCGATGAGCAGGACATCATCGAAAAGAATCAGGCTGAAGTGGTCAATCGTGGTCGTGCTCCGAATGCGGCTATTCTGGAAAATGGTCAAAAATATCTAATCGAAGACTGGTGTGCAGTTCATCTGGCGCGCATGCAGCCGCTGGCAGAATTATTGGATGCAGCATATGGCAATAATCTTTACACGACGGCCATGAAAACCATGCAAATCCGTGTTGATGAAGTCGATGCGACACTTTCTGCGCTTGTAGTGGGTGATATCCGTAAGCAGGGTGGCATGTGGCATTTCGGCCAGGTGCTGGCACAGCAGCATGCTGCGGTTTATCAAGCGCATCAGCTCAGTAAAAAAACCACTGCATATTTTGATGAGTTAGTACAAAAGTCCTTGCAGCAACAGCAGGAACTCGAGCAAGATAGCAGCATCAGCTTTGCTGAATATCTCGCTCAATTTCGATAAAAAACAAGAGGATCGACCATGAAATGGGGTTACCGCTTCGTGAGTGGTGCGTTATTTGCCGCATCCGTGATGGGGATGGCATTTGCATTATATCTAGAACATGTGCAGGGCCTTGAGCCTTGCCCGTTGTGTATTTTTCAGCGTATTGGCCTGATTGGTCTGGGGATTATTTCTTTCATTGCTTTCTTGCATAATCCGAAAGCAAATGGCATGAAACGCCTGTATGCCTTTTTAGGATCACTGAGTATTTTGTGGTCCGCAGGTGTAGCAGGACGTCATGTCTGGCTGCAAAACCTGCCGCCGGATAAAGTACCAAGTTGTGGTCCGGGTCTGGATTACTGGCTAGAAACCTTGCCAATGAAGTCGGTGTTCCAGCAGGTACTCAGCGGTTCAGGTGAATGTGCCAAAGTGGACTGGACTTTTCTGGGGCAGTCTTTACCAGTCTGGTCACTGGTATTTTTCTGTATCTTGTTACTAGTCAGTTTATGGCAGTTATTCCGTAAATATCAGACGGCGCCAGTCAAACGCCTAAGAGATAAATACTGATGCAAATAAAAGCCCTCATTTGAGGGTTTTTTTTATAACTGAATCAGGTCAGAGCAATGCCTTCAACACTTTCCAGATCCATCATATATTCATGGATCTGGTCAAAGACTTTGTCCTCCACACTCGGATAGAACCAGCGCACGATCTGTTCAGCCACTTGTGGGTGAAACCGGATTTCAAAATGGTTCAATCCATAGAAAATCGCTTTATGGGAGTCTGGAACTTTCAACTGAAAACGCGGGTTTGGATGTTCACCGAGCGCACTTTTGACACTGACCAGATAATCCCCAATCACATTGCGGGTGCGGTTATGCCGGTTTTCATATTCAATTGTACCGGCCACCAGATAGGTCTGGATATGCGACGGAATCGGTGCCGGTTTACGGTTATCATCCATTAGGCCAATTCTGACTTCATTATGTTCCCAGTCATCATCCCGAACACTGCCGTGGCGCAGATCCAGAATGCCATTACTGCGGATATTCACCACATGACCAATAATCTTTCCAAACGGGAAGCGTCCCAATTTATCCTGCAGGCTAAAACCAAAGCGCTCTAATGCTGCACCATGATGTGGTGAGCCGAGGCAGACCAGATTGTCGACCATATTGACCCATTCATAGACATGCTGTTTACCATAGAACAGGGCACTACGAGCAACTAATCCGCCCATACTGTGTCCGATCAGATCAATACTGGTAATGCCGGGATTGCGGGTGATCAAGTCATGCAGGGTATTGGCCAGACTACGGCCATTGGCGGAGATACGGCGTCCGGAATTATAGTTGAGGTACAACATGGTATTGTTATCACGCTGCGTCAGCAGCTTTTCACCAATGCCTTCATGCTTATGATTGGACCAGGTCAGATGATTCATGCATAAACCATGCACGAAGATAGTAATTCGACCCGTCAATTCGCCCTGCTGTAGTGAGGTATAATGATCATAAATCACCATCGGCAACGCCATCGGATTTTGATGCTTGATCAGATAGTCGCCAATAATGCCATTTAATACACTTACCAGAAAATGCAGGCTTGGTGTCAGCGGCTTGTCATGCAGGCGTGGAAATTTGGTAATGATACGGCGCAGTCCAGGGGCAACCATGGTATTGCCATAGTGGAACAACAGGTCATAGGAACGTTGATAGAGCCGGACAATGGCAGGCAGGTTCTGGATTTTTTCTGAATGACGTTCACTTAAACCAAAGAAACTATATAAGATTTCACGCTGGATAGTCTTGATCAGTTCTTGGGCAACATCATTAAACCGCATGGTAACAAGCTGAGCAAGTCCTTCCAGTACATCTGCCTGGGTAGGAGGAGTACGATCCCACTTGCAATAGGTTTCATGCAATGGCGTTAAGCTTGTCATCGGATCCGTTCCTTTCATCAATGCGAATATCTGAGACCTTTCTTTTTAAAGATGTTCGCGGTATAAATTCTTCTGAACTTTGATGTTTCTAATTTTTCTGGGAATATTCTTAAAATACCGAGGAACGTGAAGAACTGGTGTGTTTTTTGTCGGACAATTCACCAAAAACAGATTAGATAACGATGATCCATCTCTGATATATAAAATAGATTTTGATTAAAATATAGGCGTTTTTTATTAATAATTGATGAATGTCATTTACTTACACGGCTTTCGAAGCAGCGCTGCCTCGATCAAGGGCCAGTTACTTCGGCAGTATTGCGAAAAAAATCCACAAATTCAGGTGCATTTGCCAGATCTGAACATGTCACCTGTGGATACGATTCAGCACATGTCAGCACTGATTGAGTCACTGGATAATGTAAGCTTGGTGGGCAGTAGCCTGGGGGGATTTTATGCGACACATCTGGTCGCCAAGTACAGTGTGCCGGCTGTACTGATCAATCCGGCCATGCGACCATGGCAGCTGTTCCGCGAACTGTTCGATGATGAGCTGCCGTTACAGGTGCATCCGAACTGGCGTCTGGACGATTCACATCTTGACCAGCTGGAAGGACTAGCACTGCCAATTGCACAAGATGCAGACAAAATACTGGTACTGTTACAACAAGGCGATGAAGTTTTGGATTATCGTGAAGCACATCGCTATTATAGTGCTGCTCATCCTCCGGCGATGCTGATGACTGAGGCCAATGGCAATCACGGGATGGATGATTTTGCGGAGAAGATTCCGCTGGTGTTACAGTTTTTATTGGACTGCATAAAAAAGGAAACCGAATAACGTGTCTCAATATACGGCTCAATCTCTTGAAGTTCTGTCTGGTCTGGACCCGGTCCGTCGTCGTCCGGGCATGTATACCGATACCACTCGTCCAAACCATCTGGCGCAGGAAGTGATTGACAATGCTGTGGATGAGGCACTGGCTGGACATGCCAACAAAATTACCGTGACAGTCTATAAAGATGGCTCGTTATCAGTCGAAGACAATGGCCGTGGTATGCCGGTGGATATTCACCCGGAATATGGTCAGAGTGGGATTGAAATCATCCTGACTAAACTGCATGCCGGTGGCAAGTTTAGTACCGATAATTACCAGTTCTCTGGTGGTCTGCATGGTGTCGGGATTTCAGTGGTCAATGCGCTGTCGACCCGTGTCGAAGTGGCCGTCCAGCGTCAGGGTAACCTGTACAAAATGGCCTTTGAAAATGGTGAACCGGTTGCACCACTTGAAGTACTGGCAGGTAAGGCACCCAAACGCGCGTCTGGGACTACGGTGCAGTTCTGGCCAGAAGCCAAATACTTCGATTCACCAAAATTTGCCCTGAAAGCCTTAAAACATAATCTTAAAGCCAAAGCTGTTCTGGCCGCGGGTTTAGAGATCAATTATATCGATCAGATTAATGACGAGAAGATCACCTGGCAGTTTGAAAATGGTCTGGTCGACTATCTGATGGATGAGCTGGAAGATCGTGAGATCATCCCAGCACCCGCTTTTGTTGCAACGGGTGATGCCGAACGTGCCAGGGCTGAATTTGCCATTTGCTGGAATGTTGAAGGTGGCGAAAGCATCCAGGAATCCTACGTCAACCTGATTCCAACTGCGCAGGGCGGTACGCATGTCAACGGCCTGCGTTCGGGTGTGACTGATGCGATGCGTGAATTCTGTGAATTACGTAATCTGTTGCCGCGGAATATGAAGCTGTCTGCAGAAGATGTCTGGGACGGCGTGAACTATATCCTGTCACTGAAATTCCAGGAACCGCAATTCTCAGGTCAAACCAAAGAACGCCTGTCGAGTCGTGAAGCGGTCGGGGTGGTGCAGAATATTGCCAAAGATGCTTTTGCGCTATGGCTGAACCAGAATTCAGATATCGCCATGCAACTGGCAGAAATGGCTATTTCCAAAGCAGGACGCCGTCTGAAAGCGGCCAAGAAAGTTGAGCGTAAGAAAATTGTCGCGGGTCCAACTTTGCCGGGTAAATTGTCCGACTGTGTAGGCCATGATCTGGACCAGTCAGAACTGTTTATTGTAGAAGGGGATTCTGCAGGCGGTTCAGCCAAGCAAGCGCGTGATAAGAACTTCCAGGCCATCATGCCGATTCGAGGTAAGATTCTGAATACCTGGGAGGTCTCTTCTGATGAGGTGCTGGCGTCTCAGGAAGTGCATAATATCGCGATTGCGATTGGGGTGGATCCGGGTTCGGATGACCTGTCTGAACTGCGCTATGGCAAGATTTGTATTCTAGCCGATGCCGACTCGGATGGTCTGCATATCGCGACTTTGCTTTGTGCATTGTTTGTGAAGCATTTCCCAACGCTCGTCGAAGAAGGGCATCTGTATGTCGCCATGCCGCCTTTATTCCGAATCGATGACAACAAAGATGTGCACTATGCTCTGGATGAAGACGAGCTGAATAGCATCCTGAAAAAATGCAAAACCAAGAATCCGCAAATTACCCGATTCAAGGGACTGGGTGAGATGAATGCCAGCCAGTTGCGTGAAACCACACTTGATCCAAATACGCGCCGTCTGGTGCAACTAGATTTAGATGATGCTCATCATACTGCAGGTTTACTGGATAAATTGCTGGCAAAAAAACGTGCCAGTGACCGCAAAGACTGGTTAGAACAGAAAGGTAATCTGGCAGATCTGGTGGTTTAAACTATCAAATTTAAGCAATCAAAAAATCCCGCCAGAGCGGGATTTTTTATGAATAAAGATTAGACATCGCATAAAGAACAGTTAACGCCGCGGCAATTATGTAAAACCGAGCTACGTGCGCTATTTTTATTGGTACCGGGTCCTTCTACCAGAGACCCTGCAAGTTGTTCTGCGCCAGAAGAGGGGCGCCATTTACTTTTCATATTGATTTTTTGATGACCGGTGATCATCGGTTTAGCTAAAGTCTGCTGTTTGCAATAATTACATTCAATCGTATCGGTTGAGATACGGGCAATTGGAACACGTTGTTCAAAAATTCCCTCGCAATGCTCACAGCGGAAATCATATAACGGCATTTCTGTACTCCTGTAGCATGAAGGCCTCAAATTAAAAAGACGGGTAGCCGAAGGCTTTAGGTTGGATGACTACCCGTTGTGAAGCTAAAACAAAAATAAATCGTAAAATCTAGCGTTTATGCCCCCAGAACTTATCATCGTTCAGCGCACCCTGAGGCAGGATATTCTGTTCAAAAATTGAAGTTGGCAGAGATACGGTACATGCACAATTTGGAATATCCACGATACCGCCGATACGGCCCTCAACTGGTGCCGCAGTCAGCAACATGTATGCTTGTGAACCGGTAAAGCCGAAGTTTTCAAGGTATTTGATTGCTTTTAAACACGCCTGACGATATGCCACAGTGGCATCCAGATAATGGTTTACACCATCTTCAACGCTGATGCCTTCAAAGGTCAGCCACTGGTCATAAGCCGGACGGACATTACTTGGCACAAAGATTGGAGAATCAATATTATATTTCTCCATACCGCCCTTGATCAGGTCGAAGCCTACACGGGTAACACCATCCATTTCGATCGCGCCACAGAAACCGATTTCACCATCTCCTTGCGAGAAGTGCAGATCGCCCATCGAGAAGCCGGCACCTTTTTGATAAACAGGGAAATAGATACGGCTACCGGCTGCCAGGTCTTTAATATCCGTATTCCCGCCATGTTCACGCGGTGGAACAGTACGTGCCGCTTCAGCTGCCATACGGTCGAATTCAGCACCTGTTACGCCACGCAAAACGGCAGTACGTGGATCAGGCGGATTAGCCTGACCTTTAGGCACCAGTAGTGCCTCACGACGATTCCATTCTTTGAGTAGGTCGTGAGAAGGTAAAGTTCCCATTAAACCTGGGTGTTTTAAGCCGGCAATACGCACGCCCGGAATATGACGTGAAGTCGCAAATAAGCCTTTTAAGTCCCAGATGGCTTTGTCAGCTTCAGGGAAATAGTCAGCCAGGAAGCCACCGCCATTTTCCTTGGCAAATACGCCAGAGAAACCGACATCTGAAATTGGCTGAATGTCGAGCAGGTCAATTACCAACAAGTCACCTGGTTCAGCACCTTCTACATAGAAAGGTCCGGTCAATGGATGGGCACGGGTCAGGTCGACATTTTTGACATCAGAAATGTCATCGGTATCCTTAATCTGCGCATCCAGGAAATCCAGACTTTCAATCAGGATTTCTTCACCCGGTTTTACCGAAGTTAGAAATGGCAAATCCGGATGCCAGCGGTTATGTCCAATTTCCGCCTGTTCTGCCAGCGGAACCCCCGGTTTAATTTTAATATGTTGCATGTTTTATCCCCTGTGTTGAGGTCGAATAAAGCTAGTTTTTGATGTTATTGCCCGTGTCATCCATGATGAACAGCGGATCTTCGATCACGCTTTCAACAGGAACTGACTGAACCTGGATCGTTTTGCCGTCATAATCAATGATGATTTGACCGGCTTCTGGATGCTGAATAAAAAACCTGGCGAGTTGTGGCTCAACCAGAACCCGAAAGCGGCGACTCAAGCCTCGTGCACCGAAGCGAACATCGTGTCCGGTAGACAGAAACTGGGTGGCAGCGGGTGTAAGTTCAACTGTGCGGCTCTGCTTACGGAGTCGCTGATTCAGTTTCTCGATTTCCAGACTGACCAGTGTTGGCGCGAAATCAGCTTCAACCGCTTCATACTGCAGAATACGTTCAATACGATTCAAAAATTCAGGATCAAATTTCTTGTACAAGGCACGTTCGGTAATCTGGCTGTCATCCAGTTTGGCCAGTCGGGCCAGTTTCTGAATAGGCTTGGGAAGCTTGGCCAGCTGTCTTAAGCGTGCCTGAGCATCTTTGGCGCCGACGTTACTGGTCATAAAGATCATGCAGTTTTTGAAATCCAATACTTTGGTACCCGCGGTCAGCTTTAAGGTTCCGGTTTCCAGAACGTTGAGCAGACCCCGAATGACTTCGGTACTGGCTTTTTCAATTTCATCAAACAGCACAATACCTGGCTTGGAAAAACTGCCCTGAATATGGGCTTCATCAAACAGGGTATTGCCTTCTTTAGAGCCGACATAGCCTGGAGGGGCACCTGTCAGTGCTGCAGCATAATGTTCCTGTGCCAGTGTGTTCATGTCGACCCGGCAGAATGCATCGGGCTTGCCATGGATTGCCTCAGCAATCAGCCGAACCGTTTCAGTTTTCCCTACCCCTGTTGGTCCGAGCATCAAGGTGACTGCCAGTGGCCGGGTAGGAGCATTAAAATCTGCCTTGACGGTTAAGAGCATGTTTTCAATTTCATCCAGTGCGGCACGCTGCCCAATGATATGACCACGGACATGCTGCATGACTTTTTCAGGATCAAAGCTAAAGCGAGAGGTACGCGCAATACGTTCTTTGCTCTGCATCTCATAACGCTGTTTGGCCAGGGTTTCCTGATTGGCACTGATGCGGTCGCTGGCAAATGTCATATCGAATACCTCCTCTCAGACCAAACTTAAGATACTTCTTTTTCCAAGCCTTCATGTGGCAGATTGCCGATTGGGCATTCCGCAACACCGATGGTAGAGCGGGTAATTTTTTCCACGTTCTCTTGCGCTTTTTGAGCATCCAGAACCCAGGTCTTGTAGAAGTCGAATGGACAGTCCGCAACGCCTTTATCGCCGTCACCATTGTTATAGACACCGGTATAGCCGCGGTGCAGCAATTTAAATAAATGGTTTTGTGACTGGTCGTATTTACGTGCATCACGAATTTCATGCAGTGACAATTGCGCGTATTGGATGCCGTTTTCTTCCGTACCACATTCACCCAAAGTACGGCCGTCGAAGCCGACTACTGCTGAGTGACCGAAGTAGGTGTAGACCCCATCAAAACCGGTACAGTTGGCAACAGCAACATAAACGTTATTTGCCCATGCCATGCATTTCGCCATATTGATCTGCTGATCTGCAGCCGGGTACATATAGCCTTGGCAACGCACGACCAGTTCAGCGCCTTTCATGGCACAGTCACGCCAGATTTCTGGATAGTTACCGTCATCACAGATGATCAGTGACATCTTGATGCCCTTCGGTCCTTCAGTCACATAGGTGGTATCACCTGGGCACCAGCCTTCAATCGGGCACCATGGGATAATCTTGCGGTATTTCTGAACGATTTCGCCCTTGTTATTAATCAGGATCAAGGTGTTATAAGGCACCTTGTTTGGATGTTCCTCATGTTGTTCACCGGTAATTGAGAACACGCCCCAGACGTTGGCTTCAATACAGGCTTGCGAGAAAATTGCGGTTTCCTCGCCTGGAATGGTGGCAGCGGTTGCCATCATCTCGTCATGGTCGTACATAATGCCCATGGTGCTGTATTCAGGAAAAACAATCAGGTCCATACCTGGAATACCCTGTTTGATTCCTTTCAGCATCTCAGCAATTTTTTTTGCGTTCTCAAGCACTTCCGCTTTAGTATGCAAACGAGGAATTTTGTAGTTTACAACTGCTACACCTACTGTATCTGGGCTGCTTGAGATATCACCGTGACGCATTCAAATTTCTCCAACTCTTTTATCAATTCAACTTTATGATTCGAGTGTCGCGTGAAATGCGTTACAGCAAAATACGTTGAATTGCGTATATGGGTGCGTAGACTGGAAGGAATTTTTAAATGTGAATAATCAAATAAAATATTAAAATCAGCTGCCGATTAATTAAGTGAAATAGAAATTAAAAATCCCCCGACGAATCGGGGGATGTAGAGAAAAATTACAGCCAAATTAAACCAGGAAGACTAAACAGACAGGTATTTACTGATGGTGGTCTCATCGACATTTTCACGGACATTTTCATAAGCAAAGCGACCTTTGTCGATCACCAGGAAGCGATCGGCCATCGCCATGGTGAAACTCAGCACCTGTTCAGAGACCACAATGGTCAGATCACGCTGGTCACGAATTTCTTTCAGAGTTCTGGCAATGTCCTTGATAATAGAGGGCTGAATCCCTTCCGTTGGTTCATCTAGCAGCAGTACTTTAGGATTAGTCGCTAAGGCACGAGCAATTGCTAATTGCTGTTGTTGCCCACCCGATAAGTTTCCACCTTTACGTTTGCGCATATCCCAAAGTACAGGAAACAGCTCATACAGGTCATCCGGGACTTTGCCATGGGCAGAAGCCGGTAAACCGGTCTGGATATTTTCCAGTACGGACATGGTGGAGAAAATCATCCGGCCTTGTGGCACATAAGCCACACCGTTTTCTACACGTTGGTAAGGATCCAGTTTTTCCAGATTCTTGCCATCCAGCTTGATTTCACCTTTGGTATTTTTAATATCACCAATCAGGGTTTTAAACAGGGTGGTTTTACCCATGCCGTTACGCCCCATGATCGCTACAATTTCCTTCGGCTGGATCTTCAGTTCCAGGTCGTGAATCACCTGACTTTGTTTATATCCTGAACACAAAGCATTAATTTCTAATAATCCGCTCATAGTGGCCTCCTTAGTGTCCCAGATAAACTTCAATCACTTTTGGATCATTTTGCACATCGTCCATTTTGCCTGCTGCCAGAATTTTGCCCTGGTGCAGTACCGTGACTTTGTCCGCAATGGTTTTGACAAATTCCATGTCATGTTCAATCACTAGCACAGAACGTCCTTTGCTAATCTCCCGCAACAGTTGCGCCGTCTGCTCACGCTCCGAGACACTCATCCCTGCGACAGGTTCATCCAGCATGAGCAGCTCTGGGTCTTGCATGAGTAACATGCCAATTTCCAGCCACTGCTTCTGGCCATGAGAGAGCAGACCGGCGGAGGTATCCAGCAGGTCGGTCAGGAAAATCTTGCCAGCAACTTCACGAATACGCTCATCGACATCTTTGGTGCGTCTGAAGAACAGCGCACCAAAGACATTACGGCCACGCGGGAAGGACATTTCCAGGTTGTCATAGACCGACAAATTTTCATAAATATTCGGGTTCTGGAATTTACGCCCAACCCCTTTACGGACAATGTCGAACTCTTTCAGTTTGGTCAGTTCAATATCATTAAATTTGATCGTGCCTGAAGTTGCTTTGGTCTTGCCGCAGATCAGATCCAGCACTGTGGTTTTGCCGGCTCCATTGGGACCGATCACCACATGGACTTCGTTTTTATCCAGATAGAAGTTGAGATCACTGACTGCCTTGAAACCGTCGAAGGACACGGTGAGATCTTCAATGACCAGCACCGGTTTATTCATTTCTACGCCGACTTTATTCATTTCACGCCTCCTTCTACAATTGGATCGATCGTTTTATCCGGATCACTACTTGGCGGTGGCGAAGTGCTGTCGATCGGTTTCTTTTTCAGGAACAATGGACGGACATATTTTTCATACAGACCCGCTAAGCCATTCGGTAAGAACATGACCACACCGATGAACAATGCACCGAGGAAGTACAGCCATACTTCAGGGAAGGCTTCAGAGAAGTAAGTTTTACCCAGATTCACCAGAACAGCACCATACACTGCCCCAATCAGTGACAGACGACCACCGACTGCAGCCAGAATGACCATTTCAATCGAAGGTACGATGCCGATAATCGTTGGTGACATGAAGCCGACTTGCAGGGTAAACATCGCACCACCAATAGATGACACCACAGCTGCGAAACAGAAAATGAAGACTTTGTACATGGCCACGTCATAGCCAGAGAAACGTACACGTTCTTCTTTGTCACGCATCGCAGAAAGCAGACGACCGAGTTTAGAACTGAGGACAAAACGGCTGATCATGATCACTGCAATGAGCAGCAGGGCATTGATGTAGTACAGGACATATTTGGCTTCATCGGTACGGATATCCCAGCCATGCAGGGTTTTCAGGTCTGTAATCCCGTTAATGCCGCCAGTGAAACCTTGTTGACCAATAATCAGAATGGTCAGGATCGCTACAATGGCTTGCATGATGATCGAGAAGTACACATCACCGACACGACGGGTAAACATCGCGAAACCGATGATGAAGGCAAGCAAGATTGGAATGATGATGATGGCAAACAAAGTAAACCCGAAGCTATGGAAAGGTTCCCAGAAGCCTGGCAAGCTGGTGATCTGGTTCCAGTCCATAAAGTCTGGAATTCCTGGCGTGGTTTGCGCTGCTGTAGATTGCATGTCTGAAGCTTCAAGTTTCAGGAACATGGCCATGCAGTAGCCGCCAATGCCAAAGAAAATCCCTTGACCTAAACTTAAGATACCACCGTGTCCCCAGCACAGAACCAGGCCGATTGCGACAAAAGCAAAAGTCAGATATTTACCCATCAGATTCAGACGGAAAATATCCAGGAACATTGGCATGACCAGCAGGATCAGTACGGCAAGAATCACCAGACCAATCGCACCTTCTTTACCGCCTAAAAAAGCATTCATTAGATTCTTCATAATATCTCTCCTGAATCCCTATTTACGTACTTTGATTGAGAAGAGACCCTGAGGACGCAGCATCAGGATAATAATGACTGTAGCCAGTGTGAGGACTTTAGCGACAGAACCAGAAAGGAAGAATTCCAGAATAGATTGTGCTTGCGCGATACTGAATGCGGAGGCAACGGTGCCAAGCAAGCTTGCAGCGCCGCCGAAGACCACGACTAAGAATGTATCGACGATATACAGCGAACCGGCTGTAGGACCAGTAGAACCGATGGTTGTGAAAGCTGCACCGGCAATACCTGCAAGCCCACAACCCAAGGCAAAGGTTAAGCTGTCAACACGTTTGGTATTGATCCCGACAGCACCACTCATAAAGCGGTTCTGGTTGGTTGCACGAAGCTGTAAACCCCAGCGTGAACGGTAAATCAGAAAGTAGACAAATGCAGTAACACAGAGGGTGACGCCCACCAGGAATAAACCGTTGATTGGAATATCGATGGCTTCCGTCGGTTGATAAGAACCCATTAACCAGTCAGGTAAAGTCGGGCTGACTTCCTTAGGGCCGAAAATAGAACGGAACAGCTGCTGCATGATGAGGCTTAAGCCCCATGTTGCAAGAAGTGTATCGAGTGGCCGTTGATAGAGCCGGCTGATCATGAGCCGTTCCACCATGTAACCGATAATGCCTGCTGTGAGGAAGGCTGCAATGATTGCAATCAGGAAATAGTAAGGTAGGAGTTGAGGGAAAAAACTTTCAGTCAGTGTGGAAATGAAAAATGTCGTATATGCACCAATGGTCAGAAACTCACCATGTGCCATGTTAATTACGCCCATTTGCCCAAAGATAATTGCAAGGCCGAGCGCCATCAATAACAGCACACAGAACACAGAGAGACCATTAAAGCCTTGCATGGCAAATATTGCACCGAATTCTGCAAATGATAGATCCATCGCATCATCCTCCAAGCTTTAAAAAATTGTGTGGAATAAAAAGATCAGGAGAATGGCTTCCCCTGATCATGTGGCTGTTAACTCAGTAACCTTTAGGGAATGGGTTTGGTTTGATTAGACCTTTAGACTCGTAAACAACTTTGAACTGACCATTTGGTTGCACTTGACCAATACGTGATTTGCTCCATAAATGGTGGTTCGGGTCAATTTTTACATAGCCTTCAGGTGCAGTTTTCATTTCTAGGCCTTTAGATGCGGCAGTCACTTTCGCGACATCGAAGCTACCGGCTTTTTCAACTGCGGCTTTCCATAACCATGGACCAAGGTAGGCTGCTTGTGTTACGTCACCTACCACCGCTTTAGGGCCATATTTCGCTTTAAAGGCTTTTACGAATGCAGCATTATTGGGGTTATTCAGGCTTTGGAAATATTTCATTGAAGAGTAGAAGCCCTTCATGTTTTCGCCGCCAATCCCCAGCAATTCATCTTCAGTCACTGAAAGGGTAAGCAGTGTCTGTTTGTCGCCTGTTACGCCCGCAGCTTTCATTTGTTTGTAGAAGGATACGTTCGAACCGCCCACAACTGCTGCAAAGATGGCATCTGGTTTACGCAGTTTGGTTTTGTTGATGAGGGAGCCGAATTGTGTATGGCCCAATGGATAGTATTCTTCACCAACCACTTTACCTTTCAGTACTTTTTCGATGTGGGTACGGGCAATTTTCATGGTGGTACGTGGCCAGATGTAATCAGAACCAATCAGATAGAAGGTTTTGGCTTTTTTCTCTTTTGCCAGCCAGTTCAGTGCTTCAAGTACCTGTTGAGTTGCTTCCTGACCGGTGTAGATCACGTTTTTAGATTGTTCTAAGCCTTCATAGAAGGTTGGGTAATAAAGTAGAGAGTTGTTGCGTTCAATAATCGGCAGTACGGCTTTACGAGAGGCTGAAGTCCAGCAGCCGAAAATTGCAGCAACACGGTCTTTTTCAGACAATTTACGTGCTTTTTCTGCAAAGGTTGGCCAGTCAGAAGCACCATCTTCCTGAATAATTTTGATTTGTCGACCGAGAACACCGCCCTGTTTATTGATCTGTTCAATGGCCAGACGTTCTGCCTGAATCGAACCGGTTTCAGAAATTGCCATGGTGCCGGTTGCTGAGTGCAACTGACCCACATACACAAACTTGTCATCGACTTTAAGTTTGGTGGTATTGACCTTTGCTGTTGCAGGAACGCTGGCATTGGTCAGTGCGGGTGCCAGCAGGAATGGAACAGCAAGTAAACCTGCCAGTAATCCAGATGTCTTTACTTTTGATTTCAAGCTCATGTCGGGTTCCCCTATAGAATTAGATGTGCTGATGCGCTTAGTGATTGGTTTGCGCTTGGTATGGAACTAAGCCTAAGGGGAGTTAAAAAATGAGCATATACGTCACTTTACGTATATAGCATTCAGTCGGATTATTTTTAGATACTGATAGACTGGGCATAGTTATTGCTTTTAAGAGCAGATATTTAGCTTTATTTGATCTGTATGGACCCAACAGCGAATACCAGTCAGGCACCGCAGCGCGTCATTCATACCCGGCGTAAATACAATACCTGGGTGGTCGATGAAAGTATTGAGGATTATGCCCTGCGCTATGCGCCTAAATCCGTCCGGAAATGGTCACTATGGACAGTGACCAATACGGCGCTTGCGGCCGTCAGTTTCCTGGCAATGGAGGCACTTGGAGCCACCATGCTCTGGCAATACGGTTTCGGTAATGCTTTCTGGGCCCTGGTGGTTGTGGCGATTATCATTTTCCTGACCAGCTGGCCGATTGGTTATTATGCTGCCCGTTATAATGTCGATATTGATTTACTGACCCGTGGTGCCGGATTTGGCTATATTGGCTCCTCCATTACCTCGGTCATTTATGCCAGTTTCACCTTTATCTTTCTCGCCTTTGAAGCCGCCATCATGGCGCTGGCATTGGAGCTAGGCTTAGGGATACCCCTGAGTATTGGCTACCTGATTTCAGCACTGGTGATTTTGCCATTGGTGGTCAAAGGTATTGGCTTCATCAATAAGGTGCAGGCCATCACCCAACCACTCTGGTTATTCCTGCTTTTATTACCATGGTGCTTTGTGTTGGTGAAGCAACCTGATTTGATCAGCAATCTTGCATTGATTGAGGGCGCAAAAAGTCAGAGCGCTGCCTTTAACCTGTCTTTTTTTGGTGCATCCTGCACGGTGCTCTTTGCCCTGATCACCCAGATCGGAGAACAGGCGGATTATCTGCGGTTTTTACCCGATAAAAAACATATTCAGCGTAAATGGAATTGGGCAGTCTTTTTAGGTGGACCAGCCTGGATTCTGGGCGGATTTATCAAGATATTCATGGGTATGCTACTTATGGCGCTGGCAATGCAGTATCTGGTTGCCGATTCTGAACTGAGTAACCCCAATTATCTGTACTGGATTGCTTACCAACAGGTGGTCAATCATCCCGGTATTGCTTTATTTCTGACGGTTTTATTTGTCTGCATCGCCCAGATCAAGATTAATGTTACCAATGCCTATGCAGGGTCATTGGCCTGGTCGAACTTTTTTGCGCGTCTGACGCATAGCCATCCAGGGCGCGTAGTCTGGCTGGTATTCAATATCTTTATCGCCTTGCTATTGATGGAACTTGGGGTAATCCATGCAGTGGAGCGCGTACTTGGCTTGTACAGTAATGTGGCCCTTGCTTGGATCGGTGCCATTGTTGCGGATCTGGTGATCTGTAAACCACTGGGATTGAGTCCAAAAGGAATTGAATTTCGACGGGCCTATCTATATGACATTAATCCGGTTGGAGTCGGTAGCCTGATCATTGCATCGGTCTTATCCATGCTGTGTTACTGGGGCGTTTTTGGAGAGATTGCCCGATCCTTGGCCGGTTTTATTGCATTGGGTACGGCGATGTTATGTGTACCGCTAATTGCTTGGTTTACCAAAGGTAAATATTACTTGGCACGTCAAGAAAAGCCTGAGTTGGAGCTGCTCGAAACCCAAACCTGTGTAGTCTGTGAGCATGATTATGAAACTGCAGACATGGCCAGTTGTCCAGCCTATAGCAGTCAGATCTGTTCTCTGTGCTGCACGCTTGAAGCACGTTGTCATGACCTGTGTAAGCCGCATGCACGCTGGTCTTCACAGCTCAGAGTTTTTGCAGCCTGGTTCCTGCCGAAATACTGGGTACAACATATTAATACCCGATTGAGTCTGTATATCCTGCTGATTTTCGTCTTAGGCGTAGTGCTGGCAGTCAGTCTGAGCCTGATCTATTTACAGGAATCTGCCAGCTTGGGCGCTTTGTCACAGCAGCAGGATGCGCTGACAATGCTGTTCGTCAAAATCTATGCTGTACTGTTTTTACTACTGTGTGTGGCCGCCTGGTGGTTAGTGCTGAATGATGAAAGCCGACGTCAGGCACAGCTGGAAAGTAATACCCAGACTCAATTGCTGATGGATGAGATTGAAGCGCATAAAGTTACTGATCGCCAGTTGCAGGATGCCCGCATTCAGGCTGAAAAGGCCAATGAAGCCAAAAGCCGTTATGTGATTGGTATCAGTCATGAATTACGCACGCCGTTGAACAGTATTCTCGGTTATAGCCAGCTACTGCAGAAACAGGAAAAACTGTCTGAACAGGGCGAATCTGCCCTGGGCGTGATTAGCCGGAGCGGTCAGCATCTGACTTCTCTAATTGATGGTCTGCTGGATTTAGCACGGATTGAAACTGGCAAGATTTCTTTGGAAAATTCCAATATCGACCTGCCAAAATTTCTTAAACAGATCGTGCATATATTCGAGCCACAGTTTGCCCAAAAGCAGCTGAACTTTGATGTGGAGATCAGTAGCAAGATTCCACAGTATGTCCGTATTGATAAAAAACGTCTGGAACAGATACTGATTAATCTGTTGGGTAATGCTTTGAAATTTACTCTGGAGGGGGAAGTTAAATTTAAGGTCGATTACCGTTTTCAGACCGCTTATTTTGAAATTCAGGATACCGGTTGTGGGATTGCTGAGTCGGATGTTGAGCGGATCTTCCAGCCTTTTGAGCGTGGTCGTAATGTGGTACAGGGCAGCTTTGCTGGCACGGGTTTGGGGCTGCCAATCGTGAAGCTCTTAGTCGATATTCTCGGTGGCGAGCTGACCCTGAGCAGCCAGTTAAAACAGGGTTCAGTGTTTAAAATAAAACTGTATTTACCTTCTAAATCCCTGATCCATCCGATCGCGGATGTTGCCTCTAATACCGTGACCGGTTATACCGGAGAACGCCGTAAAATACTGGTTGTTGATAATGAAGCGACTGACCGTGGTCTGGTTCTGAATTTCCTTAAGCCCTTAGGTTTTATTTTAGAAGAGGCAGAATCAGGTTTAGCCTGTTTGCGTCAGGTTCCAGAATTTAATCCTGATCTGATTTTGATGGATTTAAGTATGCCTTTACTGGGCGGCTGGGAAACGGCGAAATTGCTGCGCCAGAATAAAATCACCAATGTACCGATTATTATTATTTCTGCAGATGCCAATGAGCGGAGGATTAATCCGGAAACCGATGTTCTCAACGAAGACTTTTTAGTAAAGCCGGTCGATCTCAATTTATTATTAAACAAAATTGGTGATAAATTGGGCTTAAGCTGGCTGCATCAGCATGAGCAAAATCCAGAACAAGAACAAGCTGCTGATCAGGAAGCCCAGATCCCCACGGTGGTGGTTGAAAGCAAAAATGAAGTGCACCCATCCATTCCATTGTTGAACGTGGCAGAGGCGGTCCTTCAGCTGGAACAGCATTTAAGTATTGGTTTTATCCGGGGGGCAAAAGATGTCCTGCATGAATGTGGCCAGCACTTTGAACAATATAACGATATATGGCATCAGATTGAGCAGGATTTAAAACAATTTGATTTTAAAAGAGCAATTCAGCGACTTCATGAGCATGCAGATGTGCTGAAGTAGGGGTAAGGTGGACATGTTGGAAAGTATTTTGATTGTGGATGATATACCTGAAAATCTAAGTCTGTTGCATGAGAGCCTGGATCAGGCTGGCTATCAGGTACTTGTAGCGACCAATGGATTTGATGCAATTGAAATTGCGCATCGCATTCAGCCTGACATGATCCTGCTTGATGGCAGTATGCCGGAGATGGATGGTTTTGAAACCTGCACTCAGCTTAAAGCCAGTCCAGTGACTGAACATATTCCAGTGATCTTTATGACCGGGCTGACAGAAACCGAACATATCCTCAAAGGCTTTCAGGTCGGTGGGGTAGACTACGTCACTAAGCCTTTAAATATTGATGAAGTTCGGGCACGAGTAAAAACCCATTTGTTACAGGCTCGTTTAATGCATCAGCAGCGACAAATGCTGGATGCAACCGGCAGTGCGATTCTATCGCTGAATCTGGAAGGTGAAATTATCTGGCAGACCCCAATCGTCAGTGAATTGCTGAAAAATCATCAGGTGGATGTACAGCATTTTCAGTCCAGTTTGAATCAGTGGCTACAGGACTTGCTCAAGCAGCCAGATCAAGCACACTTACTGCATGGTCAGTATGGTCATGGCCATCAGCAGTTACAACTTAACCTGCTCACCAAACTGTATGCAGGGCATATCTCTAAACATGTTTTGGTACAGTTGAAAGAGCAGACTCAAATGCCGAGCGCAGAGGAAATCGCGCAGGCCTGTCCAAACCTGACGCCGCGTGAAGCAGAAGTGATGCATTGGGTCACGATGGGGAAGACCAACCGGGATATTGCCGAGATCCTGCAACTCAGCCCGCGGACGGTGAACAAGCATCTTGAGCATGTCTTTGAAAAGCTCTATGTAGAAACACGGACGGCTGCGGTATTGCATGTCATGTCAGCTTGTCAGAATCAGGCAGTGGCTTAGTTTTCCCTTAGTAGAGGAATCTTTGGAGGATTTGCGACCTCACCCCAACCCTTTCCTAGAAGGAGAGGGGACTTAAAATTTTTATTTAGATCTCGGTATTTTCATTCCAGAGGAAATAGCCGCCATACTGACTTGGTCTAAACTCACCACCAATTTCTTTTCCTTGCTCCGTTAGAAAGTGTTTACCATTTTCATTGATTTTTAGAAAACCTTTCTCTGTCATCTTATCGAGTAAATCAGCGGTTTTAATTTTGTGCTTTGCGGCGAGTTTAGACGTGGTAAGTCTAGAAAAAGTATTACTTTCTTCATCTATCTCAGTTTCTTTAGAAACAGATTCATTTTTCACTTCATCTAGACTAATTCGGACTTCTTCACTGATACGTATAATCCGCTGAGCTTCCTCGTAGGCTTCTTTAAAGACAATATCATCTTCGTATTTGCGAACCAGAATGCCCATCTCATTATTATTGACCTGACTAAACTCATAGAGATTTAAGCTTGAGATAATACATTCAGACTCATTGAGATAGCATTTAGCATGTAAGTTCTTACAGAAACTAAGACGGACATAATCAAGTTTTTGCAGCCATTTAATCTCTTCTGGATGTAGATCGCTCTTCCCATATACGATGCGAATATCAATTTTTAGCCGATCTTTATCTTCTAATAACTCTTTAATTCGATCATTCAAACGTAAGTATGGACTAATCAGGATTAAACGTTCTTTTGCACTCTTAATCAGCTCTTCCAGGAAGAAATTCGTTGCGCTGGTATTTAAAAATTTTGCCATCGTTTCCCTCTAATCTATTTTTATTGTCTGCGGTATATTAAATGATAATTTTTATAAAATTGAAGATTTATTCAACTTTCAAATAAACTCCACTCGCCGACACATTATGACCAAAACCACAACTCATGATGTTAGTTTCTTTTACATGAAGCTGCTGCCCAACTTTTGAATCAAATTTAAAATCCAAATCAATTTTACAGTCATTTGCACGATAGCTGGTTTGAGTTTGATTAAATGGCATGGTGGTCTGGAATTTACCGATATTCGGTCCATAAATCAGACTGCGAATTCCCATATATAAGCCATTAAATTCTATTGCATAGGACTTTGCAGTACGTTTCACTTCAATAGTATTCCATTGCCCAAAACCCGCGTAACGTACATATTTTCCAGACAGGTGAGAACTTTGCCTTGGGGCAGGAAGCTGTTTCAAGTTGAACTGGCTGTTTTTAGCGTCAGGATAGACAGAAAACCAGGCACGTGCCCATTGCGGTTTGCCTAGTTTGGCATAACTCAGACCAACATTATTAAACGCAGTACTCATTGCGTGCTCGGTAAAAGCAATGCCCCCATCTTCTACATTCATACTGCAAAAGCTTGACCATACTGCCTGTTGTTCAAACTGTTCAACGGCCTGAGCATACTGTTTCTGATCATAGAATTGCTTGCCAGTGGCTGCATGGCTTTTGACCTTGGCACAACCAGCCCGTAATTCCTGTTGAAAGGGGGTATCTGAAAAACAAAGAGGACTCAAAGCAGTCAGGGCGATAGTAGCTAAAGATTTATACATGGTTTGCTCAGTTTTAATTCTTATTCTGAATAAAACACACAGCATACTTCAAGTAAATATTGGTCTTGTGATTAGAAGAGATTTCCTTCAATTTTGAAAGTTTCAGGAAATTGATATACATCGCAATTATGTCCGGTACCAATTCGGTCAACCACGGCAAAATCACTGGGTGCCTCTAGGGTCAGCAGGGGATGATGCCAGGTACCTGCCCGGTAATTGACCCCCTGTGTCCCATCTGTAATAAATGCACAAAGCTGAGACAGATCCGGAGTATCTGTATCCAAACTTGGTGCAACCACAATCAGGAACTTTTGTCCCCGCATGGGGATAAAGGTTTGAGAACCATTCGGATGTCGTTCCAGCATGGAGATTTCAAAAGGAATTTGTGTACTTTTAATATTTCTAAAAATACTGATCCCCGCTTTGGCATCTCCTATAATTTCAGTCATCACCAGTGCATGATAACGCTCGGTATGTGCATCGTTGATATGGAAATAGTCATTACCCTGACAGCTGATGACTTCACCAAAACGAGCAAAGTTTTCACTGGTTAATAGCTGAATCTGAATCGTATTTTTCATTCTTTTACATTCCATTTACGCGCGTTTTTATGACAAAACTTTCTTGATTAATCTCGCTATTTTATCCCTGTATATTAAGTAAACAAGAAGGATACTTTGAGGAAAATGTGAGTAGAAAGTAAATGAGCGGATTCGATCTGTCAGAAAGTATGGATAAAGTTTAGCAGTGAACCCGATTCTGAGATCAGGTCCACTGCCATCTGTTAAAACAGCTGTTCGATTGACCATCCTGTGGAGAGGGAGGGTCAATCGCATTAATCAGCTACCTTTCCCCATAAACGGATACGGCTAATACCGCCATCAGGAATCATATTCACACGGATATGTGAAATCTTTTCATGTGCCAGAATTTCATTGATAAAGCTATGCACATGATCCATCTGCATGGGCTGGGCTTCAAGCAGGAAAGGCCAGAACATACTTTGTGGAATCAGTTGCGGATCAGTCGCATCTTCTATATAGACGGCTTGAATGGAGACTTCTGCTGGATAGTTACCTTTGAAGTGTGCAGTATCAATATCAATTTTTTCAATTTTTCCAGCTTGGCCTAAAGCCAGAATACACCAGTCAAAACCTGGAGCACGGCGACGTTTGGTTTCCCAGCCATCGCCCATATTGATGCCACGGCCTGGGTTAATCAGGTTACGTGGATGACCAAAATGCGCATCACTGTAGGCAATCACACGTCCGCCATTTTCCAGTGCCAGCAGATCCAGAGTTTCATTGCTGTCTTTTAACTGAATCTGCACATCTCCATAAACGCGCAGACGGGCTACACCACCATCCGGGTAGATATTTAAACGCAAATGGGTATAAGTGTTTTCTGAAGCAATTTGAAAAATATGATGCTGGCTTGGACCTAATATACTATTTGGTAAAATTTGGTGCCATTCAACCTGCTCCAGGTTCTGATCTGGTGCATAGCAGGCTTCAACTGCAGCAGAGGCAGGATAGTTGCCACTAAAAAAAGTGGTATCAATATCCAGTGCACTAATTTTTCCTGCAACACCAAGCTTTACAATTGCCCAGTCATAGCCGGCATGACGCTTGCGGCGGGTTTCCCAACCATCCATCCATTTGCCATGATCATCGAACTTATCTTCGACAAAAATAGGTGCTGTAAATTGGAGCATGCGCTGTGCTTCAGCAAAAAAATCATCTGAACATTGCAATACTTTTGCACCAATACGTTCATCTGCCAGATTAGTAAGTTGCTGTAACTGTGCAGGTATTTCAAAAGCAGGTGCAAACAGGGTCGCCATATCAATCTTCCATTCTAAATTTATTCAACTGTCATTTTCTACGGGCTAAAGATAGCCAATGCCCTGTTTTTTTCTCCCCAAAACAAGGCAGTACTTTAAAAAATAATGCACAGCATGTGCCAACTTAAATCTGGGTATTTGAAGCTATTCGGAAAATGGCACACTTTTCGCTTTGTCTCCCTGAGATGGATCAACATTTATGAACTTAGGGGGAACAATGAATATCACCATTATTGGCGCCGGGATGGCGGGCTTAACCACAGGCATTGCATTAAAGAAGTTCGGACATCAGGTCAGCATTTATGAGCAGGCCGAACAGATTTTGCCCGTGGGTGCTGCGATTTCTCTCTGGTCCAATGGGGTGAAATGCCTGAATTATTTAGGTTTAACTGACCAGGTCGCCCAACTGGGCGGGCAGATGGATAATCTGGCTTATGTTGATGGTCTGACTGGCGATGTGATGACCCAGTTCAGCCTTTATCCGCTGATTGAAGAAGTAGGACAGCGTCCATATCCGGTCTCTCGTGCCGAATTACAGAATATGCTGATGGATGAATTTGGTCATGCTGATATTCATCTCGGTAAAAAAATGGTGGCGCTCAATGATGATGGACAACAGGTCACCGTTAGCTTTGCAGATGGTTCAGAAATTCAAACAGACTTGCTGGTTGGTGCCGATGGAACCCATTCCATGACCCGTGCTTATGTGCTTGGTGAAAATGTACCGCGTCGATATGCCGGTTATGTGAACTGGAATGGTCTGGTTGAGGTATCGGAAGATTTAGCCCCTGCTGATCAATGGACCACTTTTGTCGGTGAGGGCAAACGTGCTTCACTGATGCCGGTTGCAAATAACCGTTTCTATTTCTTTTTTGATGTGCCGTTGCCAGTAGGTCTGGAAAATGACCGTAGCCAATATAAAACGCTACTCAAAGAATACTTTAAAGGCTGGTGTCCTCAGGTTCAAAAACTGATTGATGCGATTGATGAGCAGCGTACCAACCGTGTCGAGATTCATGACATTGAACCATTTGACGATTTTTATAAAGGCAATGTGGTCATTGTTGGTGATGCAGCCCACAGTACAACACCGGATATTGGTCAAGGTGGATGTCAAGCGATGGAAGATGCCATCTATTTGGCTCGTGCACTTCAGATCAACACACTGGGATTGCAGGACTCGTTACGTCGCTATCAGAATAAACGCAATGAACGTGCGAATGAATTGGTGCTTCGTGCGCGCAAACGCTGTGATGTCACCCATATGAAAGATAAAGAAGTGACGATGGAATGGTATGAAGAATTACGCCGCGAAAATGGCCCTCATATCATGAAAGGTATTATTAGTAATATTATTGGCAATCCTTTGGACTAAAAATTGCATGAAAATTCATGATAATAAGCATATAAAATAATAATGGTAATTTATCAGCAGAAGGGCGCAAGCCCTTTTTTTTTATATCTGTATTTTCTTATTCCTGTCAGTTTTGAATATAGGGAAATCTAAAGTGAATTTTGATCCAGGTTAAGTTGAAGTAAGACCAGGTCACGCCACTGCCCAAATTTTTCTCCAACCTGCGGCATATAGCCAGTTTGTATGAAGCCCAGTTTTTGATGCAGATAAATTGAAGCTATATTTTCCGAGTCAATTGCTGCCACCATAATATGCATGCCCTGACTTGTGGCAATTTCCATCAAGCGTAATAACAACTGTTTTCCTATTCCTTGGCCAGTGTAATCATGATGTAGAAAGACAGCATGCTCAATTGTTTTATAGAAGCCCTGAATACTACGGAACTCATCATAGTTAGCATAGCCAATCACTTTGCCTGTAGGTTGATGTTCTGCAACGAGTATTGGATTGTTCTGATCTTGAAGTGCCTTAAACCAAGTCTGTATATCCGACAGTGCCATCGCAGTATGATTCCAGGTCGCAGTACCATTTAGGATTTCCTGATTATAAATATCACGGATACTCTCAAGGTCGTTTACATTTGCTTCACGGATCTGAACTGCACTCATTGAGGCACCTATTGATCAATTAAATTAAAGAAATAAAAAAGCAGAACCGAAGTTCTGCTCTTAAGATATCATCTCTTAGAAGTGATACTTCACAAGAGCACTGACATCATTTTGGCTCTTATTAGAACCATATTTATT
>NZ_DFRO01000045.1:84205-96084 GCF_002381195.1 Acinetobacter sp. UBA3461 | reverse complement strand
GTCCAGTTCAACTCACTCTTGTGATTTGAATCTTCACCTGTTGACCAATCCAAGAAAGCATCTGCTAAGAATTCTTCAGAACCAATTTTAAACGGCACTGCATAAGTGATTGTCATTTGATAATCATCTTTAGTATTTTCGTTATTTGCTCGGTAGAAGTTAATATTTGCATAGCTAGTATATGGAATATCTAGTGCAAAACCAATACCGTATAGGAAGTTATCAAAGCCTTCACCACCTTCCCAAGTAGTTGATACTAGGACATCCTTGACTGGGCCAAAAGAAAGATCTTTACCTGATACTGCACCAAGGCTTAATCGAGGTGAAAACTCGAAATAAGTTGATTTACTGTCTGCATCAGTTCGTGCACGATCCATAAAGAAGAATACATCGCCATATTTTAAGCCAGCAGCATATTCAAGAGTTAAAGTTGCCTGTTCTTCTTCAGGTTCAACTGTAAACACTTGTTCATAGTTCTCACCATAAAGACCAGTGATACTAAAATCTTGCCAGATAGGCGCTGCTTGAGTAAAAGCCGCAGTGGAAGCTAATGCACAAAGTGCCGCGATTTGTTTAAGTTTCATTTAATATCTCTCCCCCAAGAAAGCAGATAAAGCATACAGATTAATAAGTAAAAATAAAGTGAAAATTGATCGGTAACTGAAATTTATATGCAATATTCCGACCAACTTTTTTAACCCAGGTTTAGTGGTGGCTATCTACTACCGGTTCAGCATTGGCCAAATTCTTAGGCTGAAACCAGTTTAAATGGTTGAATAAGATATTCAGTAAAATGGCCATTAAACAGGTTGAACTAATGCCAGAGTGGAATAAAGTTTGAACCCATTTTGGAAAATCTGCATAAAAGCTATGATCAATAATAGGCACCATTCCGGCAGCAATTGAAGTCGCCACAATGATCAGGTTTTTTTGCTCGTTATAGTCGATCTTCGCTAAAGTACGAATACCACTCGCTGCGACCGTACCAAATAATACCAGGCCTGCACCACCAAACACCGGTACAGGAATAGACGCAATTAAACGACCCATAATTGGTAGCAAGCCCAGTACCACCAGAATAATGCCGCCTGCGGTCACAACAAAACGGCTCTTAACTCCAGTAATCGCCACCAGTCCAACATTCTGTGCAAAAGCACTTTGCATAAACGAACCGAAGATAGGGGCTGCGGCACTCGATAGCATGTCCGCACGCAAACCATCAGAAATACGGTCAGCATCGACTTTGGTACCAACAATTTCACCGACTGCAATAATATCAGCCGTGGTTTCAGTCATGATCACCAAAGTCACAATCAGCATGGAAAGAATGGCTGTCAACTCAAACGTGGGCATGCCAAAAGCAAAAAAACTCGGGAATTGTAACCATGCACCATCTGCCACTTTAGAAAAGTCACCAAAGCCGATTAAACCTGCAATTATGCTTCCTAATACAATAGATAGCAGAATGGACAAACGACGTACTGTGGCATTGCGGGATAAATTCAGCAAAATCACAATAGCTAAGGTCATTAGCGCCAAGCTAACATTTTCTGCACTACCCCAGTTTTCAGCATTTTTGTTGCCACCCATCATCCAGCGTACTGCAACTGGCAGTAAAGACAGACCAATGATGGTGATCACACAGCCAGTGACTACCGGTGGGAAAAACCGGATAATTCTAGAGAAATAGGGTGCCAGGAAGAAACCGATCAGACCAGAGACAATTACCGCGCCATAGACTGCCTGCAATCCTCCTCCGGTGGTCACGATCGCCACCATAGTGGCTACGCCAGCAAAAGATACCCCTTGTACCAAAGGCAAACGAGCACCGACATATTTTACGCCTGCTGTTTGTAAAATCGTTGCCAGGCCACCCACAAATAGTGCTGCGGCAATCAACAGACCGATTTCCATACCGCTCAGGCCTGCGGCAGTACCCACAATTAGGGGAGGGGCAATAATACCGCCATACATGGTCAATACATGCTGCAAGCCATAAGCCGCACTTTTTCCAACCCCTAAAAATTCGTGTTCGGGTGAGACAGTTTTTTCTTGTTCTGACATATAAAATCCTTCTCTATTCTGAATAATGAGCGGGCTAACTTAACTACCGCGATAGGTCGAATAAGCAAAAGGGCTAATCAATAATGGAATGTGATAATGCTGAGCAGCATCTAAAATGCTGAAATGGATCACAGCCTTTGGAAAAAAGGTAGCCAGGCCTTGGGCATCAAAATAGGCTTTGGTCGCAAACTCGATGCAGTAGTCACCGGCATGAATACTGTCTAAGCCAAAATCCGGCACCAGTACCCGGCCATCACTATTGGTGCTAGCAGTCGCCAATACCTGACCTCTGGCATCCATTAATTTGACTTCAACATCGGCTGCAGGTTTACCCAGATGAGTATCAAGAATATGGGTGCTGATCATGCATCAATCTCCTGTGCCAGACGTAACAAAGCAATTTCTAAAAGTTGCTGATGAACAATACGCTTTTCAGTATCCAGGTCATTCACCAGGCGGTAATTCAATGCTGTCAGAATCTCTTCGCTACTACGACCTGCTGCGCGAATCAGGAAGATGAAATCAAATTTTTTCTCATAGGCCAGATTGCCTTTTAGCAAAGCGGCTTGAGTTTCTTCATCTTGTGAAATCGTGGCTTGTTCTCGCTCGGAAAAACCTTCTTCTTTGGCGGTTAAAGCGGTCTGTGCCTGCTTTTCACCAATCCGAGGATGGGTTGCGAGTGCCTTGGAAATCTCTTCCCAAGTCCAGGTCTGTGCCTGTCTTTTGGCAGCTTCGAGCAGCTCATCACTTGAAGTAAAAGGTCGTTGCTGCTTTAATTCTTCAGCCCAACGGTCAATATGCACACACTGCTTGAGCAGCAGTTCAATATCGCTGTCAGATGCCTGGTTAAATTCAGTTAATTGCATAATTTAAGCTTTGTGATCTGTGTTTCTCACTGGAAATTGCAATAACAATGCCAAAGTGCCGATAATCGTATGACAAGCGAGTCCACCAGAAGGTCAAAATAAAAAAGAGAGCAGCATGCTCTCTTTGGGTGATTTCAGTGAATGATTAGTCCTGGTGCGCAGGAAAATGGTGGGTGTACCAATGTTGTGCAATATCGTTACGACGACAGACCCATACTTTGTCATGACTCTGTACATAATCCATAAAGCGCTGCAAGGCTTTGAAGCGTCCCGGACGTCCGAGCAGGCGACAGTGCATGCCAATTGACATCATTTTTGGTGCAGTTTCCCCTTCACTGTAGAGCACATCAAAGGCATCTTTTAAATATTGGTAAAATTGCTCACCTGAATTGAAACCACCCGGAGAGCTAAACTTCATATCATTGCACTCTAATGTATAGGGGATGATCAAATGAGGGCGTTTTTGACCATTTGGTTCAGTTAAGGTGCTCCAAAATGGGAGGTCATCACCATAATAATCAGAGTCATATTTAATCTGAGAAAATTCAGCTAATAATTGACGTGTATTAGGACTGTCGCGTCCGGTATACCAGCCAATTGGCGTTTCACCAAAGAGTTCAGTCAGCACGCTTAAGGCCTGATCCATATGCTGACGTTCAGTTTCAATATCCATATCCTGATAATGCAACCAGCGCTGACCATGGGAGACCACATCATAATCAGCCGCCTTAATGGCCTCGACGATATAAGGATTACGAGCCAGTGCCATACCGACTCCAAAAATTGTCATAGGCCAGCCACGTTTTTGAAACTCCTCATGAATACGCCAGAAGCCAGCACGTGAGCCATATTCATACATTGAATCCATGGAGCGGTGTACTGCTGGAAAACTGGCAGCACCCACGATTTCGGACAGAAACTGCTCGGAACCGCTATCACCATGTTCAACATGATTTTCACCGCCTTCTTCATAGTTCAATACAAACTGTACCGCGATTCGGGCAGCATTGGGCCACTGTGCATGGGGTGGTTTGCCGTGATAGCCGATTAAATCGCGTGAATATTCTTGCTTTTGTATCGTTTCAATCAATTGTTTTCCGCGTAAGTAAGCAGTTGTCACTATTGGTTGTCCTTTTGCTAAAAAAATCAAAATATCACTTGCATATTTTTAAGAGAGGACCGATATTCAAAGTATAAGGACACGGTTCTGCAGACTCAAAAATGTGTTCATCATTCAATGTGGAGGGTTAATCCAAAACGATTTGAAGAAGTGAAATGCAATACAAAACAGCAAGCTACAAACGTGCCAAGATAAAAAATCTGCACTAAAAAGTTATAATGATTTGAGGATGGTATTTTATGAACATTGAACTCCGTACCGATAAAAATATTCGCAATAGTGATCGTCTAATTACTTACGTTCGTACCGAATTAAATCAGGAATTCCAGCGCCACAGTGAGCGTATTACCCATTTCTCCGTGCATCTTAGTGATGAAAATGCCGCAAAAGGTGGCGATGATGATATTCGCTGCATGATCGAAGCACGTCCTGCTGGCTTGAAGCCAATTGTGGTCAACCATCATGGTCACAATATTGATACCGCAATTCGTGGGGCCATTGATCGTTTAAAACGCAGCCTGGAACATGTAATTGAGAAAAAAGACAATGTGCGTGGTAATCCGCTAAAACTTGCCGAAGAAACGGTTACAGATATAGAAGAATAAAAAGTTTGCAGATGAAAAAGGCCCCTACGGGGCTTTTTTCAATTTTAGATAAAATAAACGAATGAGAATAAAACAAATCCTGCTTTATTCGGCATAATAGTCGAAAACGAATTGAAGTGAGCTCCATCATGTTAACTGCGCAACAACAGCTTTTTGTGCAAGCACTCGAAGAACTGGATCTGAATCAGGTGAAAAAGCTCCTGGCAGATGGACTCAACCCAAATTTTATTGATATGGAAAAAGGTCCGGTCATTTCTGTCTGGTCAGATGGTCTGTTCAAATGGTGGGAAGAAGTTTGCGAGGCTTATGAAGCAGGCAATGTTCTATCTAACGAAGAAAAACAACAGAAGCTTCAAGTGCATCTTGATATTCTGGATGCCCTGATTGCAGCCAAAGTGAATCTGCACCTGTGGGATGCCGAAGAAATTTATGGTCCACTTTGGGACGCCGCCAGTGCTGCCTGTGTACCTGCCGTACAACGTTTACTGGATGAAAATGTCGATCCAAATACCCGGGATGAAGACGGCCTGACTATTCTATCTTCAATCTGTGATCTGTTCTTTGACTGTGACTTTGATGAAATTAACTGGGCAGAAGCACTGGAAGAAGAAAAGCAGACACTGGAACTGCTGCGTAGCCGTGGCGCGAAGATGTCCAAAGAACTCGGTTAAGACTTAAAAAGAAAGAGTAGCAATCTATGACAACATTAAAGACATTGGGTTTTGTGGCACTGGCAACTGCGAGCGCGCAGGTATTTGCTGCAGATTTTGCTTTCGACCGTCCAGGCACGGGGTTTAGCACGACGACGATACCAGTAGGGCAGTTAGCCTGGGAACAGGGCCTGCCTTCTGCCAGCTATGTTGAATCAGGCAATGACTATAGCACCACACTCAATGCCGATATGTTGTTGCGTACCGGTTTAAGTGACAGCCTGGAATTACAACTGGGCTGGCAGGGTCCATCCTGGTCTAAAAGTAAAATAGATGGCATTAAATCAGAAGATGATGGCCTCGGTGATATCAGTATTGGTTTGAAAAAAGCTATTGATCTGGATGATGAGCGACTTTCGATGGCTTTACTGGCTGAAGCATTGATTGCGACGGGTAATCAAGGCTTTAGTAATGAAGAAGATATTTATAGTTTAAGTTCAGCTGTGGCTTATCAATATAATGATCTGGTCAATACTTCAATTACCATGCGTTATGAATGGCAGGATGACCAGTGGGCCGTCCAGGCCGTACCCACACTGAAATATAAAATCGCTGATAAATGGTCAGGCTTCTCGGAATTTGTCTATCGCAAGGCTGAAAGCCAGGATTATGAATATGGGCTAGGTACAGGCGTAATGTATGCCCTGAATGATCGTGTTCAGCTGGATGCCAGCGTGGGCGTGGATCTGAATGGTGCTGACAAGAGTTATACCTCAGGTCTGGGCGTAGCGTTCCTGTTCTAGGAGTTTTGACCAGTCGTCATGGATGCCGAAAAACTGAAAGCCTGGAGTAGATCTGGCTCCCGAATCCTGTTCGGGAGTCTGCTGCTGAGTTGTGCAGTACAGGCGCAAGCACCTTTATTGCCGCCTGATCAGGCTTTTCCATTTACGGCGATTTCCAGCAGTTCGCAGCGGGCGGAACTGAGCTGGGAAATTCCTGAAAATTATTATATTTATCAGCATATGGTAGAAGTTCAGCAGGGTGGCCAAACAATGCAACTGGATTTGCCACCCGCTGAAGACCTGCATGATGATAATTACGGTCAGACTCAGGTTTACTATCAACAATTACAGTTCAATATTCCGACACAAGCCTCGCAAACCTATCAGGTGACCTGGCAGGGTTGTGCCAAAGATCGGCTCTGCTACCCACCACAAACAGTTGAATTTAAAACTGATCTGTCCGGTTTGGTGCAATATCAGCCTACAGGAGCTAGTTCTAAACAGTTACTTGATCTGAGCAATTCATCAGACCAGCAAAATACTATTCTGAATAATAGTTCTGAATCTGTCGAGGTGAGTACATTAGATAATAAGGATGGCTCCAGCTTTGCTGCCAAAGACCAAAAATGGTCTGAACAACTGGCAGAAAGTTCATTAGGCTATGGCCTGTTGCTGTTTTTTGGATTAGGTATGCTGCTGGCTTTCACGCCTTGTTCCTTGCCAATGTTACCGATCTTGACCTCACTGATTGTGCGGGATCGACGCGGAATGCAGGCCTGGATGGTTGCCTTATGCTTTGTCATCAGTATGGCTCTGGTCTATGCAGTACTGGGCTTGATTGCTTCTTCTGCCGGACTAAATTTCCAGCGCTGGCTACAGCAGCCCGCTACTTTAATTGCCTTTAGCTTATTATTTGTGGCTTTTGCCCTCAACCTGTTTGGTCTGTTTGAAATCAAGTTGCCACAGCGTTTGGTACATCGACTGGATCAGGTTCAAGCCATGCAACAGGGCGGGACTCTGGTCAGTGCCAGTATTATGGGCATGGTGTCAGCACTGTTGGTGGGTCCTTGTATGACAGCACCGCTGGCAGGGGCATTACTATTTATTTCTCAAACCCAAAGTCAGTGGCAGGGTGCTTTGCTTCTATTTACCTTAGGCTTTGGTATGGGAACTCCTTTGCTACTAGCCAGTGTTCTCGGTTCGCGTATATTGCCTAGAGCGGGACATTGGATGAATCAAGTTAAGGTTCTGTTTGCCTTTATCATGCTGGCGCTGGCATTGTATTTTATTCGCCCCCTGATTTCAGAAGCAGCACTACAGTGGCTCTCTCTTGGGCTGGGTTTAAGCTTTGTGGCCTACATATTGGCACGCTTGTTTTGGATAAATACCGGACTGCGATGGTTGTATATCATCTGCCTGGCAACGGCAGTGCCGTATATTATTTATAGTCAGTATCAGCACAGTCAGCGCTTTTTTGTTGAAACTTCTCAGCAACAGGCGACTTGGCATGTCGCAGCGACTGCTACCGATTTTGAGCAGTTACTGGCTACAGTACCAAAAGGGCAGCGAGTTATTGTCGATGTCTATGCCGACTGGTGTGTGGCCTGTCAGCCCATCGAACACCGGGTGCTAAAATCAGCTCAGGTACAGCAGGCTTTGGCACCGTATTTTCTGATCAAACTGGATCTCAGTCATTATGATGTAACGCATCAAGCACTGTTAAATCAGTGGGAAATTCTGGGTCCACCGACATATCTCTTCTTGAATGACCGGCAACAGGAAATTCGTGGCTTGCGTTTGACTGGGGCTTTTACTGAAGCTGAATTATTAGAACAAATAGAACGTTTTGTTCAAGCGCAATAAAATAATTTTATGCAGTGTGCAATTATGGAAAAGTCACTTAAATCAAGAATGATGCAGTTGCATCCCGCCATCAAGTGTAGCGTTATAGGCTTTAACCAGATTACGACCACTTGCTTTGGCCTGATACAGGGCTTTATCTGCCTGACTCAATAACTGTTGTGGACGAAGTTCTGGACTAGATAATGCAATACCAAAACTTGCAGTGACATGAATGCGCTGACCGTCATCACTATAAATTTCCAGCTGCTGAATTGCAGCACGGCAACGTTCTGCAACCTGACGCGCCTTTTCCAGATTGGAATTTTTCAGGATCAAAATAAATTCTTCACCACCAAAACGGCCAACTACATCACTTTCACGTAGCAGCAAGGTGAGTACCTCACTGACCCGGATCAGGGTTTCATCACCTTTATGATGCCCATAGTAATCATTAATTTTCTTGAAATGATCCAGATCTAACAAAACTAAAGCATAACTTTCCAGTTTCACGCTATTCAGTTTATCCAGACATTGATTGATACTACGTCGGTTAAACAGATTGGTTAATGGGTCAATCTGGCTTAGGTGCTGGATCAGTTTTTCACGGTGTCGCCACTGGCTGAGCAGGATTTCAAACAGCATCATACAGATAGCCAGAATAGGCAGAATAAAATACAACATGGATACCAGCCAGAAACCGTTATAAAACAGTTTGCCTGGAATGGTAAAAAGTGGTGAATAAGTAAGCTGACCGGTATAGCTCAAATAACCGCAAATACTGAGAAAAATTGAAGCTGGAATCAGCATGCTATATACCAGCGTTCGAGAAAACAGGACCAGCCCTACTGTAATCAGGCTCACATAGGCAATCATGGCCACTGGACTGACGACACCAACAATATAGGCATCGCGGCAAAGGGAAACCACAAAGATGCCAACTGAGATATAGGGCAGATAACGTTCGATGCGGGTGTTATTTCGAAATTTATAACAGGGATAAATCAGGCAAAGCAAAATCAGTAAAAACAGGCTATTGAGGATAATCTGCATTTTTGCCACGCTTATATCCACATATTGCCAATATTCAGGACTGAGTAAAACAAAAATATCCCAAAGCATCCAGCTGAGATGGATACCACAGCCAAGTACAAGCATGAGGATACATTTTTTCAGTACCCCCCAATTCATCACCACTTCTTCTTCAACCAGATATTTGGTAATTTTATACTTGAAAATAGCTTGCAGAGCAGGCGAGATACGCTTCATACAAGGCTGTATCCTATAATGACCATTCTAAATTATAAATATCGTAATAAATAAAATGTTTTATTTCTTGGGCTTAAGATAGCATGAATATACTGCGAAAGAGAATGGTTATATTTTGTACAGATGGGTCATTTTAGTAAAGTTTGAAATTTACATCGTTGTAACATGCGAAAAGATTACAGGATGGGCAGGTCACAGTGATGCATCTGGCTTTTTAAATATTTACCAAATAGAAAATTTTCCTGCACCATCCTGAAAATTGAAAAATATAAAAACTGGGCTTTTAGTCCCGATCCAGACGGTGTGCAAAGTTTGCCAAATCAGCCAGAGATTGTCGGGCCTCATCAAACCAAGCGCTAAACATCTGAAAATTGTGCCACATACCAGTATATAGCTTGAACTCTACTTCAACCCCTGCTGCGAGAGCCTTATCACGGAGACGCTGCGCATCATCCAGCAGAATTTCCTTGGAACCGACCTGAATATGCATGGGTGGCAGACCAGTTAAGTCGGAAAAATAAGGTGATACTTCAGGATTGCCATGCTCAATCGACGAAGGTACATAGTATTGAATGCCACTTTCTAATGTTTCAATGGATAACAAGGCATCATGTACCTGATTGTAGCGCAAGGATTCACTAGTCAGGGTCAGATCAACAAATGGAGAAAGCAGGATCAGACCACTGGGCTGCGGAAGTTCCAGTTTTTGAATTTTTAGGGCTAGCGCCAGTGCCAGATTTGCTCCACAAGAATCTCCAGAGAGAATGATGTCTTTGGCTTGCACGCCTTGATCTAACAGTTGCATATACACATTGAAAACGGCATCCAGGGCGGCTGGATAAGGTGCTTCAGGAGCAAGTGGATAATCTACATGCAGCACCTGCATCTGGGTACGGGCAGCAATCTGGGTCATAAAAGCACGATGGGTCTTCATTGAACCCAAATAAAAGGCACCCCCATGAATATGGAAAATCAGCTGGGTAGCTTCTTGCTGTGGCTTGATTTCCTCTGCATTCAGCCCTGCCAGTTTTAAGGATCGTATTTCAATATTTTTGTCTACAGGAAAAAGTTTGCAGAACTGTTCAAGGGCTTTTCTGAGCGCAGTAGGCGGGAGATTAAACTGGCTGGGTTTACGGATGGAAGTCTTTAAAATCGTTTCTGTAATTAACTGTTTCGTAAGGGGACTAATCTTCATTTTCTTTCCATCTTTTTATGTTTTCATTGGTCTGGTATGTTATTTACCAACAATATTTACAAGGTTACACTAGATAGTCACATCCAGAAATTGAAAAATTGTTGTGACTTAATTAATACTACAACGGTCTACTCACAGACTTAGGGAAAGAAACAAAAATGAAAAAAATCGCGCTTATGTTAGGACTACTGGGTTTAAGTGCATTGGCGAATGCCGCAGATCCTTTAAACGGAACAGTCTGGAAAACAATTGATGACAAAACCAATCAGCCAAAGGCGATTGTAAAATTTACTGAACAAAGCAATGGGACTTTAAGTGCCAGCATTCAGAAGGTTTTGACCAAAGGTGAAGAAAATGCCTGCACGAAATGTGAAGGTCCATATCACAACAAATCTCTGAAAGGCCTGACCATTGTTAAAGGTCTGAAAAATGTGGGCGGTACCAACTATGAGAGTGGTTCGATTCTTGATCCACAATCAGGTAAGACCTATAAGCTAAAAGGTAACCTAGCTGATGGTGGCAAGAAGCTGCAACTGCGTGGCTTTATTGGTGTAGCTGCGCTGGGCCGTAACCAGACCTGGATTCGTGCAAACTGATTCTGAGTCTGAGACTGTTAAAGCCTGACGATTGTCAGGCTTTTTTGTGGCTATAAATCGGTTGCTATATTGAACTCTATTATTAGTTCGCTTTAATTATTCAGCGCACGATAGGCAGTTTCATCAAAGCCCGCAATAAAACCTGAACCAGTTGCCAGAATTGGACGTTTAATCAGACTGGTATGAGTCATTAAGGCAGCAAGCAGATTTTCCTCATTTGCCAAGGCGGTTTGCTGCTCTTCTTCACTGAGTTTGCGCCAAGTGGTACCTTTTTTATTCAGCACAACTTCCTGACCCAATGTATCTAGCCAAGTCTTTACAGTTTCAGCATCGATTCCCTGTTTTTTATAGTCATGAAACTCATAGCTCAAACCCAGTTCACCCAGCAGATCAAATGCTTTCTTCATTGAATTACAGTTTTTAATTCCATAGATCTTCAACATGATCATCACCCATCTAAATTTTACTGTAGCTTAGCGAAATTTAATGATTACAACCATGATTATGAAGAAAACCCAAAGTAAAAAATGAGACAAGAATAGATACATAGCAGATACAGGAATGTCATGAAATTGACATCTGATTTGTGCAAAATAGTAATGAAGATAAAGGCACGAAATAAAAAGAAATGAGAAGCTAATAATGTTATAAAGGCGCTAAAATGAGAAAACCCGCATCTAATCATCCTGATTATGCGGGTCTCATCTCAACGTCCGATGTCACATCCATGCAAAACAAGCTAAATCTTGTAGTCTGTTTTATTTCTTCCTACGGCTTCCTGTCCTTTTGTTGTCATCCTGACATGTCCTTGTGCCGTGTAAATATAATGCTGTGTATTTAGCTATAAAAATAGCTGTTAATACGTCTTGTTATGTAAGTGATTAACACTAACT
>NZ_DFRO01000045.1:38208-84023 GCF_002381195.1 Acinetobacter sp. UBA3461 | reverse complement strand
ACTGGAGCATGGTCACTAAACCATTCATCTTTATACACCCAGGCATTTACGGTACGCTCTTTCCAGTCGGGTGAACAGGCTTGATAATCAATCCGCCAGCCTACGTTTTTGGCACGGGCCTGGCCGCGATTCGACCACCATGAGTATAGCTCAGCTTCTTTGCGTACTTCACGGAAAGTGTCGACATAGCCCAGTTCATCATAGATGTGATCTAACCAAGCGCGTTCATGTGGCAAGCAACCCGAGGCTTTCTGGTTACCTGACCAGTTTTTAATGTCGATGCGTTTATGCACGATATTGTAGTCACCGCATACAATGATAGATTTATCTTCATCGCGCCATTGTTTCAGGATCTTTTTATATTCATCCAAGAAGTGATCTTTACGCGCCTGTGCTTCATCACCCGATGAACCGGATGGCAGATACAGCGAACAGATATGTGCAGTTTTATCTAAACCTAAGTCAAATTCGGCAGCAATAAAGCGGCCTTGAGAATCTGCCAGTTCAAAGCCCAGACCATCGGTCAGAGAAACAAAAGGCAGGCGGCTATAAATGGCGGTACCGGCATAACCTGGACGTTCAGCCGGGAACAGGTGTGTATACCAGCCTTCAGGTTTAAATTTATCGGTCCACTGCGCATGGGTAATCCGGCTTTCTTGCATGCAAATCACATCTGCGTCAGATTTTTCCATCCACTCCAGCAGACCTTTGGTCACGGATGAACGTAAGCCGTTGACATTAATTGAAACGACACGAAGAATTTTTTGATCACCTGGATAGCTACTCTTTGGTATCATGCGCAAGTCTTACCTTAATTAATGGATTTAGGAGCACCTCATGTCAACGCAAGCTCAGTTTAACCCGCAAGCTTTTATCGAACTCGCATTATCACGCGGTGTGCTTAAATTTGGTGAGTTTACTTTAAAATCAGGTCGTGTGAGTCCTTATTTTTTCAACGCAGGTTTGCTGAATGATGGCGAAGCGTTGACTGGCCTGGCATCTGGCTATGCAGCAAAACTGACTGAATGTGACAATGTTGAAGTGATCTTTGGTCCTGCATATAAAGGTATTCCATTTGTGGCTGCAACCGCAGTGGCGCTGTCGCAAAATCATGGCGTGAGTGTGCCTTGGGGCTTTAACCGCAAAGAAGCCAAAGATCATGGCGAAGGTGGTGTACTTGTTGGTGCTGCTGTAGAAGGGAAAAAAGTCTGGATTATTGATGATGTGATTACAGCCGGTACTGCCATTCGTGAAGTAGTCACCATCCTGAAAAATGCCGGTGCGCAAATTGCAGGTGTACTGGTTGCATTAGACCGTCAGGAAAAAGGTCAAGGTGAGCTTTCTGCGATTCAGGAAGTACAAAAAGAACTGGAAATTCCGGTGCATGCACTGATTACCATGAAAGACTTGATGGATTACCTCGATACTAAAGGCGACAAAGACGCGTTAGCAAAAATGGAAGACTATCGTTTGAAATATGGGATCTAAAATTTCAGTGTTTGTATAAAAGAAAGGGAAGCTGAGGTTTCCTTTTTTTTATAGTTTATTTAGTAAAGGTATATAAAGTTTTGAAACCTATTGAAATATTAAATATGAAACATAAAAAATCATTAAAAAATCTATTTGAAAAACATAAAATTTCATATTTAAATAAGTACTTGATTTATATTTAATAATTAAATTGGTTTTATACTGTATGCGTTATATTAATTCTAGAAAATTATATAATCTTTATGAAAATAATATAATAAAAGAAACATTCAACCATTATTATAAAACTTAAATTCATACCAATTTTTTAATGCTTTATTTAGAAAATAAGATAAATCTGCTACATTAAGAATTAGATTATAAAAAAAGATGGTGGCAGTAATGAAAATTAAACATCCCATTCTAAAATTGGTCGTAAGCTACCTTTGCTTAAATTCAACATATGCAATAGCCTCTCCTGTCTTTCCCAATAATAGTAAAGTCCAAACATCTAATATCTCTAGCAAAACGCCAGGAACAATCTTATCCATACAAGAAGAGAATATCGATCTATTTACGAATGCTTCACAGCGGTTCTTAATCACTTATCGTAGTAGAGGAATACAGTCCGAACCTATTGTTACTTCCGGGTTTATCTTATTGCCTAAAGGCAATCCTCCTAAAGATGGCTGGCCAGTTTTGGCCTGGGCACATGGTACAACCGGTGTAGCAGATACTTGTGCACCCTCTGCAGACTATGTCGATGGACCAGTTCATGTATATCAGCAAATAGCTGCTAAAGCTTTAAATGCCTGGCTTGCGCGAGGATATGCAGTTGTTGCACCAGATTATCAGGGTCTAGGAACTCCAGGTGGTCATCCCTATATGAATGCACAAAGCCAGTTGCACACTGTCGTTGATGCCGTACGGGCGACCCACCTTTTAAAGCCTTATAAATTTAGTAAAAATTGGTATGTTATGGGTCATAGTCAAGGAGGCGCAGCTTCCCTTAAGGTTGCTGCTGATGGCCTAAAAAATGCACCTGAACTCAATTTAAGAGGTGCCATTGCACTCGCACCAGGTGGCTATCAATACCAAGGAATCGCTGAATACGTAGCAACCCATTCTCAAATTGAAACAAGTGTTGCGGCATTTTTTCCAATCGTTCTTCTCGGTGCGGAAGCTGCAGATCCTAGCCTTGCTCCAGCAAATTTAGTTAGCCCAGAAATGGGAGAAATTCTAAACTATGCACGTAGTCGCTGTTTGTCAGAATTACAATCTGATCTAAAGGCAGCACCTAAAACAGTTTTTAAACCGAATATAAATTTGACACCTTTGACAAATTATTTAAAAAAACAGTCTATTGAGAATATGACACCTACTGTGCCGCTTCTAATTGTACAAGGTGATAAAGACCAGCTTGTAGATTATCGTGATACTTATGCTTACTATCAGCAAGTATGTAAGAAGCAAAAACCTATTTCCTTTCACCCCGTCAAGAATGGAGATCATCGTGACTCTTTAAGACAAAGTGAATTCCTGATTGGAAGCTTTATCAATTCAGTTGAACAAGGGAAAACTGTAAATACCTGCAATTCAAAATGATACGGTAGATTTAGGATTTTGAACTCAAAATAAAGCTACGCAGTATAAAAATTAAATATTTCGAGTTTTAATATACAAATGGAAATAAATCAAAATGATGCCACCAAGTTTATTATCACTGACGAATAAAATAGCACTTGTAACAGGCGGTGCAGCAGGTATTGGGAAAGCCAGCGCTCTCATTCTTGCACAAGCAGGCTCGGACGTTATGATTGCCGATTTAAATTTAGAAGCAGCTAAACATACAGCTGAAGAGATCAAGAAGCTAACTGGATGCAACATAGAATATGTTGCATGCGATATTCTGCAAGATGATCAATTGGTCAATGCAGTGAATAAAACAATCGAAACTTTTGGTCACATTCACATCTTAGTGAACAATGCTGGAGGAGGTGGCGGTGGCCGTGAATCTCCTGATCAAATTAGCGTAGATACTATAGAACGTGATTTTCAGCTTAATGTGTTTGCTGCTTGGCGATTGTGTCAACTCGTCGCACCGCATATGAATAAAGCGGGTGACGGCTCAATCATAAATATCAGCTCTATGAGTTCAATTAACAAAAGCCCTGCTATGAGTGGATATGCATCATCAAAAGCTGCTTTAAACCATATGGTCGCTAATTTGGCACATGATTTTGGTCCAAATATACGTATTAATGCTGTAGGTCCTGGAGCGATTCGTACCGCAGCACTAGAAAAAGTACTGAAGCCTGAGATTGAAAAAACAATGCTTTCTCACACACCATTACAACGATTAGGTGAACCTGAAGATATTGCGAGAGCAGTGTTATTCTTTGCCTCACCTATTTCATCATGGGTTTCTGGACAAACCTTATTTGTAAATGGTGGTGGTGTACAAACACTTGATTAAAGAGTGCTGTCTAAAACCTAAAATTCTTATAAATTGAATATGAGGTGCAATCTGTATTTGGATGCATAGCAACTGGCTTAAAGTTGCTACACAGATCCCAGCTAGCCGCTTCCATTTAGCATAATGGACATTATATGAAATCTAGCTCATACCAAAATGATATATAAGGAATTGACCCCTAAATCGTCAGGATCAATTCCTTTTTTATAATCTTCAGAAAGGGTAGAAGCTAAAATCTAAACTTCATCCCAAGCCCATAAATCCAATCTTTTTCAGAATTTGACATGAGCTGATCATTTTCCCACTGGCTTTCCTGCTCGTAACGGTAGGCAATATCAATATAAGGCATGACCTGCTTCGTTATTTCATAACGGGTATTCAAACCCAATGCAGCTTCACGCAGTCCGGTCTTTTCTGCATAAGGGGAACCATCATTTAAGATCGCTTCCACTTGCAGATAAGGTTGTAGAATCAGTTTTTGAGTCAAAAGCAGATCGCGTTCAGCCTCAAAATTCAATGCTACATAGTCATCCTGACCCACTTCCAGATAAGCCGAAGTTTCAAAGAAATATGGTGCCAGCCCATGTAAACCAAGCACGGCATTCCAGTGTTCCTGTTTGGTGTATTGCTGGTTCACTTCAAGCGAATGTTCCTGATAACCCAGACCGGCCTGCATATCCCAGAAGTCCGAAACCATACGGCTATATAGCAGTTTGGTAGCGTATTCATCTGGTCTGGACTCAGTCTTTTCAGCTTCCAGTTTAAGCACCAGCCTGTTTTCATCCGTACCAATTTTCAGTTCATTGTCTGACTGAAATTTGCCATGACCATGTCCTGTAGTTTGCCAGCGCTGATCCAGTTCAAGCACAGTATAAATCTGTCCACCATGCTCGTGTTTATGCTCATGGTCAGTCTTCTTTACCCTGTCGGTGGAAACAACAGATGGGGAGGGCTGGGTATCTATACGATGTTGCTGATGTATATGAACAGAGGCAGATTCTGGCATCATGGTGTGATCATGCTGCATCGTTTCGGCAAATACGGTAGAACTCATCAGCAAACTAACCGCCAATGACAGGGAGCGCTTTATTATTTTAATGGTGTGCATGAGCATCTCCTTGTGGTTGAGCTGATTGCGGTTTAGCAGACGTACTGGCGCGATCATCGTTGACATGCGCCACAATCAGTTTGTTCATCATACCAGCGCTCATGTGATAGAGCAGGTGACAGTGAATTGCCCATTCACCCAGTTCATCGGCAGTCAGTAGCGCAGTGACTGTTTTGCCGGGTGGCACCACAATGGTGTGCTTATTTGGCAGATCACCTGCAGGCTGACCATTTTCCAGTTGCATAAACATGCCATGCAGATGCATTGGATGTGCCATCATGCTGTCATTGATGAATTTCAGCCGGATACGCTGACCATACTTCACCTGTAAAGGCTCGGCTTCGCTATATTTCTTACCATTGATGGTCCAGATGTAACGCTCCATATTGCCACCGAGACGGATCACCAGTTCCGATTCCGGTTCACGAACATCCGGCTGAGGAAATAAGGATTTCAGATCACGATACTGCAGGGCTTTATGCCCCACAGGTGTGGACGCATTGGCCCAGCCTTCAACAGGTCTGGCAGGCTGTTTTTGTTCTGGCATGGAATGCTGTGCATGCAGATCGTATTGAGCAGGCTCATCATCTGAAGATTTTTCCGAATGCATGCTATGACTAGCAGGCATATGCTGTGGCATTTCGTGTTGTTCAGCATGTCCCATATCCTGCATGGTTAATAAAGCACGGGGACGGGCTGCGGGTTGGCTGATGTGATGTGGCATGGCCTGTGTCTGGTCATGCAGGCTGCCCAAGGCAAAGCCGGAACGGTCAATTGATTCCGCCTGTATCTGATAGTGTGCTGCAGTGGGTTCTACAATCACGTCATAGGTTTCTGCGGCACCGATGCGGAATTCATCAATACTGACCGGTTTGACTGGCTGGCCATCAGCACTGACTACAGTCATTTTCAGATTTGGAATACGTACATCAAAAAAGGACATGGCTGCGGCATTGATAAAGCGTAGACGCACTTTTTCATTCGACTGGAACGGTCCGGTCCAGTTCTGTTCAGGCGTTTTGCCATTTACCAGAAAAGTATAGCCGCTGACATCGGACAGGTCGGTTTTGAGCATGCGCATCTGGTTCCACATCTTGCGGTCTGACCAGGTTGCCTTAAGACCATCACGTTTGATCTGCTGCCAAATATCACCCACTGTTTCACGCTGGTTCTGGTAATAATCTGCTGATTTTTTCAGGTTATTCTGAATAGACTGGCTGCTCTGTTCATGAAATTCTGAAAGCATCACCACATAGTCACGCTCAGTTTTTTCATGGGCAGGAATCGTATTTCGATTTTTAGGGTGAATCAGCAGCGCACCGTACAGCCCATCCTGTTCCTGACCTTTGGAATGGGCGTGATACCAGTAGGTACCATTCTGGCGTACCTTGAAACGGTAGCTAAACTTCTGTCCGGGCTTAATGCCCTGAAAACCGTTAAAGCCAGGCACACCATCCATCAGGCCGGGTAATAACAGGCCGTGCCAGTGTAGGGAAGAATCCTGATGATCCAGATTATTCTGTACGTGAATAATTGCTTCATCGCCCTCTTTAAATTCAAGTGTCGGAGCCGGGAACTGACCATTGACGGTAATACGCTGTACAGGTTTCCCGGTCAGATTGAGTTTACCTTCATCAATAATCAGATGGTATTCTTTTACTGCGGCAAAAGCAGAGGACGAGATCATACATAAGCCTACAAGCAGGCTGTGACGAAATTTGATAGACATAACTTGATCCTGAAATTTATTAAAAATATTTAAAAATTCGGATCAGGCTTTGGGAGGGCGGAGAATATCTTGCCAGTAACCGCTAAGGTGGCGGGCAGTATAAGGGAAAGAAAGTTCGGTATTGGCTTCGTAGGGGTGCAATATAGTCAACGGCTGCGGTTCGGTATTTAACCAGCTCATCATGCTTTGGCAGGCACTAAAGCTGCAATCGAGACATTCATGTTGTTGAGTCGAAGCTTGATTATTACAGTGTTGAGAAGCGGGAGCATGCGTTGCATGTTTTATGGTAGCCATCTGTGAGGCGTGCTTATCACCATGTACCATTTGTTTGGCACAAGGCTGTTGTTGCATTTGAATCAGATGCATGGAGTTCGCGGATGCTACAGACATAGTGCCCCAGCCGATGGCAAAAACCATCAGCAGGATAAACCAGGCCTGTTGAAAAAAGCGTTGCAGCACGAAGCACCTTGAATCGCAGAATGCGTATTATTTTTAAGCATAAAAGTTCTGCAGGGATTTGGCAATAATACAGGAGCACTTAACAATGCAGATAGCTTAAATATTCCAAAGAAGCTGAAAGATTTATTTAAAAAATTAGAAAGCTTGTGATGAGTAGTCAGGGTTATTCTAATCACTCATCTTTATCGGACTGCTGTGTTTCCTCACATTTTTTGCAGTCCAGTTCTATGCCCAGTTTTTCCCTTCGACCTGATTCAGTCATGACCCAGGGACGGTTTTGCCAGGGTGGATCATGCCGTACATGTTGACCATGTCCACAGGCCAGTTCAGCGACCCAATGATTTTCTTCATCTAAATGAAAACCGACGATAGCTTGCAACATCTTTAGATTCATCCTTAACACAAGAATGCATACATACTCATGCAAAATCTGAATAAATAAAAGAATAATCTCGGCTATACTCATTGCCAAATTCATTTTGAAAAAAGAGCACAGAAATATGCGCGTACTTGTTGTGATGGATCCCATCGAAAATGTAAACCTGAAAAAAGATTCAACCATGGCGATGCTTTGGGCAGCCGCACGCCGTGGTCATGAACTAGGTTATGCATTACAGCAAGATTTGTATATTGATCAGGGTAAAGCATTTGGTTTGATCTCACCACTACAGGTGTTTGAAGACTATAATCATTACTATGAATTAGGTGAAAAGCGTAAAGAATCCATCGCGGCATATGATGTGGTGTTAATGCGTAAAGACCCACCTTTTGACATGAATTTTGTCTATGCAACTTATATCCTGGAACAGGCTGAACGTGAAGGTGCCTGGATCATTAACAAGCCGCAAAGCCTGCGTGACTGTAATGAAAAGCTGTTTGCCACCCAGTTCCCGGAACTGCAAGTACCAACTTTAGTGACTTCACAACAAAGCCTGATACGTGAATTCATTAAAGATCATGGTGATGTCATTGTTAAACCCTTAGATGGCATGGGGGGAATGGGGATTTTTCGTCTGTATCAGGACGGAGTAAATATCGGTTCGACTATCGAAATCCTGACCAATAATGGGACTCAGCCCATCATGGCACAGCGTTATATTCCAGAAATTGTTGAAGGCGATAAACGTATTTTGATGGTAAACGGTGAACCAGTACCTTACTGTCTGGCACGTATTCCCCAAAATGGTGAAGTGCGTGGCAACCTGGCAGCAGGTGGTCTGGGGGAAGCGCGTCCTTTAACTGAAAATGATAAAGCCATCGCTGCAAAAGTTGGCCCATTTTTACGTGAAAAAGGTCTGGTCTTCGTGGGTCTGGATGTGATTGGTAACTATGTCACTGAAATTAACGTGACCAGTCCAACCTGTATCCGTGAAATTGATACCCAGTTTGGGACTTCGATTGCGGATGACCTGTTTGATGTGCTGGAAGCAGGGGTCAAGCAGGCCTAAGATTTGCAGTCATAAATAAAAAGAGCCTCTATTGAGGCTCTTTTTATTTACCATGCCGTCGGAACAGATAGCTGCTCATCATCAGACCGAGTACCGAAAGGCAGACAGTAACCAGTGCAATATTGGCCCATTGTCCAGTCGCAGAAACCAGTGATGCACTCAGTGGCGGGACAAAAAACTGTGCAAATGCCGAAACTTGAAGAACAAGACCGACACTGGCTGCCGCGGCATTGGCCTGAGGTGCGTATTTCAGGGTAATCGCAAAAACAGTCGTCGGAATAATTCCGCCAATCAGTGAAAACAATACAGCACTCAGTATCTGTAATTCCAGCATCAACCAGGAACGAGCAGCAAAGGCCAGAAAGCTGGTCAGCATCATGCTGATAAAACCAGTCCAGAGCAGGGTTTTCGGCTGCCAGCCACGTTGCAACAGCATACCGGCACCAAAGGTACCACCCAGATTGGAAACCACGACCAGTGAAGCCAACATACCTGCAGTTTTTAAATCAATCTGATTCGCGACATACATGCTCGGTAAAAAGCCGATTACAGTCAGCCACTGACTGGTATAACAGGCAAAAATTACCGCCAGACATAAAATTGGTGGATGAGTAATGGTGACCCGAACAATTTCCCAGAAAGAAGAACTTGTAGCCGATGATGATGCTGTTTCAGAGGTAGGTACTTGCGGTTCAAGATGCAGATAACGATGTACCATTAAGGCAATCAACAGACACAATCCACCGAGTAAAACCCAGATAGTCTGCCATTGCAGCCATTCCAGCAATATCGGAATACACAGAACGGCTAGACTCACCCCTACACCCATATAGGAACTCCACAGTCCCATCTTGAAATTCAGATGTTCTGGCCGGCTGATCCTTTTCAGAATGGCTGGTGCACACAGGGAGATGGTCAGGAAACCGATACCTTCAGTAAAACGAAAAAAATATAATGCAGTAACATGCTGAATCCAGAGTCCGGCAATACTGCTGAGTCCTAGAATCGTTAGCGCCAGAATCAGGCAACGTTTTAGACCAAATTTTTCAGAGAATGCACCACTACTGAGTGCAAACAGCATGCCTGCGCCTTGAACCAGAGACAAGGAAAAACCTGCTTGGGTAAAACTGAGTCCTAAGTCCTGCTGCAAAATTGGAATTACCGCAGAGAGTTTGCCGACATGAATGGCAGCCAGATAACCTGCCAGGATCACCCAGCTGTCATGCACTGAAATTTTTGACATCTGTCATCGCTTTATCTATTAAATCAATTCATTAAAGAATTGATGGTATTTATTCAGAATATAAATAACATAGAAAAAGAATAAATTTCATGCTGTTTAGACCTAAGTTTAGGTCTGAAAAATAGTGATCAGTGCAATAATGTTTTCGCTTCATCCTGCGATAAAATCTGTTTTATATCTATAAAAAAGAAATCATTGAAATCAATTAATAAAATCCGTTTTTTTTCTGAAAATTGAATAAAAATGCAGACCTGATTATAAATACAGTTTAAACTTTAAAATCGTGTGAAAAAAAACAATGAAACGCTCGTTGAAATAAAGTAAATAAACTTTCATGGCTTAGCGATTGTGATTACAATTGACGACTTAAATTACACATCCTGTTTATATTTTAGAATTGAAGAATTAGACCGTGACCGATGCTCAGCAAAAACAGCCTAAACATGTCATGATGATGGCCGCAGGTACCGGTGGACATGTATTTCCAGCGTTAGCCGTTGCAAAAGACTTAGAACAGCAGGGGATCAAAGTGTCCTGGTTGGCAACTCCGGCAGGCATGGAAAACCGACTTTTAAAAAACCATAATATTCCAATTTATCAGATTGATATTCAAGGCGTGCGCGGCAATGGCGTCGTGCGTAAATTGGCGGCACCGTTTAAAATTCTAAAAGCCACTCTCAGCGCCATGAAGTATATGAAGCAGCTGAAGGTGGATGCTGTAGCCGGTTTTGGTGGCTATGTCGCCGGTCCGGGTGGTCTGGCAGCGCGGATGCTGGGCATTCCTGTGATTATTCATGAGCAAAATGCTGTAGCCGGTTTTACCAATACCCAGCTGTCCCGTATTGCTAAAAAAGTCTGTCAGGCATTTCCGAATACTTTTCCGGCCCAAGATAAAATTGTCACTACAGGTAATCCGGTACGTAAAGAAATTACTGAAATTTTCAATCCGTCCTGGCGTTATCAGGAACGGGAAAAAGCTGGTCAGCCACTGCGTATTTTAATTGTCGGGGGTTCACTGGGCGCACAGGCACTCAATGAACGTGTGCCTGAAGCCTTAAAACAGCTGAATGTCCCATTGAATGTTTTTCATCAGTGCGGTCAAAATCATGCAGATGCGACGCGTGCCCGTTATGCTAATGCACCTGCAACTTTAAATGTTGAAGTACAGCCATTTATTGAAGATATGGCACAGGCCTATAGCGATGCGGACTTAATTATCTGCCGTGCCGGTGCGTTGACCGTAACTGAAATTGCTACAGCAGGCGTGGCCGCAATCTTTGTGCCATTACCAAGTGCGGTAGATGATCACCAAACCGCCAATGCCCGATTCCTGGCGAATCTTGGCGCAGCAAAAATCTGCCCGCAAGCCACAATGACCCCAGACAGTCTAAAAGCGCTGCTGGAACCGATGCTGAATCGCCAGCTTCTTATGGAAATGGCTATAAAAGCACGCCAGCAGGCTCAACCAGATGCAACCCAACACGTGGTTCGTTTAATTCAAGAATTGTAAACCGAGTAAATTATGTCTCCATCAACTCCAGCTGACCAAGCGAAAAAATTAATCAAAGTGCCAGAAATGCGCCGTATCAAACACATTCATTTTGTGGGGATCGGCGGTGCTGGCATGTGTGGTATTGCTGAAGTATTGAAAAACCAGGGTTATAAAGTCTCTGGTTCAGATATTAAAGCGTCCAAAACCACGGCTCAGCTGGAAGAAAATGGAATTAAGGTGTACATCGGTCATGCCGCTGAAAATATTCAGGGTGCCAATGTCATTGTGGTTTCAACCGCCATTGATCCTGAAAATCCGGAAATTAAGACTGCGATTGAAAAGCGTATTCCAGTGGTTCGCCGTGCTGAAATGCTGGGTGAATTGATGCGCTACCGTCACGGTATTGCAGTAGCAGGTACTCACGGTAAAACGACAACCACCAGTCTGGTGACTTGTATGTTGGCCGAAGAAAATCTTGATCCCACCTATGTGATCGGTGGCTTGCTGAATCGTACGGGTGTGAATGCTGCATTGGGTGCCAGTCGTTATATCGTGGCAGAAGCAGATGAATCAGATGCCTCTTTCCTGCACCTGCAGCCAATGGCGACCATTGTCACCAATATCGATGCTGATCATATGGATACTTATGGCGGCAGCTTTGATGTGCTGAAAGATACTTTCGTTCAGTTCCTGCAAAAACTTCCGTTCTACGGCCTAGCCGTGGTATGTGGTGATGATGCCAATATACGCGAAATTATGCCGCGGATCGGTCGCCCACTCCTTACCTATGGTTTCAATGAAGACAATGACATTCGTGCAGTTGATATTGAACAGGATGGCATGCAGTCGCACTTTACGGTATTGCGTAAAGATCGTGAGCCGCTACGTGTTACGATCAATATGCCGGGTGCACACAATATTCTGAATTCACTGGCAGCAATTGGTATTGCGACTGATGAAGGCGTTTCTGATGCTGCGATTTGCCGTGCCTTGGAAAGCTTTAGCGGTGTTGGTCGTCGCTTCCAAGTGCAAGGTCAGTTCGAGCTTGAAGGCGGTGATGTGAAGCTGGTGGATGACTATGGTCACCATCCTAAAGAAGTTGAAGCAACCATCAAGGCGGCACGTGCCAGCCATCCAGACCGTCGTCTGGTAATGATGTTCCAGCCGCACCGTTTTAGCCGTACCCGTGACTGTTTTGAAGACTTTGTCGATGTATTGTCCACGGTAGATCAGTTGTTATTACTAGAAGTTTATTCAGCAGGGGAGAAACCAATCGTTGGTGCAGATAGCCGTGCTCTGGCGCGCAGTATTCGTCTGCGTGGTGAGGTAGAGCCGATTCTGGTTGATCCGGTTGAAGGAAACCTCAGCAATGTCATGAAAAATGTGCTACAAGCAAATGACCTGCTGCTGACTCAGGGTGCCGGTAATGTAGGTGCAATTTCAATTGAACTTGCTCAGAATCATCTATATGTAAAATAGTCGCCGTGTGTGGCTTAGATAGAATTGACCAGATTTAAAAGTTTAAGGATATAAACGTGTCAAATGCTTCAAAATTCGGAAAAGTTGCTGTATTGCTTGGTGGTAAATCTGCAGAGCGTGAGGTTTCGCTAGACAGTGGTACGGCAGTGCTTGAGGCATTGCTGCGTTCTGGGGTGAACGCCGAAGGCTTCGATCCTCAGGAGCGCAGTATCACGGAACTGACAGCTTATGATCGTGCTTTCATCGTACTGCATGGTCGTGGTGGTGAAGATGGGCAGATTCAAGGTGCACTGGAGTGGCTGAATATTCCTTATACTGGTACAGGCGTACAGGGTTCAGCGATTGGTATGGACAAGGTTAAAACCAAGCAGGTTTGGCAAGGTTCAGAACTGCCAACAGCACCTTACCGTATTGTGACCAAAGATTCGAATGCTGAAGAAATCGTTGCAGCACTCGGCTTGCCACTGATTATCAAGCCAGTGCATGAAGGCTCAAGCATTGGTATGAGCAAGGTTGAGAAAATCGAAGACTTTGCCACTGCCATTGCGAAAGCGACTGAACATGATGCCATTGTGATGGCAGAGAAATGGATTACCGGTCGTGAATTCACTATTGTTTTGTTAAATGGTCAGGCACTTCCAGTAATTCGTTTGCAACCACCAGAAGATGTGGCTTTCTACGACTATGAAGCCAAATATAACCGTAATGATGTACAGTACGGCATTCCATGCGGTCTAAGCGAAACAGAAGAAAAAGAACTGCAAGCCTTGGCTTTACGGGCTTTCCAGGCAGTAGGTGCTAGCGGTTGGGGCCGTATTGATGCCATGCAGGATCAGGATGGTAAGTTCTGGCTACTTGAAGTGAACACGGTGCCAGGCATGACCAGTCATTCTTTGGTGCCAAAAGCGGCAGCAGCAGTAGGCTATAGTTTTGAAGCGCTATGTGTGGCGATTCTGGAACAAACCCTGAACGGTGTGGCTCACTAAGATATGGCTCAACTTCCTGCATCCATGCGCCGCAAACGTGCTGCGATTACATCAATTCACGACAAGCCGCCCACACGAAAAGAAAAAATGGCCAATCTAGGTGGTTGGTTACTGCTGTGTGTGGCGTTTGTAGTACTTGCTGCAGGAATACTGGGATTCTATCGTGTGATGACCGATGCCCAGGTAGCAGAGCTTGAAGTGACTGGTTCTCGTTCGGCGGCAGAAGAACGTCAGATCCTGCAACATGTATCGCCAATTATTACCGAAAATTATTTTACCTCGGATTTAAGATCAGTCCGTGATAAAACTTTAGAATTATCTTGGGTAGATCGTGTTGTAGTATCACGTGCTTGGCCGAATGCAATTCGGGTACGGGTAATGCCACATCATGCAATTGCACGTTGGGGCACTGGACGTCTGCTCAGTGATAGCGGAAAAATTTTCACGGAAGTACTTCCTCAGAGTTATCCTGAATTGCCGTTACTGCATGGTCCTGCCAGCCAGGCCAAAACCATGATGCGTCGCTATAACGAAATTAATCAGCTGTTCGCACCGCATGGCATTCGTTTAAAAGAATTATATCTAACAGAGCGCATGACATGGTTTATGCAGTTTGATTCGGGATTACGCGTGATTGTGGATCAGGATCAAACCATGAGCAAGCTGCAACGTCTTAGCCATCTTTCCTATAGCGATTTGAAGCCAGTTTGGTCTAGAATTTCTTCAATTGATCTGCGCTATAGAAATGGGCTTGCGATTCAGTGGAAGAATGCAGTTCCACCAAAGATACAAAATGGTCATTTTATTGTAACGAATAATGACACCGGCGTTGAGAACGGCGTTACAGTAAAGCCATAATGTTCGGCTTTGAAAAATAGAGGCTTAGAGCCATAAATTAAACACAGGTAATGGTAGTAACGAATAATGAATGAAGCTGTTCCCTCAGTTGTTGCGATTGACATTGGGACGCACAAAGTTTCAGTTTTGATTGGTAAGGTACATGCGCCAGACAATATCCAGGTCATTGGGATGGCGACTGCTCGTAACCGAGGCATGAATAAAGGGAAAATTGTAAGTCTCGATAAAGTCATTACCGCAATAAAAAATGCCGTTCAAGAAGCGGAAGACATGGCGGAATGTCGTGTACATTCAGCCTGGATTTCAATTCCAAGTGCGGAGCTGAAAAGCTTTTATGCTTCAGGCCGTACTTCAGTTGACAATGCAGAACATACAATTACCACCAGTGAAGTGGTGCGCGCGCTTGAACTGGCCAAAGCCAGTCATCAGACCTCAGATCATTATCTGGTCAGCGCAGTTCCACTAGGTTTCGAGCTGGATGATGCACCGGAATGGGTATTGAATCCGATCCGTATGTCGGCGCACAGCATGACCGGGCATTATCATTTAATGATGTTGCCAATTAGCACCATGCAGAATATTGACCGTGCCCTGAAAGGCGCCAATATTGGTGTAGAGCGCATGGTGGTATCATGTCTGGCCACTGCTGAAGCCAGCTTGCTGAAAGATGAAAAAGAATATGGGGTATGTCTGGTCGACATCGGTGCCGGAACCACAAATCTTGCAGTTTACCTGGATGGTCGTCTGGCATTGACCCATACCATTCAGCGTGGTGGGGAACATGTAACACGTGATATCGCAGCCGTGTTACAGACTACCACTGAAGAAGCTGAGCGTATTAAGCTGTTATATGGTTGTGTCGATCTGAAAGTGGTAAAACCGGACCATATGATTCAGTTCCAGGGTATTGATGGTCCGCAGACTATTAGCCGGATTGAACTGACCGAAATTATTATTGCGCGTTATAGTGAAATTCTGGGCTTGGTGCGTGATGAACTGGAAAACAGTGGTGCAATGCAGGGTCTGTACCATGGTGTGGTATTAACGGGTGATGCCAGCCATATTGAAGGTATGGTCAGCTATGTACGCCGCACTTTAGGTATATCGGCGCATTTGGGTAATCCGCCAGCGCCAGTACATGCAGATGAAGCACATCAGGCAGCGCTACGTCGTTCGCAGTACGCTACAGCTGCAGGTCTGCTGATGTTCAGCCAGAGTGACGCGCAGGAAACTATCGTAGAATCGGAAGAAAATGAAAGACTGTCGGTGACTCAGCGCGTTAAACGTGCCTGGACAGGCTTTAATGAAACATTGAAGTCAATTTTTTAGTCGACATTTATTGTGAATATTGTTGAGAAGTTGTAGTAAAAAATGCTTGCACTTGACAACTGAGTTGTGGAGCAGCATTCTTAAAAACAATTTTTTATTAAGATCAGGGCAGTATACGGGCTTAGTGACTGCCAGTACTAAATTAGGAATTTTATAGGTCATGGCCTCATTTGAATTTTTTGAAGACGATCAAGACGATAGCATTGGTCAAGCCCGTTTCACTGTCTTTGGTGTAGGGGGTGCGGGTGGTAATGCTGTACAGCATATGCTGCAATCAGACATCCAGGGTGTAAAATTTGTCTGTGCCAATACTGACAAACAGGCACTGGATCGCATGGAAGCTGAATTTAAAATTCAGCTGGGCGAACAAAGTACCCGTGGTCTAGGTGCAGGTGCAAACCCACAAGTCGGTCAAGCGGCAGCAGAAGAAAGCCGTGAACTGATCCGCCAGCATCTTGAAGGCACAGATATGGTATTCGTGACTGCTGGTATGGGCGGCGGTACAGGTACCGGTGCGGCACCAGTGGTTGCAGAAATTGCTAAAGAAATGGGTATCCTGACAGTTGGTGTCGTGACTACGCCATTCAACTTTGAAGGTAAACGCCGTTTACAGTCCGCTGAGAAAGGTATTCAAGCCCTGGAACAGCACGTGGATTCCCTGATCATCATTCCAAACCAGCGCCTGCTGAAAGTATTCCGTGACATCTCGATGAAAGATGCTTACAAGAAAGCGGATGACGTTCTGTTAAACGCAGTACGCAGTATCTTTGATCTTGTGGTACGTCCAGGCCATATCAACCTTGACTTCGCCGATCTGAAAACAGCGATGAGCACACGTGGCTATGCCATGATGGGTGTAGGTCTTGGTCGTGGTGAAAACCGTGCACGTCAGGCAGCTGAACAGGCAATTCGTAGCCCATTACTGGATAACGTTACTATCATGAATGCCAAAGGCATCCTGATTAACGTGACTGGTGGTGATGATGTAACCTTCGGTGAAATTGAAGAAATTACCGATGTTGTGAACCAGATCGTGGATCTGGACGAAGGTCAAGTCTTCTATGGTACCGTATTCGATCCAGATGCGCGTGATGAAATTAGCGTAACTGTAATCGCAACAGGTCTAACCCGTAACTCGGCAGATGCTGCTGAGCCTGCGAAACGTACCAATGTACAGCAGTCACGTCCTGCAACAGCCCCGGCTGCAGTAGATGAAGATGATGTGCCAGCGATTCAGCGTCAACAAACTGGTGCAGGTGCGGCAGCGACGCCGGCAGCCTCTGTTTCAAGCCCACGTCCAACGCCAATGAGTATTCAGGATTATCTTAAAAATCAACAACGTAAGTAATATGTAACAATATGTGTTTACGATGATTCAACAGAAAAGGTGGCTTTAGGGCCACCTTTTTGTTTTTTATCAATGGCTAAATATGCTAACGTATAGCGGTTTTGTTGATGAACAGATGATAAAAGCATGTTGAAACAGCGTACCCTGAAACGTGTCGTGAAAGCGAGCGGTATCGGTCTTCATAGTGGGCAGAAAGTCATGATTAACTTCGTGCCACACCATGCCGATGGGGGAATTGTATTTCGACGCATCGATCTGAATCCACCAGTTGACATTCCCGCCAATGCCATGCTGATCCAGGAAGCCTTCATGTGCTCGAATCTGGTTCAGGAAAATGCCAAAGTGGGTACCATTGAGCATGTCATGAGTGCTATTGCCGGCTTGGGCATCGATAACCTGATTATTGAAGTGTCAGCTTCTGAAGTGCCCATCATGGACGGTAGTGCTGGGCCATTTATCTATCTGCTGATGCAGGGTGGACTTCAGGAACTGCAGGCACCAAAGAAATTTATTAAAATCATCAAACCTGTAGAAGCGCTTATTGATGATAAGCGTGCGGCTTTTAGCCCGCATGAAGGCTTTCAGCTTAACTTCACCATCGACTTTGATCATCCTGCTTTCAAGAAAGAATATCAGTCTGCCACCATCGACTTCTCTACTGAAACCTTTGTATATGAAGTCAGTGAAGCACGTACCTTTGGCTTTATGAAAGATTTGGACTATCTCAAAGCCAATAATCTGGCACTTGGTGCAAGTCTGGAAAACGCGATTGGCGTGGATGAAACTGGGGTAGTCAATGAAGAAGGGTTACGTTTTTCAGATGAATTTGTGCGTCACAAGATTTTGGATGCTGTCGGTGACTTATATCTGATGGGTCACCAGATTATCGCTAAATTCGACGGTTACAAGTCCGGACATGCCTTAAATAACCAGCTTTTGCGTAATGTCAGCAGTGATCCGGATAGCTATGAAATTGTAACATTTGATGACATTGAAACTTGTCCAATTCCTTATGTGAATGTGACATAAGTCATTGTCTTTTAGTGTGTATGTTATATTATAACAATGTAGAATGAGAACTGGTTCTCGCAATTTACATTGTAAATCAACATAATTTGATTTGTATGTTATTTTTTATTGCTTGCCAAACGTAGTAAAGCTTGGCTAAGCTTAGGGTCGCTTATAAAGTCAGCAGCACTACGGAGCATATCCTGTGTTTCTGGGCTTAAGGCTCTTTCGGATTTTTCTGTAATCAAAGGTGTTTTGGATGGATTTCGTAAACACACTTGCAGTTTGGTTAAGTCCTTTAATTCGCTAATTTGAGAGAGTTGTGAAACGTATTGCTTCTGTAAGTAGGCCAATTGAGAAATCATGGCCTGGTTTTCACCAGTAAGCGTTAACACACCATTTTGATAGCAGACAACCTGCCAATGTTCCGGTTGGGGCAACAAAGGTTGAATGAGTTTTGTAAGTTTCTGCCATGCAGCAACTTGTGATGAGAGAAACGAGAAGTTTCCTGTTTTTATGTGTTTTCTTGTTTGTTGAAAAACGTTGACAGGTTCAGACATACATCATTCCTACATGATTATGCCTTAATCTTATGCGCTCTTTTCGGTAGATATCAAGGAAGAGATCACCCAAGGAACTCGATTAAAACAGTTTTAGAGAGGTTTTTTATGCATTTGCGACGTATTTTGTTGGCATTTTCCCTGGCGAGTTCAGCTGCTTCTGTAGCATTCGCAGATTTAGTGGATCTAAATCAGGAAAGTGGATCCGTCGATCGTCTTGAGCAGCTTACACGGACTTTAGCACAGGGCGCTTACACACAATCAGATGATGTTTATATCCCTGCTGAAACCAAATTAAGTGTTCAGCTCCGTGAGAAGCCAGTTGAGCTCAACAATGCAACGATTGAGAAAAAATACGGCGCTTCTAAGTCTACATCTAAATCTTCTTCAAGTTTTTCATCTTCTCCATATTCCTGGTTAGTTGCACATCCTCTGCCAAACCTGAAACGTGTCAGCTCTGACTTTGGTGGGCGTACCATGAATGGTCGCGCTGAAAACCATTCTGGTCTGGATATGTCTGCACCAAGCGGTACACCGATCTATGCGACGGGGCCTGGTATTGTGACCAAGTCAGGTTGGGGTACAGGTTACGGCCAATACGTGGAAATTAATCACGGTAATGGTTACCTAACTCGTTATGCACATGCTTCACGTCTGATTGCACGTGTGGGTGATCGCGTAGAAGCAGGTGAGCACATTGCCAACGTAGGATGTACAGGTCGCTGTACAGGCCCGCATTTACACTATGAAGTAGTAAAAGACGGTCAGCGTAAGAATCCTTCAACTTATCTTGCCATGCTGCCATAAGGCCTGTCAGGTCATTTAAGCTACCCTGTACATAACACCTACAGAAAAAGCACATCCATATTTAAAAGTAATAAATCTCTGGTCTCTTTCTAAAATGAGAGAAACTGGAGATTTATTGCTTTCAGGTCTTAATTTATCACTAAAAAATATGATCAATGTATAATTTTGATTCTTTACTGACTCAGATTTGTATCTTTGTGTAATAAATGATCAATAGGTATTTAGCTGCTAAATACCCTGGCATTCGCGCATTCAGCGTGGGCGATACCTGTCACTGCCCTAAATATGATACATATAAACGATTAATGTAGATCTTTAGGAACAGTAGATTATGGCGTTTTATGGCGATACAGACGCGCAAGAAACTCAAGAATGGCAAGACGCTTTTGACTCTGTTTTGCAACACATGGGCACTGAGCGTGCAGCTTTCTTATTAGAGAAACTTTATCAGCGCGCGATTGCTAAGCATGTTCCCATTCAGCGTTTAAATACTCCTTACTTAAACACGATTTCTGTTGAAGAACAACCACCTATGCCGGGTGACCAGGACATGGAGCGCCGTATTCGTGCGTTGATCCGCTGGAATGCACTGGCGATGGTTCTTCGCGCGAACAAAACTGGCGATGATCTAGGTGGCCACTTGGCCAGTTTTGCATCATCCGCAACATTATATGATGTAGGCTTTAACCACTTCTTCCGTGCCAATAGCGACAACTTCGGCGGTGACATGATCTATTATCAAGGTCACTGTGCTCCGGGTATCTATGCACGTTCATTTCTGGAAGGCCGTTTAACGGAAGACCATTTAAATAACTTTCGTCGTGAAGTAGATGGCGTTGGCTTACCTTCTTATCCACATCCATATTTGATGCCGGATTACTGGCAATTCCCGACTGTATCGATGGGTCTGGGTCCGATTATGTCGATCTACCAGGCACACATTCAAAAGTATTTGATGAACCGTGGCTTGATCAAGGAAGAAGATCGTAAAGTCTGGGCTTACCTGGGCGATGGTGAGATGGATGAACCAGAAAGTACCGGTGCAATCTCTCTGGCTGGCCGTGAAAAGTTAGATAACTTGATTTGGGTGGTCAACTGTAACCTGCAGCGTCTTGATGGCCCGGTACGTGGTAACGGCAAGATCATCCAGGAACTTGAGTCGCTATTCCGTGGTGCAGGCTGGCGCGTCATTAAAGTCGTTTGGGGCCGTCATTGGGATCCATTGCTTGCCAAAGATGAAACTGGCGCTCTAAAAGCGATTATGGAAGAAGCGGTAGACGGCGATTACCAACGTTATCAAGTAAAAGGTGGTGCTTATACACGTGCGCACTTCTTTGGTAAATACCCAGAAGCTGAAGAGCTGGTTAAAGGTTTAAGTGATGAAGACATCGACAACTTGAACCGCGGTGGTCACGATCCATTCAAAGTATATGCAGCCTATGCAGAAGCAATGAAATCCACAGGTCAGCCAACTGTTATCTTGGCGAAAACAGTGAAAGGCTATGGCCTGTCTGAAGAAATTGAAGCGGTGAATAAGACTCACCAAATCAAGAAAATGCAGCTTGAGTCGTTGAAATATGTACGTAACCGTTTCAACTTGCCATTTACTGATGAGCAGTTAGAAGAAGTTCCATTCTACCGTCCAAGCGAAAACTCGCCTGAGTTGAAATATATGAAGGCACGTCGTGAGGCGCTCGGTGGTTACCTGCCTGCACGTCGTAAGGAAAGCGAACAGCTTGCGATTCCAGAACTGTCGGTATTTGACGCAGTACTTGCAGGTTCTAACGGTAAGCAACAATCAACCACCATGGTGATGGTTCGTTTAATTTCTTCATTATTGAAAGAAAAAGCCATCAAAGACCGCGTGGTTCCAATCGTTCCAGATGAAGCACGTACATTTGGTCTGGAAGGTATGTTCCGTCAGCTGGGCATTTATGCTGCACATGGTCAAAAATACACGCCTGAAGACCAGGAACAATTGATGCATTACCGTGAAGCAAAAGACGGTCACATGCTTCAAGAAGGGATTAATGAAGCGGGTGCGATGAGTGCCTGGGCTGCGTTGGCAACCAGTTATTCAACCAATAACCTGCCAATGATTCCAATGTACATGTACTACTCTATGTTTGGTTTCCAGCGTATTGGTGACATTGCATGGGCAGCAGGTGATGCGCAAGCACAAGGCTTCTTGCTCGGTGCCACAGCAGGTCGTACTACATTAAATGGTGAAGGCTTACAGCACCAGGATGGCCACTCGCATATTCTTGCGAATACGATTCCAAACTGTATTTCTTATGATCCTTGCTTTGGTTATGAGCTTGCCGTGATTGTTCACGATGGCTTGAAGCGTATGTACGTGAATCAAGAGCGTGTGTTCTACTACTTAACCGTAATGAACGAAAACTACGAGCATCCTGCAATGCCACAAGGTGTTGAAGAAGGCATCAAACGTGGTATGTATCTGCTGGAAGAAGACGAGAAAGCGACTGTCCAGTTGCTTGGTTCAGGTGTGATTCTGCGTGAAGTGATCAAAGCTGCGAAGATCCTGCGTGAAGAATATCAAATCCATTCAAACGTATACAGCGTAACCAGTTTCAACGAGCTGGCACGTGATGGTATGGCGTGTGAAGAGTACAACCGTTTACATCCATTAGCTGAAGAAGTCAAAGAGTCTTGGGTTGCTCAGCAACTGCGTAGCACAAACGGTATCGTTGTTTCTGCAACAGACCATATGCGTGCGTATAGTGAGCAAATCCGTGCCTACCTTCCAGACAACCGCCCATTCGTTGCATTAGGTACTGATGGTTATGGTCGTTCCGATACACGTGCCAAACTTCGTAGCTACTTCGGTGTAGATGCTGCTCATATTGTGGTTGCTACATTGAAGAAACTGGCTGACGAAGGTGAAGTAGATGCGCGTCTAGTGAAAGATGCGATTTCTAGCTTCGAGCTGGATACTGATCGTCCAGTTGCATGGGCGCCACAAGCAACGCCTGAACTACACGCTGTTGCTGACTACAAGGAGGAGAACTAATCATGCAAATTACGACTCCTGATATTGGTGTAGATAAGGCAACAGTTGCTGAAATTCTGGTGAAAGTGGGTGATACCATTGCCATCGATGAAAGCATTGTGCTGCTGGAATCTGACAAAGCCTCTGTTGAAGTGCCTAGCACTTCAGCAGGCGTGGTAAAAAGCATTCTGGTTAATCAGGGTGATGAAGTATCTGAAGGTGCAGTACTCATTGAATTAGAGGCTGAAGACGATGCCAATGCTGTAGAAACCCAGCAAGCTGATGTGTCTGATAAAACTTCGGAAAATACCCCGACTTCATTACCTGATGATGAAATCCTCCAGGAAGTGGCTTCACATCAGCCGGGCACCGCGGCTAAACAAAGCCAGGCACCTGCTGCTAATAGCGTTGCATCTGCGACTGTTGAAGTGAAAGTGCCAGATATCGGTGTAGAAAAAGCACTGGTGGGTGAAATTCTGGTACAGGTCGGTGATGAAATCACGGTTGATCAAAGCATCGTGGTCGTAGAGTCTGATAAAGCAACTGTTGAAGTTCCAAGCACCGTCGATGGCACAGTAGAAGCTATTCAAATTAAGGAAGGCGATACCGTTAAAGAAGGTGTGGTTATTCTGACAGTGAAAACTGCAGCTTCAGCATCGGTTCAGCAATCAGCTCCTGAGTCGGCTGAACAGGTTTCTGCACCAGCAGCACCTGAAGCCAAAGCTGAAGCAGTTACACAAGCACCCGCAGCGCCTGCGGGTGATGTGGAAGTGAAAGTACCTGACTTGGGTGTCGACAAAGCTGCTGTAGCAGAAATTCTGGTACAGGTCGGTGACAAGGTTGAGAAAGACCAAAGCATCATCGTGGTGGAATCGGATAAGGCGACTGTCGAAGTGCCAAGCACGACTGCAGGTGTGATCAAGTCAATTCATGTCGAGCTCGGCCAGAACGTTTCTGAAGGCATTGCCCTGATTACGATTGAAGCTGCAGGGCAGGCAGCACCTGCGACAGCTCCGGCTCCAGAAGCAGAAGTGTCAGCAGCTAAAACGGTACCTATACCAGCTGCAGTGCCAAAAGCTGAGACTGCTACTGCACCTGAAACACAAAATGCAGACAAGCTCACCAAAGAGCAGAACGCTGCCAATGCCAAAGTCTATGCTGGTCCTGCAGTTCGTAAGCTTGCACGTGAGCTGGGTGTGGTACTTGCTGAAGTCAAAGCATCTGGTCCGCATGCACGCCTGATGAAAGAAGATCTGTTTGCATACGTGAAAACACGTCTGACTGCACCGGCACCTGCTGCAGTTGCGCCAGCCGCGGCTGCACCCGCAGGCTTGCCAAAACTACCAAGCTTCGATGCATTTGGTGGCGTGGAAGAGAAAGCCTTGACGCGTTTGCAGCAGGTTTCTATTCCGCAGTTGTCTCTCAATAATTACATCCCGCAAGTGACACAGTTCGACTTGGCCGATATTACTGAACTTGAAGCATGGCGTAATGAACTTAAAGGCAACTTTAAGAAAGAAGGCCTAAGCCTGACTATTATGTCATTCATTATCAAGGCAGTAGCACACCTGCTGAAAGAAGAGCGTGAATTTGCAGGTCATTTGTCAGATGACGGTAAGTCAGTCCTGTTGCGTAACGAAATCCATATGGGGATTGCAGTCGCAACACCAGATGGTTTGACGGTTCCTGTACTGCGTAATCCAGATCAAAAATCCATTAAGCAAATTTCGAAAGAATTGGGTGAACTGGGTCAAAAAGCACGTGATAAGAAACTTTCACCGAAAGATCTGCAAGGTGCGAATTTCACGATTTCAAGTCTTGGAGCAATTGGTGGTACAGCGTTTACCCCACTTGTGAACTGGCCACAAGTTGCAATCCTGGGTATTTCACCTGCGACCATGCAACCGGTTTGGAATGGTGAGGGCTTTGATCCACGCTTAATGCTTCCATTGTCATTGTCATACGATCATCGTGTGATTAATGGTGCAGATGCGGCACGCTTCACCAATAAATTAACCAAATTGTTAAAAGATATTCGTAGCCTATTGATCTAATTCATTAATGCTTTAATAGAAAGACCCTGCTCCGGCAGGGTTTTTTTATATTACGATTTGTAAATATGGATGCTCTTGATTATAATGAGCTTACTTCATTGGGGAGTAGCCGCCTTTTGCGCAAAGCGAAAGGGTGATGGTCAACATATTTGTCCTGAACCGGACATGGTCATCATAGCAAAGAACCAAATGAGCTTCTCGAAGCTTTCTTTTGTTGGCAAGACCTTTGATTTACCATTCTGCAGATTTTGGCTGGCGGGAAGGGTAAGTCATCGGTAGCACATGCCAGCCAGAGAAAGACACATGTACGAATTCCTTCTTTCAACTGCCATCGTAGCACTTGCCGAAATGGGCGATAAGACCCAATTGCTTGCCTTGCTGCTTGCCGCGCGATTCAGAAAGCCTGTTCCTATTCTTATTGCGATCTTGCTAGCGACCTTGATCAACCACGGTTTGTCTGCGGTATTGGGTCAGTGGATTACTACGGTCATCAGTCCAGATGTGTTGTTATGGGTTGTTTCAATTGGTTTTATTGCCATGGCGATCTGGATGCTGATTCCGGATGAACTTGGTGATGAATCTTCTAGCATTAACAAATGGCAAAAATTGGGGGTATTTGGTGCGACTTTTATCTTGTTCTTCTTGGCAGAAATTGGTGACAAAACCCAAGTTGCAACTGTAGCCCTGGCAGCACGTTTTGACAGTGTGCTTTGGGTGATGCTGGGAACCACAATAGGTATGATGATTGCCAATGCACCGGCAGTTTTTATTGGGGATAAGCTGGCAAACCGCTTGCCAATCGCCTTGATTCACAAAATTGGTGCGTTGATCTTCCTGTTGATTGGTATTGGTACCTTGCTCAAACATTATTATTTCTAATTCATAAGAATAATATATTAAATCCTGAGCTAAAAACTCGGGATTTTTTATTGTGAAATAGCTCTCAAAATGCTGATAAATAAGGCTATATAGACATTTTTATTTATTGTAAGTTTCTCTGAATGCTTATATGTTAACAACAACACAAAAATCATTTTTAAATGTATAAAATTGGGGAAAGTTATGGCTTTTGAACGTACCACATCACAGGTTTTATTTGATGATGGCATCCACAAGTGCATTAGTTTTACCAGCCTGGTAAAAGGTGAAGGCGTTCAGGCCAACCAGTTTTTAATTATTGATAATAACCGTGCGGCAGTACTGGATCCGGGTGGTGACCTGACTTATGTGCCGCTCACCATGGAACTGAACAAATATACCCGTCTGGCCAATCTGGATTATGTCATGGCCTCGCATCAGGATCCGGACATTATCACTTCGATGCCGCGCTGGTTAGTCTATACCGATGCCAAAGTGGTTGCATCCAAGCTTTGGGCACGTTTCTTGCCGCACCTGAACTCGGCCTTTATGAGTGACCGCATGAAAGGTAACTGGTTAGATCGTCTGGTGGAGCTGCCGGATCATGGCCAGATTATCAAACTGGGCAATTCCAATATTGTGGCAATTCCTGCTCATTTTCTGCATTCAGTCGGTAATTTCCAATTCTATGACCCGATTGCAAAAATTCTGTTTTCAGGCGATATGGGCGCGTCTATGGTCGAAGACGCTTCGCGTCCACTAGAAAACTTTGCGGCGCATATTCCGAAAATGAAAGGCTTTCACCAGCGCTATATGTGTAATAACAAGGTGATCCGTCTCTGGGTACAAATGGTACGTACCATGGATATAGAAATGATCGTGCCACAGCACGGTACACCGTTTGTGGGCAAAGAGCAGATCAATCAGTTCCTGGACTGGATTGAAACCCTGGAATGTGGCACTGACTTAATGGATGAAACGGTATTTACCTGTCCGGAATAACAGGAAAAATTAAAAAAATACTTGAGTGAAAAAACAACATTTTTTATATTTTCGGATTCCAAAAAATCTTTTTGATGACGAGAATTTATAAAAAATGTTGTCTCAAGTTCCAACACAGGATGCATGTTTAAGTTGTGGCGCATGTTGCGCCCATTTCAGGGTGTCGTTTTACTGGGCCGAGGGCATTCCGATGCCAGAGCACTATACGGAACCTGTTACATCGGTGTATTCGTGTATGGCAGGGACCAATCAGAAAAATCCGCGCTGTATTGCATTACAAGGTACGATTGGTGAGCAGGTCAGTTGTGGTATGTATGAGCTACGCAGTACTTCATGTAAGGAAGTACAGGTTGCAGGTGCGCAGTGTAATAAAGCCCGCATTGCCCATAATATGATTCCATTCATCCAGATCGATCGGGATGAAGCCGGGAATGACGATAACTTTGAGCGCGTCAGCTAAATCTGCATGCAAGATTTACAAAAGCAGGGCTTAGGCTCTGCTTTTTTATTGGGTATAAGTGTTGGTATGATTGAGCCTCGAATCTGCCATGTTGCAGGCAAATGATTATCTTTCCATGATCTGTTTTTTTATTTCACTATCTGTGGAAAAGAAGAAGTGTATAAATGATTTTGTAAGCTCAATTGATCATCCTGCTATACTGGAATATTTAAACTGTTGATTGAATAGTCGAATTTATAAATTTAGGCAGTTAAATTAAATCTAAGTCCAGATTTCGACAAAATAAATTTTGCAATTGCAATGAAATTTAGAGCTAAATTTGTTTATAATGGCGCACGGAAATTACCAGTGAGACTGTTATGTTGACCATCGTTCAAGACGCGTTAACCTTCGATGATGTCCTATTACTCCCTGCCTACTCTACTGTTCTCCCAAAAGATGTCTCTCTAAAGACACGCCTGACTCGCGGCATTAACCTGAATATTCCTCTTGTGTCTGCAGCTATGGATACGGTGACTGAATCCCGTATGGCGATTGCAATGGCGCAAAATGGTGGTATCGGTATTCTGCACAAGAACATGGATATTGCTGCACAGGCTGCTGAAGTACGTCGTGTGAAGAAATTCGAAGCGGGTATGGTGAAAGATCCAATCATTGTTACCCCAGAAACTACCGTTCGTGAGTTGATTGCCTTAACTCAGGCAAACAATATTAGCGGTGTACCTGTTGTTAAAGATGGCAAAGTGGTTGGTATCGTGACAGGTCGTGATACACGCTTTGAAACCAATCTTGAACAGCCAGTCAGTAACATCATGACAGGTCAGGATCGTCTGGTCACAGTTCGTGAAGGTGAGTCGAAAGAAAACATCCAGGCCTTACTGCAAAAACACCGTATCGAAAAAGTTCTGGTGGTAAATGAACAGCAAGAACTGAAAGGTTTGATCACGGTTACAGATTTCCGCAAAGCTGAAAGCTATCCAAACAGCTGTAAAGATGACTTAGGTCGCCTACGCGTGGGTGCTGCAGTTGGTACGGGTGCAGAAACACCAAGCCGTGTTGAAGCATTGGTTGAAGCTGGTGTAGACGTGATTGTCGTCGATACTGCACATGGTCACTCTGCTGGTGTGATTGAACGTGTACGTTGGGTAAAACAGAACTTCCCACAAGTTCAGGTGATTGGCGGTAACATTGCAACGGGTGATGCTGCACTTGCACTTCTGGATGCTGGTGCAGATGCTGTTAAAGTGGGTATCGGTCCTGGTTCAATCTGTACGACGCGTATTGTTGCCGGTATTGGTATGCCGCAAATCTCTGCAATCGATTCAGTTGCGAATGCATTGAAAGAACAGATTCCATTGATTGCTGATGGTGGTATCCGTTTCTCTGGCGATATGGCAAAAGCGATTGGCGCTGGTGCAAGCACCATCATGGTGGGTTCACTGTTGGCTGGTACCGAAGAAGCACCAGGTGAAGTTGAGTTCTTCCAGGGCCGCTACTATAAAGCTTACCGTGGTATGGGCTCATTAGGTGCGATGGCTGGAGCAACAGGTTCTGCAGATCGTTATTTCCAGGATTCTAAAGCGGGTGCCGAGAAACTGGTTCCAGAAGGCATTGAAGGGCGTGTACCTTATAAAGGCCCAATGGGTAACATCGTGCATCAGATGATGGGTGGTCTGCGTTCATCTATGGGTTATACCGGTTCTGCAGTGATTGAAGATCTTCGCCAAAATGCGAAGTTTGTGAAAATCACTTCTGCAGGTATGTCTGAATCTCACGTACATGACGTGACGATTACCAAGGAAGCGCCGAATTATCGCGTTGGCTAATTTCCTTTCTGCACTCGTTCGAAAAAAGCCGTCATAGCAATGACGGCTTTTTTGTTTTGGTGTAAAGTGTCACACATTGTAAAAATGGATGATGGAAATCACCCAATAAGAAGTGAGACAACGATGAGTTATTTTGGCACCGATGGTATCCGTGGCAAGTTTGGCGAATTGCCAATTACGCCTGAGTTTGCGCTTAAATTAGGCTTTGCTGCAGGAAAGGTACTCAAGCGATATAGCAAGAAAAATAAACCGCTGGTGGTGATGGGGAAAGATACGCGTTTATCAGGCTATATTTTGGAATCTGCCTTGCAGGCGGGCCTGAACGCAGCAGGTGTTTATGTACATTTACTGGGTCCATTACCGACTCCTGCAATTGCCCATTTGACCCGTGCACTGCATGCCAGTCTGGGTATTGTTATTTCAGCTTCTCATAATCCGTATTTTGATAACGGGATTAAATTCTTCTCGGGTGAGGGCAAAAAACTGCCAGATACTTTGCAGGATGAAATTAATCAGGAACTCGAAAAAGAACTGGTGATTGAAGATACGGCGAATCTGGGTAAAAGTTTCCGTGTCAAAGATGCCAATGGCCGTTATATCGAATTCTGTAAATCGACATTCCCTTATCATTTAGATCTGAATGATTTAACGATTGTAGTGGATTGTGCCAATGGGGCAGCCTATAACGTGGGTCCTGCAGTGTTCCGTGAATTGGGCGCAAAAGTTATTGCAATGTTTGATGATCCTGATGGCCTTAATATCAATAAAGACTGTGGCTCAACTCATCCTGAGAATCTGCAAAAAGCAGTCATTGAATATCAGGCTGATCTTGGGATTGCCTTTGATGGAGATGCTGACCGTGTCATTATGGTCGACAAAAACGGTGAGCAGATTACTGGTGACCATATTCTGTATATCCTTGCGACTCAGGCCAAAAATAAGCCAGCAGGAATTGTGGGCACACTCATGAGTAATATGGCGCTGGAATTGGCTCTAGAAAAAGCCCAAGTCCCATTCTTGCGTGCCAAGGTGGGTGACCGTTATGTATTACAAGGTCTGGAGCAAAAGGGCTGGGTCACTGGCGGTGAGCCATCCGGTCATATCCTGACACTAGACAAGAGCACCACGGGTGATGCCATTATTGCTGCGCTACAAGTATTGACGGTGATGGTTGAGCAGAAGAAAGCCCTGCATGAACTGGTAGCTGATTTCCGCTTGTTACCGAACGTATTGGTCAATGTGCGTCTGGACGCCATGTTTGATCCGTACGCCGTCCCTGCGCTTGCTGCTGAATTTGAAAAAGCAGAACAACAGCTGAAAGGCCGTGGCCGCTTGCTGATTCGTAAGTCAGGTACTGAGCCGGTTATTCGTGTTATGGTGGAAGGCGAAGACCTGGATGAAGTCACTACACTGGCCCATTCATTGGCAGATGCTATACGTGCCAATGCTGCCTAAACTTGCTGACTGATTATAGAGAGATGGAATGACTGATTTAATTAAAGATCTGAGTGAACTACGCCTGAATTATCAGAAAGGCGAGCTGCTTGAGGATCAGGTTAAACTGGATCCACATGAACAGTTTTTGCTCTGGTTTAACCATGCCCTGGCAGCGCAATTGCATGAGCCTTATGCCATGTCACTGGCTACGGCAAATGCGCAAGGTCGTCCGCATGTACGCACAGTCTTGCTGCGTGGGGCGACTCCAGATGGTTATGCTTTCTATACCAATTATGATAGCCAGAAAGGGATGGACCTTGAGGTAAATCCTTATGCTGAGCTGCTATTTTACTGGCAGGAGCAGGAACGACAAATCCGTGTTTCTGGGCGTGTAGTTAAAATCTCCAAAGAAGAATCCACAGATTATTATCATAAGCGTCCACGTGACAGTCAGATTGCTGCGCATGTCAGTACGCCCCAGAGTGGTGTGATTGCCAGTCGCGATGAACTGCAGCAGCGTTTCTGGGACTACCATGATACGATGGCAAACCAGGAACAGCTTGATAAGCCAGAATTCTGGGGTGGTTACCGTTTAGTACCTGATTATTATGAATTCTGGCAAGGACGTCCAAATCGTTTGCATGATCGTCTGAGTTATACCAGGACTGACGATGCCTGGACATTGCAGCGACTGATGCCATAAATGCCAAAACTTGAAATCAAGCAGCGCCCTTTACTGACCCGTCCTGAATCTTTTCAGGACGTACCGTCTTTTATTGCAGAGATTCTGGCACGCCGTGGAGTGGAATCGCAGCAGGAGCTGGAGCTGAAACTCAAGCATTTGTTGGCACCGAGCATGAAAGGCTTGCCGGAAGCCATTCAGCTGATCGATGCAGCGATTGATGCAGGTCAGAAAATCGTGATTGTCGGTGATTATGATGCCGATGGTGCCACCAGTACGGCATTAATGCTGCTGGCACTGCGTGATATGGGAGCGGATGTTGATTATCTGGTCCCAGACCGTTTTAAATATGGCTATGGCTTAACGCCGGCAATTGCTGATCTGGCATTTGCCAGTTTTACCCCTGATCTGCTCATTACTGTGGATAATGGGATTTCCAGTCATGACGGGGTGAAACAGGCACAAGATCATTGTATGCAAGTGATTATCACTGATCACCATCTTACCACCAAACCGACACCTGCTGCTGAAGCAGTGGTCAATCCAAATCAGCTTGGTTGTGAATTCCCAAGCAAGGCACTGGCTGGGGTAGGCGTGGCTTTCTATGTATTAGCCAATCTATCTACCCATCGTAAGAAGCTTGGTAAGTCTTCTACAGTAATCACCAACTATCTGGATCTGGTGGCACTGGGAACCTATGCAGATGTAGCTAGCCTGGACTATAACAACCGTATTTTGGTTGACGCTGGGCTGAAGCGGATTCAGCAGCACTTATGCCGTCCAGGGATTAGTGCACTGCTGGAAATCGCAGGGCGGGATGCAGCAACTTTAAAAGCCCAAGATCTCGGTTTTGTACTCGGTCCGCGCATTAATGCGGCTGGACGTATGGAAACCATGGATATCGGGATTGAATGTCTACTCGCTAAAGATCTGGCAACTGCTTATCCACTCGCAGAACAGCTGAATCAGCTCAATGTCGAGCGCCGTCAGGTCGAAGGCAAGATCAAGCAGGAGGCGCTGGCTGAACTGGAAAAAATCCAGCTGGATGAAATGGAGCTGCCAGCTGCCCTGATCATGTTTGAACAGCATTGGCATCAAGGCGTGATTGGAATTGTCGCTGGGCGTTTAAAAGAACAGTTTCATCGTCCAAGTATTGTTTTTGCTGCAGATGAAGATGGCATTCATATCAAGGGTTCTGCCCGTTCAATTGAGGGGATTCATATCCGTGATGCGATTGAGCGGGTCGCTGAACAAAATCCACATATTGTCAGTCACTTTGGTGGGCATGCAGCTGCGGCAGGCCTGACCATTAAAAAAGCACATTTTGCTGAATTTAAGCAGACCTTTGAACAGTTAATAGGCTGTATGGATGAAAGTCTGTTTACTGCAACGTTATGGACTGATGGTGAGCTGCCAGCCTCTGCATTTCAGATTGATACAGTAGATCTTCTGCATAATCTGAGCCCATGGGGACAAAAGTTTCCACAACCTATATTTGAAGGCATATTTAAAGTATTGGATTATCGCTGGCTTAAAGAGGTACATCTGAAGCTGCGAGTGGCGTTGGAAAATGGACAGGTGGTGGATGCGATTGCTTTTAATGCAGCCAATAAATATCAGTTCGATCCAATGCAGGACAGTGTACGTCTGGTCTATGAACTGGACAAAAATATCTTTAATGGCAATGTCAGTTTGCAGATGCGGATTGCACATCTGGAACAGTAAATAAAAAAAACCGCTCTTTTGAGCGGTTTTTTTATACTCTGTAATATTTAATTAGAAGCGATAGGCACCACGTACACCGAAGATGTCAGCATTGTCACCAAAAGTAATACCACCTTCTAAACTAAATTGCTGAGAAAAGAATTTTTTAGCACGTATACTAAATACGTCAGTACCTTCTAAGTCAGAATCAGTATATCCAATACCTACACTAAAGGTTTTATCTAGATATAAATCAGCTCCCAGATTATACGCATCGATGTCACCGAAACTCGCACCAGCTTCAAAATTCATATCATAAGTTCCAACTTGAGTTACATATTTCGCACGTAACGTTGGATCAATTTCATCATCTGCATCATCTTCAGAAATGCCGATAAGTCCTAAAGCAACTAATAAACCAGGAACTGGTAAGTAGCCTGCTTCAGCGCTATAACTGGTTAAATCCCCAAAATCATTATCAAAATGAGAAAGACTACCACTCAAGTAAAAATCTGAATTTGGAACAAAGTATTCAATACCTGCTTGAATCCCAAAAATCTCTGAGTCATCTACATAACTTAAAGCACCATTTATATTGCTCGCGCGATTTAAGAATGCAGCTTCGTTTAAAGGGTAATTTTTGATTTGAACTGGGCTGAAGTAATGAGTGCCATCAATCGAAAAACCTACATCTGAACCACCTTGGTCGCGGTCTAGGATCTCAATAGTGCCACCTACTTCAGCCTGATAAGCATGGCTCAAACCAAATGTGCCCAGCAGGGCAGTTACAAGTACAATTTTTTTTAACATGTAAAAGTCTCGGTTGTTATTGATAAAACTTAAAATTTTATACTTGTAACAAATTGTATGTTTTTTATTCTTATGGTCAAGACCATTGGTCTTATTTTGGTGCATTAAAAAGCCCCTCCGAAGAAGGGCTTTTTTATTAAAGCTATGTCTAACTTAGATTAGAAGCGGTATTTTGCAGCTACACCAAATTTGTTGTAGTCATTATTACCTGCTTCACCAAAGCCTACACGGCCTTCAAGGCTAACTTGCTGGTTGATGAATTTACGTGCACTCACACCAAATTCACTACGGTCGATAAGGTCATTGTTCTGATAGTCAGCACCAACGCTTAGAGTTTTATCGATAAAGTAGTCAGCTTTCAGGTTGTACTCATCAAGATCACCAAAAGCGGCACCAGCTTCAAGGTTAATGTCTTTACCGTTGCTTAAGGTAGTCACATATTTTGCACGAAGTGTTGGATCTACACCGTCATCACGGTCGTTATCCCATCCTTTCACACCAGCAGCAATCAATAAGCCTGGTGCTGGAAGGTAACCCACTTCTGCAGCATAAGTCGTTAGGTCATTATCGAAGTCATCATTGTCTTGCAAGTCATGACCACTCACCTTACCACCTAGATAGAAGTCTGAATTCGGTACAAAGTATTCTGCACCGACACCGTAACGATGTGCTTCAGCATCACCAATTTCATCATAATGGTATTCAGCTTTCACATTACTTGCACGATCAAGGAAAGCAGCTTCGGCTAATGGTGAATTACGCGTTTGTACAGGATTAAAGTAGTAAGTGCCATCTACACCGAAAGAGCCGCTTGAACTACCGTTGTCCGGATCTGTTAAGCCTGCTGATGCACCAATTTCTGCTTGATAAGCATGTGCTGCGGTACCCGTAAAAGCTACGGCTGAAATTAGTGCTGAAGCGATTGCTAATTTTTTCATGCGGATACTCCCCTCTGAAATTTTGGCTGGGATTTAATACATTTTTTGTTACAGTTTCAGTCTAGCCCAAATCGACAGATCGTCAATCAAGGGAAAGTTACATTAATGTCAATTCAGTAATTTTGTGTAATTTTATGATTTTAATTCATTGAAATATAAATAAAAAAAACAATGTTTTGTTTTATTAAAACTATGTAAAGATTGTGAATTTTAGAGATTTTGATTAATAAATAATCAGAAAATTTATGATTAAAAAGACTGGTTGAGTTTTAAAAAATTAGAAGTTTTTCGTTAATAAAATTCATTTTGAATGCATTTTCTCTCTATATGAAGATGAATCAACACTGCTAAATTGATTGAGTTGAATTATTGAAATAAATATTTATGGCAGGCAGAAATCATACAGATGTCCTGTTCAAACTGCGGGAAAGGACTGTGATATAATTGCCTGCTAAAAATTTATGCCTTATTGATTGAGAGAAATTCACGTGGAAATTAATCCTTATCTACTCCAGCTAAAAGACTTGAACGAACGTGGTCAAACACTACGGGGGTATCTTTGACTACGATCTGAAAAAAGAGCGTTTGGAAGAGGTTCTCCGTGAATTAGAAGATCCAGCCATCTGGAATGATCAGAACCGTGCGCAGGCTATGGCCAAAGAAAAAGGCGAGCTTGAGAATGTACTGAATGTACTGGATGGTCTGGCGAATCAGCTTGAAGATGCACAAGCCATGCTTGATCTGGCTGTAGAAGCCGATGAAGAAGCCATGCTTGAAGATGTACAGGCAGAATTGACAACAGCAGAGGAAGAGCTGGCAAAGCTTGAATTCCGTCGTATGTTCAGTAATCCGATGGATCCGAATCCATGCTATGTGGAAATTCAGGCAGGTTCAGGTGGTACAGAAGCACAAGACTGGGCATCGATGCTGCTGCGTATGTACATGCGCTGGATTGAACGTCATGGTTTTAAAGCAGAAGTGATGGAAGAGTCTGACGGTGATGTAGCCGGGATTAAGTCTGCTACGATCCGTGTAGAAGGTGAGTATGCCTATGGCTGGTTACGTACCGAATCAGGTGTACACCGTCTAGTACGTAAATCACCATTTGACTCGGGTAACCGCCGTCATACCTCATTCTCTGCAGTATTTGTATCGCCTGAAGTAGATGACAATATTGAGATTGAAATCAATCCTTCAGATGTCCGTACCGATACTTACCGTGCCTCGGGTGCCGGTGGTCAGCACATTAACAAAACTGACTCTGCGGTACGTCTGACCCATATTCCAACCGGTATTGTGGTGGCCTGTCAAAACCAGCGTTCACAACATGCCAACCGTGACCATGCCTGGAAACAGTTACGTGCAAAACTCTATGAACTGGAAATGAGCAAACGTAATGAAGCCGCTCAGGCATTAGAAGACTCGAAGTCTGACATTGGTTGGGGTAGCCAGATCCGTTCTTATGTACTGGATGACTCACGTATCAAAGACTTACGTACTGGTGTTGAAAATTCAAATACAGGTGCAGTTCTGGATGGTGATCTGGATAAATTTATTGAAGCAAGCTTGAAACAAGGCCTGTAAGCAGACCTTTTAACTCTCTGCGTAGCAAAGCAGATACAGTTTGTGACTCTTATATCTAAAATATTCGATATATAAATCGAAAAAATACGATATAATGGGATAAATGCTGCAATCAGCTTTGTTGCGCACGACTATGTGATGTGACTATGGACTTTGATCTGATCTTTAAAGCACTGGCAAATCCCACACGCCGGCAAATTCTGGAATGGTTAAAAACACCAGAGCAGTTTCTGTCTGCCGAAGAATGTGGCGGCTTTCAGCGTGGTGTTTGTGCGGGCCAGATTGAAAAATTAGGGCAAGTTTCGCAGTCCACCATGTCCAATCATTTGTCCGTGTTACAGCAGGCGGGATTAATTACTGCCACTAGACATGGGCAATGGTCATATTTCTCCCGCAACGAAGCTTTGATTCAGCAGTACATCGAACATCTACAACAACACCTCTAAAACAGATCTGGAGGTCGGAGTCAGTATGGCTGAATTAAATACCCCCCTGAAACTGGGTGCGCTTGAATTAAAAAACCGTGTCATCATGGCACCTTTAACCCGTAGTCGTGCAACTGATGAGCGTGTCCCAACCGCGATGATAGCTGAGTACTATGCCCAACGTGCAAGTGCAGGCCTGATCATTTCTGAAGCGACTGTCATTTCTGAAGAAGCCAATGGTTACCGCAATACACCTGGTCTATTTACAGATGCACAGGTTGAAGGCTGGAAACTGGTAACCAATGCTGTACATGAGAAGGGTGGTTTAATCGTTGCCCAACTATGGCATGTGGGGCGTGTTTCTGATCCAGAGCTGTTAAATGGTGAAACACCGGTATCTGCAAGTTCAGTACAACAAGCCGGTCATGTCAGCCTGTTACGTCCTAAGCGCCCTTATGTTCTTCCACGTCCGCTGGAAATCTCAGAAATTCATGCCATTACCGAGCAATATAAGCAAGCTGCTATTCGTGCCAAAGACGCCGGTTTCGATGGGGTAGAGTTGCATGGCGCCAATGGTTATCTGATTGACCAGTTCCTGCAAACCAAGACCAACAAGCGTGAAGATGAATACGGTGGTTCTGTTGAAAACCGGGCTCGTTTCCTGCTGGAAGTGGTAGATGCCTTGATCGAAGTCTGGGGCGCAGATCGTATTGGTGTGCATCTGGCACCACGTGGTGATGAGCATGACATGGGTGATGATGATCCACGTGAAACATTTGGTTATGCAATGGAGCAGCTGGGCAAACGTCAGATCGCATTTTTCTTTACCCGTGAATATCTAGCTGAAGACAGCATTTCTGAATATATGAAACAGCGTTCAGGTGGCGTGCCGTATATTGCTAATATGCGCTTGAGCCGTGAGGATGCTATTGAACTTTTAGCCTCAGGTAAAGCGGATGCGGTCTCTTTTGGTAAGGCCTATATTGCCAATCCGGACCTATACGAGCGTCTGTTGCAAGATGCACCGCTGAACGAGCTAAAACTGGAAAATATGATCGGCAGTCAGGCGGCTGAGGGTTATATTGATTACCCGACTTTGGCCGAAGTAAAAGTTTTAAGCACAATAGAATAATCTGAAAATGAGCCACATCGGTTAACATGTCGATGTGGCTCTGTTATATTTTGCCGATTCACTCAATTTCGGGGCAACATTTGGCTACTCCTTTTTGGTACAACGCGGCACTGACACTGATCAAGCCTTTATATCAGTCACGTATTCGCAAGCGTGCGGAAAGTCCTGAACAACTACAACAGGAATTGCTTGAGCGTTTTGGTCCGTTTCAGACCCCAAAAAACAAACATGCCATCTGGTTTCATGTGGTTTCGGTTGGAGAGACCAATGCAGCACAGCCACTGATTGAATATTATTTAAAATCAGGCCATCCGGTGCTGGTGACCAATACCACTAAAACAGGTCAGGCACGCGCCAAATCTCTTTTTCTTAAAGAACCCTATTTAAATTTATTTCAGGCCGTTTATTTGCCTGCCGATCAAAAACATCTGATTCGGGATTTTTATCAGAAATATCAGCCGAAATTATTGCTATTAATGGAAACTGAGCTCTGGCCAAATCTCATTGATCAGGCAAAGAATTATAAGGTGCCTTGTCTGTTGCTGAATGCCCGTCTTTCAGAAAAATCAGCTCAAGGTTATGCCAAGGTTAAAGGGCTAACCCATGGCATGCTGAACGCAATGCAGCAGCTATTGGCTCAGGATCTTGCAACGCAACAACGTTATATTGATTTAGGCATCGAAACTAAAAAAACCCAGATTTTAGGTAATATCAAGTTTGATATCACGGCACCACAGCAGTTTATTGAGCGTGCGAGTGAGTTAAAACGGGAATGGACTTTACAAGGCCGTAAGATCATTACCTTGGCCAGTACCCATGCACCGGAAGAACAGCAGCTGATGGCCGAATTAAAAGCAGCTCTAGATACTGATCCAAACTTACTGTGTATTGTGGTGCCACGCCATCCGGAACGTTTTGATGAAGTGTTTCAGGCCGCGCAGGCTCTTAACTTAACCACCCAACGCCGTAGTTTGGAACAGAAAATTGAAGCGGATACCCAGATTTATCTGGCAGATTCAATGGGTGAGATGTGGCTGTGGTATGCACTTAGCCAAGTCTGCTATGTCGGTGGTTCTTTAAATGAGCCTGGTGGTGGACATAATATTCTGGAGCCGATCGCACTAAATGTGCCTACGATTCTGGGTAAGAATTATTTTAACTTCCAGACTATTGTCGATGAGTTTGTTGAAGCTCAAGCTGTAGAAGTGGTAGAGAATGTTCAGCAGGCAGCTACAACTTTGCTGAAGATTCTCAATGATTCATTCAAGGCAGAAAGTTTAAATACCGCAGCACAAAAGATTATGCAGCAGAATCAGGGTTCGCTTGCCAAGCATATTGCAGTAATAGATCAGTATTTGTAAAACTCCACCACACTCGCATATATCGGTTTACTACTAAAAGTTTAATTGTAGAGATGACCTACTTTTCAGAGATGAAAAGTAGCAAAAATCTTTTGTTTGATTGAGGATACATCCATGTACCCCAATCAAACGGGTGATATCCATGTCACCTGTCACGAATGCCAATGGCGAGTTGTTATTCCTATATTGAGTTGTGATTCCTATATGACTCATTGTTGTGCTGATGATTGTCGTGCAGACAATGCGTTACTGAATTAAATCTTTTGATTGGTTTTTAGTTATGAACATCGTCCTGCTTGATCCTCGCCAAACTGAATCTGAACTGTGGTCGATTAGTTCCAAGCGGCAGCTGGAGCATTTACAGCAGTATCTGGATATTCAGGTCGGTGATACGCTTAAAGTGGGTATCCGTGAAGGCAAACGGTATCTTACGGAAATTATCGAAATTACAGAAAAAACAGTTCGTCTGAAACCCTTAAAAGAAGAAACCGTACCAGCGAAATTGCCAGTGACGCTGATTGTGGCTTTACCACGTCCGAAAGTATTGCGTCGTTTAATTATGGATGCAGCGACACTTGGGGTAGAGAAAATCATTTTGCTGCATAGCTATCGGGTTGATAAAAGCTATTGGCAAACCCCATTTTTACAACAGTTAGATCATTATATAGAGCTGGGACTGGAACAGGCCGGGGATACGATTGCGCCGAAAATCGAATTATATAAACGTTTTAAACCCTTCGTAGAAGATGTACTACCGACCTTGATTCGTACAGATTGTCCGGCTTATGTGGCGCATCCTTATACTGAAAACAAAATGCCTTTTGCAATTGAGCATCCGTGTACGGTGGTAATTGGACCAGAAGGCGGTTTTATTCCTTATGAAATAGATCTGCTTATAAAAAACGGCTGCCAGGCTGTGAGCCTTGGCAACCGTATTATCCGTACTGAAACAGTAATCCCTTATGTCTTAGGTCGACTGTTTAGCACGGCCTGAAGCATCTTCAATATTTTCACCACGGTACACTTTTACTTCCTGTACAGGGTAAGGAATTGAAATGCCATGTTCTGCAAAGGCTTCAATCACATGTTCCTGAACGGTACTGATTGAATTACCTGTCGAATTTTCCTGGGTATCGACCCACCAGGTTACCGTCAGATTAATCGAGAAGTCAGCCAGTTGAGTCACATTAACATTAAAAGCAGGCTGGCTGAGGATCAACTGATCCTTGTCCAGAATTGCCATAATGATACTCTTGGCTTTCTGCACATCATCTTCATAGCCAATACCAACCACAAACTGACAGCGGCGGCGCGGATAAGCCGTATTTACTGTCACGGCACTGGTATAAACCGTTGCATTTGGAATCACAATACGGCGGCCATCGGGTGAGCGCAGGAAAGTTGCACGGATCTGGATATCTTCTACCGTGCCTTCCATACCTGAGACAATAATGTCATCGCCAATTTTAAACGGTTCACCGAGCAGAATCAGCACGCCGGACAACAGGTTCTGGAAAATATCCTTGAAAGCGAAACCGATCGCCACCGAACCAATCCCCAAGGCACTCATCAGCTGCCCGGGTGTAAAGCCTGGAATGGCAATGACCATGGCAATCAGGAAGCCAATAAAAATAATTGCAGATGTACCGACACGGTTAAGTACCAATACCAGGTTCTGTTTACTGTAACTCCGTTCACCAATCGCTTTACGCACAAAAAACTTGAACAGTTTCGAAAGCAGGTAAAAGATACTGAAAACTACCAGTGCGATACAGATATAAGGCAGGCGCTCCCAAAACGCCTCAATAAATTTATCGACGGTTGAATACGCATCATTATATTTAGCCGTGTGCTCAATGACGGTCTGAGCAGTTTTTTCAGTTGCTTGATGCAACAGCTCAGTGGTCCCTTCAGTCACTTGGCTTAGAGCATTGTCTTTTTCAGCCACGAGTATCCCGATTATAAAAAAATCGCATTATTTTGCCTGATTTTTACATTGAACTTAATAGAAAGTTGCATAGCCCTTGCGGGTGGTAGCAAAATTTAACATAAGCTTAAAAATATTCTGTTCCTTGCTGGATCACTTCCTGTGGACTTTCCAGCTCACCACTTCCCATCATAAAGGATACCATGCTGCTAGCAGCAAATAGACTTAACACGGTCAATAGAATCATCAGCCAGGCCAGAATTTTTTCCCAGACTGCAGTTGGTCGCGGTGCACCAAAGCGGTTATGTCCTGCTGTGCCTCTTGCCAGCAGCAGATAGAAAATAAATAAAATATTAACCACCGGCACTAGCATCAGCAGCATCAGCCAGCCAGATTTATTCAGGTCATGCAGGCGGCGTGCCACTACCACAATATAGAAATACAGATAGAACACAACCAACAGCAGATAGCCCAAGCCAGCCAAACCAGTCAGTGCATCAACAAACTGCCGATTATCCAGAGACAAGGTGGTCAGGCTGAAAATACCGCTGACCAGACTGAGGGCAATCGAAGCAAAGAAAAAAATGATATGCAGGAAAGCGTACCAGCCAATAAAGCTGAGCCGGCCAAAGCGCCCTTCAAGAGATAGCGGATTATCATTGGAAGGTGCCGGAGAGCGGGAGAAGAATGGCGAAGTATCTTTAGAGTTCATGGGCTGAGCCAGTTCAAGTAATTGAAAACAGGCAAACATGTTTGCCTGTAAGAAAGTATAAAAATTCAACACCATTATAAGATTAAACGGAATGGTGAGATACGAAAACTAGACAGGAATGTATTGGATTCACCTGTAAACCTATGTTTTAAATGAATTGATCAGAATACTACCAAAGCATGATTGTCCAATTTGAGATAAGCCGTTCATACTGAGCTATGCATAAAAAACAATCAATAACGTGGCATGAACCTCTCGTGATGAGAGGGAATAAGATCAAGGAAGTAAATAATGAAAGAGATCTATCCTGTACCAGCAGAATTTAAAAAAACCGCACGGACCACCGAGGCTGAATATTTCGAACGCTATCAGCGCTCTATTGAAGAACCGGATGAGTTTTGGGCCGAGCAAGCCCAGCGCCTTGACTGGATCAAGCCATTTACCAAAGTTAAAGATACCAGCTTCGACAAAGATAATTTCAAGATCGAATGGTTTGCTGATGGCCAGCTGAATGTCAGTGCCAACTGTCTGGACCGCCATCTAAAAGAACATCCTTATAAGCCGGCAATTATCTGGGAAGGGGATCATCCATCCCGTCACAAGATTATCTCTTTTCATGAGCTGTATGATGAAACCTGCCGCTTTGCCAATGTTCTGAAAAAGAACGGCATCAAGAAAGGTGACCGTGTGGTGCTGTACATGCCAATGGTCTCTGAAGCTGCGATTGCCATGCTGGCCTGTGCCCGTATCGGCGCAGTACATTGCGTGGTGTTTGGCGGTTTCTCGCCAGACTCGCTGGCTAGCCGTATTGAGGACAGTCAGGCGAAAATGGTCATCACGGCTGACTCTGGTATGCGTGGCGGCAAGCCCATTCCACTGAAAGCCAATGTGGATGAAGCCCTGAAAATTGCTGGTACTGAATCAGTAGAGCATGTCATGGTGGTGCATCGCACGGGTAATCCGATCGAAATGAAAGAAGGTCGGGATCTGTGGTATCACATGGAAATCATGACGGTCAATGAGATCTGCCCACCGGAACCCATGAATGCAGAAGATCCTCTGTTTATTCTGTATACATCAGGCTCAACAGGCAAGCCAAAAGGGGTACTGCATACCACCGGTGGTTATCTGACGTATGTGAACTCCAGCTTTCGTGAAGTTTTCGACATCAAGCAGGATGACGTGTTCTGGTGTACCGCTGATGTGGGCTGGATTACGGGTCATTCCTATGTACTGTATGGTCCATTGTCGAACGGTACCACCACAGTCATGTTTGAAGGGGTTCCGCAATATCCAAGCTGGGCACGCACCGGGCATATCGTGGACAAACACAATGTCACTATTCTCTACACCGCACCCACTGCGATTCGCGCCATGATGCGTGAAGGGGATGCCTTTGTGCGTGAAAGTGACCGCAGCAGCCTGCGCCTGCTCGGTTCAGTGGGTGAACCGATTAATCCGGAAGCTTGGAACTGGTACTACAGTGTAGTCGGTGAAAGTCGCTGTCCGATCGTGGATACCTGGTGGCAAACCGAAACCGGTGGTTTCATGATTACCCCATTACCGGGTGCGACCGATCTGAAACCGGGCTCTGCAACCCGGCCATTCTTTGGTGTGAAGCCAGCGATTGTTGATGCTGAAGGCAAAGAGATGGAAGGTGCAGTGGAAGGTAATCTGGTGATCAAGGATTCCTGGCCAGGTCAGATGCGCACCATCTGGGGTGATCCGGAACGCTTTATCGAGGCGTATTTCTCGACTTATCCGGGGACCTATTTCACGGGTGATGGTGCGCGTCGGGATGAAGATGGCTATTACTGGATTACTGGTCGTGTCGATGACGTGCTGAATGTATCCGGTCATCGTCTGGGAACAGCTGAAATTGAAAGTGCGCTGGTGGCACATGAGTCTGTAGCTGAAGCTGCAGTCGTGGGTATGCCGCATGATATTAAAGGTCAAGGCATCTGTGCTTTCGTGACTTTACAGGCAGGAACCGAGAGTACGGAAGAACTGCGTGCTGAACTGGTGGCCTGGGTGCGCAAGATTCTTGGACCAGTCGCGACGCCAGATGCACTGCACTGGGCGCCAGCATTACCGAAAACTCGCTCTGGTAAAATCATGCGCCGGATCTTGAGAAAAATTGCAGCGAATGAACTGGATAGCTTAGGTGATACTTCAACTTTAGCTGAACCACAGGTGGTGGATAACCTGATTGCTGAAGTGCAAAGAACAGCTTAAATTTTTGTAAAATCAAGAGAATACCGGCTTTCTTTAGCCGGTATTTTTATATCATTGATAAGCTCTGCATGCTTTCGGATATGGGCTCCGAGTTTGATCTGTTAAGCTTCTGGCATGCTGTAGATAGCTGAAATGAGTACAAAAGAATGAATGTGCGACAACAATACCTGAATCAATCTCCGCTTGATATTGCTCAGTCTCTGGCAGATCAGTTTGCCCTGAGCGCAGCTGAACGTGATAAACAGGGGGGCAATCCCAAGCAGCAACGCGACCTGATTCGTGACAGTGGCTTGCTCGGGTTGTCTATTCCAAAGCAATATGGCGGGCTGGGTGCAGACTGGCAGACAATTTTCCAGACCATTCAGGCAATTGCACGCGTAGACAGTTCACTGGCACATGTTTATGGCTTTCATCATTTATTGATTGCGACGGTACAGCTGTTCTCACAGCCGGAACAATATGGCTTGTGGTTTGAACAGACTGCACGTAAAAACCTATTCTGGGGCAATACCTTAAACCCGCTGGATCGACGTACGACAGCCATTAAAGTTTCTGACCAAGAATATATTTTCCATGGAGACAAGAGCTTCTGTTCCGGTTCAATCGACTCAGACATCCTGCTCTGTTCAGGTTATAACGAAGAGGACCAACTACTGATTGGCGTAATTCCAACCCAGCGTGAAGGCGTCAGCTTCCTGGGTGACTGGAACAATATGGGCCAGCGTCAAACCGACAGCGGGACCAGTCATTTTGAACAGGTGAAAATTCATAAAGATGAGCTGTTATTGAATCCAGGGCCATTGAGTACACCATATTCCAGCCTGCGTCCATTGATTGCCCAGCTGATTTTTGTGCATATGTTCCTCGGTGTAGCGGAAGGGGCCTTCGAAGTAGCCAAGCAGACGGTACAAAACCAGAAAGCCTGGTCGAAATCACTGGTTGAAAATGCAGTCAATGATCCCTTTACCCAGAAGCATTTTGCCGATTTTTATGTACAGCTAGAAGGTGTACGTCTATTGGCAAATAAAGCCATTCAGACTTTGCAAAAGGCTTGGGATGTTGGGCCTGATCTAACAGCTGAAGAGCGTGGTGAAGTATCTATTGCCATTGCCATCGCAAAAATCGCTGCAACTAATACTTCACTGTATATCACTCAGAATATTTTTCAGGTCATGGGCGCACGGGCAACGACAGCCAAGCTAAATCTGGACCGTTTCTGGCGCAATGTACGCACCCAGACCCTGCATGATCCGGTGGATTATAAATATCAGGAAATAGGTGAATGGGTACTGACGGGTAAAGTGCCTGATCCAAGTTTTTATTCTTAAAGATCAGTTTGGCAGTACCCTGTTTTTGATGGGCCATGAGGACTTTCAAAATATGTTGAGATTCCGCAAGGCTAAAGCTCTTTGTTTCCCATACATGACGTCCTGAGCCAGTTTAAATACTGTTTTAACCTACAGTGCAAAGAGGGGAAAGAGTGGCATTCATGCCACCTCTTTCATGCAAGTATTCTTTTATGATTTAACTCAAAATTTGATTACAGATTCTTAAAGGCCTCAATTGCCCGGATGCGGGACTGTTTTAAATCGACAATCGGTTTTGGATAATCCAGCCCTAAATCTGGATTTTTGGCATAAGGTTCATGAATGGTTTTAGCATCCAGATGTGCCAGTTCTGGAACCCATTCACGGATATAGTCGCCGTTGGGATCGAAACGCTGTGACTGATTCACCGGATTAAAAATCCGGAAATAAGGTGCTGCATCCATGCCGGTCGAGGCACACCATTGCCAGCCGCCATTGTTAGCAGCCAGGTCACCATCAATCAGATGTTGCATAAACCAGGCTTCGCC